>CAZDFF010000020.1:0-23091 GCA_964504425.1 uncultured Hyphomicrobiales bacterium
CGCCGAGCCAGACATACCCTCCCTGGGAACCGACGAAAGACGGCGATCGGAAATTATCGGCCATTGGTTTCATGCACGATCTTACCGGTACGGGCTGAGCGCATTGCCCGTGCCGGCGCACCGGCGACCTTCGTTCCATCGGGAATATCTCGAACGACAACTCCCCCGGCGGCGACCAGGACGCCGGCCCCCACGCGACAGCCCTGAATGACGGTCGCGCCCGCGCCGACATGCGTGCCGTCCCCGATCTCGACGTTGCCGCAGAGGATCGCGCCGGGCGCGACATGCGCGTGTTCGCCGACGACACAGTCGTGATCGATGCGGGCGCCGGTGTTGATGATGGCATCCGTTCCGATACGGCACCCCGGCTGGACAACGACGCCCGCCATCGCTTGCGCGCCGTCACTGAGAATCGCATCCGGCGCGACGACGGCGGCGGGATGGACGACGGTCCGGAAACGGAACCCATGCGCAACGAACTTTTCGTAAACCGCGCGGCGTTGCATCGGGTTCGCGACGGATCCGACGCCGTTGACCAATTCCACCGATTCGGGCGACATCCCGAACACGACGTTGTCGCCACCCAGAACCGGAAGGGACAACACCGCGCCGCCGTGGCGGCCCGGATCGGCCTCGACGAAGCCGCGCACCGGAACTCCGCCGGCCCGCAACGCCTCGGCCAGGACTTTGCCGTGGCCGCCCGCCCCGACGATGACGATCAATGGCGGACTCATGGCGCGACGATCTCGTCGGCTGCGAAGGCGCGGCTGGCAGGCCGGTCCAGCCAATCCCAATAGTCCATCGGCGCAACACCGGTCCCCGGTCGCTTGACGCCCAGATTTTCTTCCGTAAACCGCTCACCCGCCGCGATCGGGCGTAAGGCGACCAAGCTGGACCGCGCGACGCGGGCGACAGCCATCTCGGAAACGCTCGGACGCTTCTCGGCCTTACCGAGCGCGGCTTCGACCTCGCGGATCGCCGATACCATCGCGGTCAGTTCGGCAGGCTCCAACGACGCAGCGTGGTCGGGACCGGGAAAGGCGCGATCCAGCGTGACGTGCTTTTCGATGACACGCGCGCCGCAGGCGGCCGCGGCGACCGGGACGCCGATGCCCGGCGTGTGATCGGAATAGCCGATCGGCAACTCAAAACGGTCGGCGAGCGTTTGCATCGCGCGTAGGTGAACGTCCTCGAAACGCGCGGGATAGTCGCTCGTGCAATGAAGCAGCGTGACCTTGTCCTTCAAGAGGCCGCGATCGGCGGCGGCGAAAGCCCGGCGGCAGGGTGCGGTCCCGCCGCCATATCCGTAGGCCAGCACACCCAGCGCCGCGTCCACGTCACCGAGGTCGCTCATCCCCGTCGACAGCATGATCGAGCGTCCGGTGCGCGCGGCCGCCAGCAGTAACGGGCCGTGCGTGACGGCGCCGGAAGCCAGTTTGATCTGCGGCAGGTCTAGTTCTTCGATCAGAAACGTCAGGCTCGGAATGTCGAACGGTGTCGAAAGAAACCGTATGCCCCGGGATTCCGCATGCGCCTTGATGGCGCGGAAATCGTCGCGGCCGAGCGCAAGGCGGCGCAACATCGACAACTGATCCTCGGCTGCGTCGGTAGTCTTCTTCTGGTACTCGGCCTTCCCCGCGCCCCGCACGACGAGAAGTTCGGGCACAAAGGTCTGAAATTTGACCGCATCCGCGCCGCTGGCCGCCGCCGCGTCGACCAGCGCCAGGGCACGGTCGCGGCGGCCGTCGTGGTTGACCCCCACTTCGGCGATGACGAAGACGCGGCTCATAATAGGTCGCGAAAGACCTTGGGTGGCAGGCTGTCGAGCGGCGCCGCCTTGACGATGTCTTTGATCCGCCGGCTGGCGTCGCCTTGGCCGTAAGGGGACGACGACTTGTCCAGGTCCGCGCGAAAAGCAGGCTCGAGAACCCGGGCTATGGCGTCGGATATGGCCCGGCGCTCGGCCGGACAGCCCAACACGCTTAGGGCCTGAAGCCGACCACCCTGCCGCGTTCCCACGTTCACAGTCGGCACGCCCAACGCCGGCGCCTCGATCAGACCGCTTGAGGAATTGCCGACCACGGCGGCGGCGATCTTGAGTAGGCTGAGATAGCGCCGTCGGCCGAGGGACGCAACGGCGATCGCGCGATCGGCGTGCGCCGCGACGAATTCGCGCGTCGCCTTCGCGATGCCCTCGTGCCCGGCATCGGCGTTCACGCCCGTGAACACCAAGCGCACGGCGGGGAAATCGCCGAGTGCTTCCAGCAGGGGAACGATCCCACCGACGGGATCGCGGCTGGCGGTTTCCGGATGATACGTGACGACCAGCAGCGGACCGCCGGAAAGACAGAAGCCGAGATCGGATTCCAATTCCGATCGCGTCATGAAAGACAGTCGGGCGATGTGATCCAGGCCGGGCGCGCCCACGTTGTACACGGCGACCGGATCCTCGCCCATCTGGACGATTCGCCGGGCGTACGGTTCGGCGGCGGCGAAATGCAGACGGGCCATCTTGGTGATGGCGTGGCGGATGGCGTCGTCGATGGCGCCTTCGGTCACTTCGCCGCCGTGGATGTGGGCGATCGGAATATTAGCGAGCAGCGCCGCAGTCGCCGCCGAAAGCGTTTCGAAGCGATCGCCGAGAACCACGACAACGTCGGGCTTCAACCGTTCGAAAGCCCGGGACAGCCCATCGAGCGCCGCCGCCGACGTATGGGCGATATCGACAGGCCGGTCGCCGCCCAAGGGCACGTTAACCTGAGCGGCGACGGAAAGGCCATCCTGCTCTATCTCCGTCACGGTCCGGCCGAAAGTCTCGGAGAGATGCGTTCCGGTAACGATCAATTGCAGCTCCAATGCGGGATCATCCTCGATTTCCCTGAGCAGCCAGAAAAGATGTCCGTAGTCGGCGCGGCTGCCGCTGACGACGGCAATCTTACGCAGTGGCACGGGAGGACGAAGCGCGAGCATCCGCCAGCGCCGGGCTGGACGGAACGTTGATCAACCGCCGGACCAGGTCCTCGGCGACGGAAAGGTCCATGCGCGGACAGCCGGCGTACATCGGTAATCTGTGCATCGGCTCCCAGGCTGGGCGGGTCTGGATGCCGGCTTCGTTGCTGGCCGCAAGAAGGCCGTCCCGCCCGCTGGCGCAATCGTCGTCCAACAGCAGTAGGTTGAGCCAATAATTACTGCGGGCGAACGCGGGTTCCACGAAAACCGAGAGGCCGGGAAAGCCCGAGAATGCGTTGCGATACGTCTCGGCTAGGCGGCGTTTGCGCGTGACGAAATCGTCCAGGCGTTCGAGTTGGGCGCAGCCGATCGCGGCGTTGACGTTCGGCATGCGGAAATTGAATCCGACCCGATCATGTCTGAACGCCCATTTATGGGGCAACTTCGCGGTGGTGGTAACGTGCTTGGCTAGGCGTCCGAGTTCCGCATCGTCGGTGAGGATGGCACCGCCGCCACCGGTCGTGACGATCTTGTTGCCATTGAAACTGAGCGTGCCAATTCGACCGAACGTTCCCGTATGTCGCCCCTTGTAGTTGCTACCCAGGGATTCGGCAGCGTCCTCGATCAGGGTAATGTTCCAGTCCCGACAGAGCGCGACCAAGGCATCGAGATCGGCAGGATGGCCGAAGGCGTGCATGACGATCAGTGCCCTAATTGTCCGTCCGCTCGCCCGATTGACGCAGCGCCCGTCGCGCCGTTCGGCGATCCGGTCGAGATACGCGGCGAGCTTGTGCGGATCGACGCCAAGGGTCGAGGCGTCGCTGTCGACGAAATGCGGCGTTGCCCGGCAGTACACGACGGCGTTCGCGGTAGCGACGAAGGTCAGGGTCGGCACCAAGACTTCATTTTCCGGTTCGACGTCCGCCAGCAGCAGGGCGACATGGAGCGATTCCGTACCGTTGACCGTAGCGACGGCATACTTGGCGCCTGTCAGCGAACAAAGGTCCTTTTCGATCCGGTCCACATAGGATCCGACCGAGGAAACCCACCCGGTATCCAGACAATCTTTCACGTAGGCCCATTCGTTGCCGCGAAACTCCGGCTCGTGCAGCGCCGCATGGCCGGGGAGCAGGCCTCGCAGGACGTCGACCGCGCCGGCGATATCGAGGTTCGAACGCATGCCGCCGTTACATCTTCTGATCGAGATGGAAGCCGTGTTCCGCATGATCGAGTTCCGGAACGGCCGCCTTGATCACGGCAAAAACGTCGTCCTTGCGCCAGCGGGGTTCGGCGCGGATGTGCGCGATAGCGGCAAGAAAGGTTTGAATCGAATCGGGCGACGCGGCACGTTCGTGCGCCACTCCCGCAGCCTGGAATGAGACAACGTCGATCAGATCGTCCTTACGGAAGAATTCTTCTTCCATTTTTTCGCCGCTAGTGTTCGACGGCGAGAAAACGCACGGCCAGTATCCGGGCGGGCGGCCGTGCGAGCAAAGCTGCTGCGCTTCGCGTTCGGAAGTGCAAACGAGCGGCTTCAGCCCCCGGTCGGCCAGAAGCGCTTCGGCGATGGCCGGAAATCCGATCAGATGTTCGGCCGCTGAAAGCCTCGGGAAAAATACTTGGCGATCCTCGCCCAGGAAGCATGCGAGCAAGCAAAGCTGCGCCGCTTCCTCGTGCGAAATTAAGTAGCGGCGGACGTCGACCGGTGCCGACAGGGGCTGTCCCTTGGCAAGCCGGTGTTCAAATCCTTCCAGCAGGCTTCCGGCCGAGAACGCGACGTTGGCGAACCGCGCCGACGAGGCGACGAAGGTCCCGGACCGGGAAAATAGGACCTTCTCCATCAGGTTCTTGGTGGCGCCCATCAAGCTCGCGGGGCGGACGCACTTGTCGGTCGACACCGAGAAGACGCGCTTCAATCCCAGAGCGCCGGCCCGGTCGAGACAGCGATCGAGCGCCGCGACGTTGACCTCGATCATGCGTAACAAACTATAAACGTCCCGCTCTGCGCGAACGTGCTTGAGCGCGGAAAAGTTTGCTAGAATGTCATAAGGGCCGTTGTCGTCGGCAAAGCGGGCAAATTCCTCCCCCGCAAAGTCAGCTGTCACGGTGCAAAAATCGTCGGGAAGCGGTTGCATGGAAGAGCGCAGGTCGCGCACTACTTCAACCAATGTATTTTCGTTGATGTCGACAAGATGCAATGCTGCAGGCCGGAATGGAATAACGGCCTTGACAAAGGCCGCGCCGATGGAACCGGCGGCGCCGATAACAAGCAGTCGACGGTCGGCAATGGCCTGTTCAAGGCGCGTTGTATTGGCGGCCAGGTCGCCGGCGAATAACGACCGGCTACGCCCCAGGATTCGGGCGAGCAAAGGGTCGCTGGCATCGAAATGCCTAGACATCAAAATCGCACGAATTCGCCGTTCACGCTCTCAACGTCCCCGCCGCAGAGGAGTCATCGATTCGGCGCTTCTTGCCAAGTCGACGTCCTTCTCCACGATCTTGCGCAAGGATTTGTAGTCGCCGATCGCATGCCGCCCGGTTGCGGCGCCCGCAATGAACAAATGACGAAGGTGTCGGCCAAGCAGGCGCAGGGCATATCTCGGCCCATTGCGCACCAAGGCGCGAACCAAGACCATCGACGGCAAAAGGGCACGCAGGCGATAAAAGACCACCGGATAGCATATGACCGCCATGCCCAGATTGCCCTTGGCAAGCAGCCCCCAGAGCGACGGCAGGCGCGCGGCGGCGTCGAGATCGTGGATTTCCCGATCTTCGTTAATGGTGCTAACGGCGATGCTGCGGTCAACCAGCCGCTTGGGATTGGCGAAGAAACCGTCTTCTTGCCGAGGATGGCGGAAAAAGTTCGTATCGTTGAGCAAAACCCGGCGGTAGCGATCCAGACCGAAGGTCCGGACGTAATGGTAATTGGTTTCGATTTGAATCCGCGTGCGCCACGTTTGGCACTCCAAGTCGGACGAATCCGTGAAATTGA
The DNA here is from genome assembly GCA_964504425.1 of uncultured Hyphomicrobiales bacterium. Classification (GTDB taxonomy): domain Bacteria; phylum Pseudomonadota; class Alphaproteobacteria; order Rhodospirillales; family 2-12-FULL-67-15; genus CAZDFF01. The sequence goes on from CAZDFF010000020.1 coordinate 5,942, forward strand.
GCGTCGTTATCTCGTCGTGGGCATCCTTGTCGGATATGCGAAGGAGATATATTTCCTCGCCGTCGAGTCCCGCGCCGATCATGCCCCGGCTTCGGGCAAATTCGTAAAGCGGCGTTCCGGGAAGGGCCTGGGCATAATTGACGGAAAGGTCGTTCGGGTTCTGGCGCGATGCAAGAGTCATGGCGTACTTGCAGAAATCGATCGTTTCCTGGATCGTTTCCCGCGTTTCGCCGGGCATCCCGAGAACGAGCTGCACCACCGTGTAAAGCCCGGAATCGACCGTCCACTTCATGGCGTTATAGTTGTCGACGAGTTTGACCTTCTTTTCCATGATCTGGAGCATGCGCTCGCTGCCGGTTTCCATGCCGAACATCGGTGCGACGCAGCCCGAATCCCGCATCGTCGCGATGATCTCGGGGCTGACGCAGTTCACGCGCATACCGGCCACCCTCCAAAGAACGTCCAGCGGCTTAATCTTGGCGCAAAACTCGGAAAGCCAGCGTCGATCGGTGCCGAAATTCTCATCGCCGATCACCAGAAAGCCGACGTTGTGGCTATCGATCAGTTCCTTGATGCGCGCAATCAGAAGATCGACGGGAATATAGCGAATGCCCTTGTCCCATCGATGGCAGAAGGTGCATCGGGCGACGCAGCCCTTGGAGCAACGGAGCGTGGCCAGTTTTTTGCCGTATCGATGCCCGTCGCGCGTGCGCGGATCGTCGCGCAACCAATATTCCTCTTCGCCCGGCACCATGGGATCGTAGATGTAGATCCCCAAATCGGCGGCCGAGGCTAGGTCTTCCCAACGAAAATCGAATACCTCGTCGGCCGGAAGGGATTCGGCATAGGGCGTCATCTGTAGCGCGCCGAGGCTGTCGATATAGGCGACGCCGGGAATGTCGGAGAACTCGACCGGGAGACGGGTCGTTTCAGCTCGCCGGACGATCTCAAGGAACGTTCTCTCGCCCTCGCCGGTAACGCAGAGATCCACGCCCGCCCGCCGCAGCAGCACCTCGGCGCTGGCGGCCAGGTTGCCGCCGACCACGACCAACGTGTTCGGAAACATGCGCTTGATATCCTGGGCCAAGCGTTTGGTGTAGGCATACGCCGTCGAAACCACGGCGCTGATGCCCACCACACCCGGCTTTTTATCGCGGAAATAAGCCAGCACGTCCTCGTAACGCGGCCGGTTTCCGTCGATATGGTAGAATTCGACGTCTTCGATACCATTCTTGCGCAGATAGTTGACGATCGCCAAGCTGCCGAACGGCGGTGTCGATGTCGGGCGCGGTCGAATCGGCGTCGTAGCGATGATTGTTTTCAAGGAAATAGCCTAGGGATTATTCGACGGTTTGGACGCTATTCGGCATGGCACCGCGGCTTCCGCGAAGCGTTTGCCAGAGCCGACGGGCGGCGGGTAAAAGCCCCAAGCGGTTCAAGGCGGCTTTGATCGATTCGCGTCGCTGGTAAGAGAGTATCAAGCGGCACATGCGGTCGTATTCGCTCGAAGAACCCAAATCCGCTTTGCCTTCGAGCGGGCGGAACATGCCGCCCATATGCGATGCGAACTCGGCGATTCTATCGGTTGCCAATCCCGCCTCTCCCATGTAACGGCGCAAGGTGCCGGGGCTGAAGTAGTAGGTGTGAGCGGTCTGCAATCCGTTCAAGATGAAATGATCGGCATTGGGAACTTCGATGTAGAAGGATCCGCCCGGCGCGAGCAGGGGGACGAGGCGTTTCACCGTCCCGACGGGATCCGTGAAATGCTCGACGACATGCGAGAGAACGATCAAATCGAAGTCGCCTTCATTAATGTTTTCGATCCACCCTTGGCGCAGGTCGAGGCCGAGCGAGCGGCCCAGCGACACCAGGCCCGGACTGGGATCGTATCCGACGATCTTGCGACCGCCGCGCGCGAAAGGCATGAGATTCCATCCGCCGCCGCAGCCCAATTCCAGAACCTTGCCGATTTTAGGCCACTCGGGCGTGTTTCGAACGAAATCGAACCGATAATATCGAGCTTTGACCATCGCCTCGAAGCCGGTGGCGTCCAACTGAAGCGCCTGCGGATCGTAGAGTCGGCGGTAAAAATCGGAACCGTAAAAATCTCGATACGCCGACTCGGTCAGCCGCGGCATGCTCTGGATTAGGCCGCACTCGGTACAAATGACCGAATCTTGCCTGATCCGATACCGGTCATAACGGGCGATCAAGCTAAAGCATTCGGCGCCGCACAGGCAGGGCACGATCTCGAACTCGACCTTGCCGGCCACGATCCGATCGTTGAATTCGTCGGCGAGCTTGCGTTGCTCGGCGTCCATCGCTTCCGTCGCCGGATAACCCGGATCGTGAAACAACGCCGTGCGGGTCAGCGTCCCGGCCATCGGCAATTTCAAGTCGGCAAGGGCCGCGTAACGAGATGCCGTCATGAGGCGATCCGTTTTTCGATCCGCGCGGGCGCCGGAAGGGGCGATCCCGAAAGCAGAACGCCGCGACCGCGAAGCTCATCGAGCACGATTTTCCAGTAAGGCTTGTCGGGCGAACCGGGACGCTTGACGTAATCGGCCATGTACTCGGCATAGGCGCGCTGGTTCATGTCCATGGCACGCGTCAGATCGGCGGCGTCGGGATCGTCGTAGAAACTGATCTGCTTGTTGAGCGCGCGGGCAAATCCGTCGAAATAAGGCCGCTGAGTCGGATGCCGGTAATTGTCTTGGGTCGCGATCTGAAGCACCGGCTTGCCGAACATGACGGCGAACCCGATGGCGGTGGAACGATGGGCGAGCACGAGGCGCGATTCGGCAATCGCACGCGCGGTGGAGTCGGGGACGATGCGCCGACCGCCAAATAAATGAGGCTTACTGGCATAATCGACGCGCGGATTGGCCGCGATCACGACGGACAAGCCCATTTCCTTTTCGATGCGGTCGAAGAAACGGCGCAACTTGTCGAAATACTCATCGGGATCAACGATGAAATCGTATCCCATTTCCTTCAGGTCGCGGTGAAAAGGCCTGTTTTCGTCGATAAAGACGGCGATATTCGAAACTGAGGGACGGCGTGCCAATTCCCGAAGATAAATGTCGTAATCCATGGCGTGGGCTGCAATGGCGACGGTTCGAGAATCGGCAAGACGGTTATCGGTGCTGTGACGCCCGCCGACGACGAGAAACGCGGGACTCGTCACGCCAAGCCACCCGGGCGGAGTGCGCGCAAGCAACGAACGCCAGGGGCGAATCTGGCGGCGTCGCAAGAATATATCGTTTACGCGCGCCCGCAGCGAAGAACGGTCGTCGACTTGCCGGTTCCAGGCGGGAAAGGAATTGGAAGCAGCCGCGAGATAGGGCTTTCCGGCGCGCGCGATGGCGCGGAACACCGGCAGATTGCCGCCGGTGATGAATCCGCTTTCAGCTAAATTGAAGGTAACGTCGGCGGCGGCGAGCTTCGGAACGATGGACTCGATTTCGCCGGCGGAAGCGACGCGGATCATTTCGACATCCGGAAAACCGTTATCGGGGTTCGCCGAAAATTCGATATGGGGGTGAACGACGGCGGACACGTCGACGACGGTGACGGCAACGCCTTCGGCCAACAGGATGGGAATGCCGAAGCGTTCGTAATCCCTGGTATTCAGTGGATTCTGCAGGAGATAGGCGACGCGCCCGACCGAATCGGATCGATTCACCATGCCGTGCGCCCCCCATCGACGCTGAGGACCGCGCCTGTCATATAAGACGACGCATCCGAACAAAGGAATTGGATCGCGCCGCGATATTCGTCGCGCTTGGCCATGCGTCCCATGGGGATCAGGTCCGCCAACTTCGCAACGAACGACTCCGGCTGATCCGTGCGTATGCCGCCGGGTGCCAATGCGTTCACGCGCACGCCATTTTCGGCCCAGTATGTGGCGAGATACCGCGTCAACCCGATCAGCCCGTGTTTCACCACCGAATAGGTCACCGGCTTGGCCGGTTGGCTGTCGTCCTCGAGACCGTCGCGGCGGTAGATACGTTGATCGGGCGCGACCAGGCCCAGATCCGAAGCGATATTCAGAATGACGCCCGATTTCTGCTCGGCCAAACGCGCGCCGATCATTCGGGCGCAGAGAAATGCCCCCGTGAGCCCCACGGCAATGTCGGCGTTCCAGAGTTCGAGGGGGAATCGTTCCAGCCGGCTGGTGGGAATGCCCCCCTCGGAATCGACGGCCGGATTGTTGGCTGCGTTGTTGATCAGAATATCGACGCCCCCGGTCGCTTCCAGCGTCTTATCCAGGGCACGCACGACGGCGGATTCATCGGTGATATCGACGCCGATTCCCAGACATTGAACGTGCCAGGCATCGGCTACTTTCTTGGCCGCCGCTGCGGCCCGCGCGGCGTCCAGATCCCACAACACCGGCCGGCCGCCGAGTTCGGCGATCGCCGCCGCGTGCTCAGTCCCCAGAAGTCCCGCTCCACCGGTAATGACGGCGACGCGATCCACGAGGGAAAATCGTTCCACGATCAGGACGCCATGTTCGAAGGATTTTGCGTCATTACATCCAAGATCGCCAACGCCGCCAAGTGACCGTCACGAATGTTGGCAAGGGATGTCAACGGCTCGCGACCGGTTCGGGCGCAATCCAGGAATTCGCGCATTTCGTCGAGAAAGACCGAATTGCGGTCGAATCCGGACGGCAGGTGAAATTCGTCCTGCTCTTCGCCCTCGAGACGTACGGACAGCGCCGGCAGGTTCATGACGATCCGCCCGCGCTCGCCATTGGCCACGAATCGGCGCGTCGGCGGGGTTTGCACGAAGGATAGGGTTACGGCGGCGGGCACGGCGCGGCCCGAAACATTGAAGGTAGCGACCGCGGCGACCGTGTCTTCGACATCCAGATCGTAGCGGCCGAGCCGGCCGCCGGTCGCGGCTACGACCGTCGCCGGCCCGAAAAACCAACAGAGAAGATCGATCTCGTGAATTTCCGTCAATACCACCCCTCCGCCGAGCGCTTTGACGCCCGCATAGAAAGCGTTCGGTTTTTCGTAATCGTGCCATGCCGGCATGAAGGAATGGACGGCGACCTCGATCGACTGTAACTGTCCAATTCGGCCGGCATCCAACCATTCCTTGAAAGTCCGAACGCAGGGATGAAATCGCAATTGATAGCCGACCATCGTCGGCGCGCGCTGCGCGGCGCCGGCGCGGCAGACGGCATCGAACGAGGCCCGGTCGGCGGTGACAGGCTTTTCGATCAAGACCGGAACCCCGGCGTCGATGAGCGGGCATGCGTGTGCGGCATGCAAGGCCGACGGGGTGGCCACAATGGCAATATCGGGGCTCCAGTCGAGCGCGGCATCCAAGTCGGGGAGTTCCGAAATACGGTACTTGGCGACGATGTCGGTATCGGTGTCGGCTTTCAGGTTATTGCCGATCTCGAAGCGGCGGCCGCGACCGCGGACGGCGGCAAGGTCGGCTTCCGGAATCAATGTCCCGAGATTGCGCAGATGTCGCTGACCGACACCGCCGAGACCCAGGAACAGGGCGCGCATCAGGCCCGCTTGGCTCCCTTGGTGACGTAGGAATTGAAGTCGGCGACTTTGCGGAACACCGGCTTTACCGGCTCGCCCTCGATCAACGATCGAAGCGATGCATTCGAGTCGACCGCCTTCCGGAACAGCTTCAACACGTCCTCGTAGGCATTCAGGGTATAGGCGATGTCGGCTTCCTTGTGGCTCCAGCAAAGCGCGTGATAGGCCGTCCATAGAATGCCGCGGCGAATCAGCTCCTGCTGGAAGTACGACTTCATCTCCAGTTCGTCGAAACGGCCTCGCCCATCGAACGACACGATGGTCCGGCAAGGATAGCCGATGCACTGGGTGAAGTCTGCCAAGCCGTATTGATGCGTCAATTTGTTGTACCCATCCTTCAGGACGGCGCCGACGCGCCATAGGTGCTCTGGCACCTTTTCGCGCTTCAGTTTGGGGATGCACGCCTTCGCGGCGGCCAAGCCGATGCAATCGCCGCCATAGGTGAAGGAAAAGAAGGTCTTTTCCAGCGCGAACATGTAATCCTTCTTGCCGACCACCGCCGACAGCGGAACGCCGTTTGAAATCGCCTTGGCATAGCAGGCGAGATCGGGCGTGACCCCGGTCAGTTCCTGGGCGCCGCCGAACGCAAAACGAAAGCCGGTGATAATTTCGTCGAAAACAAGCAGCGCACCATGATGGCGCGCCATCTTCTTCACCTCGGACAGGAAGCCGTCCTTCGGCTCGAGAATGGTCAGCGGTTCCATGATGACGCACGCGACTTGACCGGGGTGCGCGGCGAAGATGCGCTCCAGGCTGCCGAGGTCGTTATAGGCAAAGGAATGCGCCAGTTCCTGATTGAATTTCGGGATGCCGCTGTTGAGATCGGTGTTGGCGATGTACCAATCGTGCCAGCCGTGATAGCCGCAGTACGCGACATGATCGCGGCCGGTGACGGCCCGTGCCACGCGAACCGCAACCGTGGTGGCGTCGGCGCCGTTCTTGCCGAAGCGGGCGGCCTCGGCGCACGGCACGGCCTCGATCAGAAGCTCGGTCACTTCGACCTCCAGCGGATGCATCTGACTGAAAGTCGACCCTTCCTCCAACTGTTCGATCACGGCGGCGTTCACGTCCGGGTCGGCGTAGCCGAGAATCAACGGATGGCAGGCCATGATGTAATCGAGATACTCGTTGCCATCCACGTCCCAGACCCGCGCACCCTTGCCGCGCCGAAGAAACTTGGGCGCAAACCCGTCGACGAACTGCGTGACGCCTTTGCTGAACGTCTGCGTGCCGGCCGGCACGATCTCCCGCGCCCGGGCGTAAAGGGCGTTGGAAACGGTGATGTCGGGTTTTTTTAGGATCATTGATTCTTTCCGATCTGGGCCTTCCGCCATCGCGCAAGGTCTTCGGGCGTATCCACTTCGATCAGGTTGGCGGCAGTGGCGCTGTCCAGGAAGATCGGTCTTGTCGCGGGACCGACCAATTCGCTGTTGAGATTGGGCAACTCGTCGGCCCGGAAACAACAAGTGTAGTGATAGGCCATCCACGCCGGGGGCATGTCCTGGCGACGGAAAACGTCGTTGGTGACGTATTGGGATAAACGGCCTTCCGATTCATCCCAACGCCAGCACGTATAGGGATGCGTCGCGGCGGGAATGAAACTCATAACGCTTCGAACGCCCGCTCGTTCGGCGAGATCGCGGGCCCGAACGAAGTCGACGGGATTCTTGTAGAGAACCGGCAAATAGAAAAGCCAAAGGATATCGGCGGCAGCGATCTTCATCTGTCCGACCAGATCGACGAAGACCGACTTGATGGGCACCGTCGGCCCCGCGAGATCGACGGGACGGTCGCGCACTTCGAAGTTCCGGGCGCGCGCTTTTTCTCCGACCGCCGGATCGTCGGTCGAAACGACGACGCGCGCGAACCAATCCTGGGACTGGATGAAATCCGCCGTCGCATCGAAGAAAAGGCGATTTTTGCCGGGAAGCCCGACCGAACCCGCCCGCGCCGGAATCACGGCAGTGTGTTTCATGCCGCAAACTTCGGATTGAATTTTGTCATCGCGACCATTCGGTGTGCTGTCCCGTCACGCACGAAATCCTCGGACCAGTAGCCATCGACGGCAAAATGGCGTTTTTCGTACATCCGCATCGCCGCCCGGTGATCTTCCACAACTGGAAACCGCATGGTCTGCAACCCGAGCGTGCCGAAAGCGAAATCCTCGACGAGAGCCATCACATCGGTCCCGAAACCGCAGCCGCGCGCCGAAGCATCGCCGATCATCATGCCGAAGCGAGTTGTTCTCGACGTCCAATCGACAGTGCCTATCCGAACGTTGCCGATGTGCTTCTCTTTTTGCCGAAGTACGATGGCAAAAAAGCAATAGTCGGCGCTTACAATCATCGAGCGGCAGAATTTCTCAACTTCGACACGATCGATACGCGAACCCGCCTTAACCAGCCAGCGGATCGTTTCCTCGTCCGTCAGCCACGAAATGTATTCGTCGCTAATGAAACGCTCAACGAATGGTTCGAGGATGATGCGCTCGCCTTCGAGAGGATAGAGCGCCGGTTTCATGCGATCACGCGGCGCAGCCAATCCAACTGTCGGGCGAATATCGCGACCCCTTCGTCGTCGCGGTAGGCCTGCATGACGACGGGGCCGGCAAAAGCGTATTCGCGCATGAGTCCGAGAACTCGTGGAATATCAGCGTCGCCCGTGCCCAGCTCGACCGAGCCGGCGCCGCGCTTGCGATCCTTGACGTGAACGTCGGAAACGCGCGTTCCATAGGCCGCCCATTCGGCGTCGGGATCGAATCCCATCGCGGCGGAATTGCCGATGTCGTAATTCACCGTCACACGCGGTGAAGAAACCCTAGCCAGGAGACGCGCGAAACGATCGGGATCGAGATCCGTTTCCAGCGACAGATTGATGCCCGCCCGCTCGGCCTTCGGCACGGCCTGCCCGAGGTTAGTGATGAACCGATCCTCGTCCGCGTTACCATTCAAGCGGGACTGATCGACGCATGGGATGACGATATCGGATATCTTCAGTTCAGCCGCGGACTCGATTAAGCGATGCAGAACGGCAACGCTGTCGGCGGCAGTATCGGGCCTGTGCAGGGGCGCTTCCATGAAATAGTCGGCGCAGATGCTCTTGACGCCGACGCCGGTCTCCGCAACAGCCGCGCGAATGGATTGCACGTCGGCCAGAAGCGGGTTTTCCTCCGCCCCTTCGAAATCGAGGATGAATTCCACGAGGTCGAGCCCCAGCGCCGCGGCGATCGGAAATTCATCGCGCCAACGGCCGCAGGGATGGGCTTGATAACGGCTTTGGTGTTTCGGCAGAAGCCGCCCTTGCATCACGCCGAGCCGCCACGGCCCTAACATGGATGTGTCATAACCCCATGGCAGACGGAATCGGTTTCAGCTTTTCGCGGATCTTGGCTTCGGTTTCGGTAACGCGTTTGACGCCGTCGCCGCCCGCGCGTTCGACGGCACGAATGTCGCGAACCAACCGTTCGAGACCGACGATCTCGACGGAAGCGGCCTGGTCCGATCCGTACATCGCCCGGTCCAGCGTTATGTGACGTTCGATCGAGCTCGCCCCCATCGCCGCGGCGGCCACGCTGACGGCAAGACCGGTTTCGTGCCCCGAATATCCAACCTTGCAGCCGTAACGCTGGCGCAACGTTTCGATGCAGCGCAGGTTGGCCTGGTCGACCGGCATCGGATACGTACTGTTGCAGTGCATCAGCTCGAACGGGCAATCGGCCTTGCGAAACATGTCGACGACACGGTCGATTTCGTCGAGCGTCGACATGCCGGTTGAGATGAAAGTGTGCTTCCTTTCCTCGGCGATCATTTTCGCGAGCGGCAGGTTGACGATCTGCGCCGAAGCCAGCTTGTTGTACTTGCAGTCGAACTGGCGCAGGAACTTTTGCGCCTCGAGGTCCCACGCCGAAGCGAACCACGCGAGCCCTTTGTCGCGGCAGTAGCGGTCGATTTCGCGGTATTCGTCCAGCCCGAATTCCAATCCCATCTTCTGGTCTCGCTGAGTTGTCCCCCAAGGGCTTTCCCGAGGGCCATCGAGCGTCTCCTTGGTGTAAACCTTGTCGATGGTGCGCTTCTGGAACTTGACGGCGTCCACGCCGCAGAACGATGCGCCGTCGATCAGTTTCTTGGCGATGGCAAGATCGCCGTTATGGTTGATGCCTACTTCGGCGATGATGAAAACGCCCATTAGAAGGTTCCTTCAGTGTCTGAGATGAGGTCGAAAAATTCGCGAACGACGCCTTCGCCGCCTCGGGCTCGGGTAATGAACGCCGAGATGGATTTGATCGATTCATGCGCGTCGGACGGCGCGACCGTATAGCCGACCAAGCGCATGGCGGCGAGATCGTTGACGTCGTTTCCGATATAGACCGCGCGCGCGAGGTCGATTCCCTCCGAGCCGGCGTATGCGCAAAGCGCGGCGGCCTTGTCGTCCTGGCCCTGAATGACGGGTATCCCCAATTTCCGGCCGCGCGCCGCAACCACGGGATTCGACTCGGTCGACAGGATGATTTGCCGGACGCCGAGCTTCCTCAGCATCGAGATTGCGAGTCCGTCGCCGCGATTGACGAACACGGATTCGCGGCCGTCTTCCGACAGTAAAAGTCGATTGTCGGTCATTACCCCGTCGAAATCGTAACAGACCAACGACAGGTCCTGGAGACGAAGCGGCCGACCGGACGCGACTTGCACGCTGGCGTTTTTCCCATGCTACCGCAGTCCGGGTGAAAAGCGTTTCACCGGGCCGGGGAACTTCACTCGTTTTTCCGCCGCCACGATGGCGACGGGCAGACGTCCGTCAGGCGATGGCTTTAACCGCGTAGACCGGAACGTGGACCCGGACTTGGCGGCCGAGAAGATCAAGCAACACGGCGACGCGTTCGGAATCGCTCATCCCGTCGAACACGCCGATCCGATCCAGGAACGGCCCTTCGCCGATCAACAAGGAATCGCCCCGGCGGTAATCCGGGGCGACTTCGACCAAACCGTTGGCGGTTTCGCGGCTCCGAATTTCGTCGACGATACCGTCCGGCACCGGTGCGGGCATGCCGCCCTTGAGGATCAATTGGCTGACCCCGATGGTCGATTGGATGGCACGCCACGGCGTGCACGCGACATCGAACCCGACGAATAGATAGCGCGGGAACAGCGGCGCCGTCACCCAATCGACGCGGCGCGCATGCGAGCGGCGCTTGCGCCAGCGAGGCAGATAGACCCGATAGCCTTGGCGGCCGAGATGTTGCGCTGCCTTGATTTCGGCGGTCGGCTGCGACCGCACGACATACCAAGCGTCCATCTACTCGCGTCCTTCCACGATTTTCGGTGCGCGCGATATCTTGAGAAAATCGGGCGCCAAGATTCGTTCGACTGGAAATTGAGCACGGAGGGTATCGAAGGATTCCTGCGGCGCGCGGAAGTCGGTCAATACCAGGGCATCGAGCGGACCTGCGTCCACCAGCGTGCGGAACGCAGGCAATTGCGCGAACTCCTCACCAGCAAATGTCGGATCGACGACGCCGACGAGGCGAATCGAATTCGTGCCGGCACAAAGCGTCGCGATCTCGGCAAGATCGCCGGCGCCGTAAAGCGCGACTCGATTCCAATGCCGCTCGGCGCACATGGCGAACAACGCCTCGCATTCGCCGCGCGCGCTGCGGAAAAAATTGAACGAAATCGACAGGTAGCGCGCGGTCAGGCGGCTTTTTTCGGCGAACCCCTGGGGCGTCAGGTAATAGGCGTAGCGATTGGCCGGCGCCGTCGTGATCTTGATGAAGCCCTTCTTGATGCAGCGCTTCAGATACGCATTGGCCAGCCCGAGCGCGATGTCGAGATCGTGCGCCAGCGCGCGCTGCGTGACCGCGCTGTTGTACTCGACCGCCGAAAGCATGCCGAGCGTGATCTGGCTTTCCGGGTCGAGCGCGCTGTCGCCGTTCGCTCGCGGATTTCGCGTGTTCATCTGAAGCCTTGTGAGTGAACGAAGACCAGGGACAGCCCCCGGAAAATCCCGCTTCGGCCGATCATGTTCATTTCGCGAACGGCCATGTTCAGCGAACGAACACTACAGCGTTCAGAGTCTGAACGTCAACCCGGAAAGAAATCGTTAAAGCTTTGCCAAAGCTTGGTGTTTTTGACTTGCGGCACGGCTTTGCGGTGCCCCGGCAAGGATGCCGATGCGGAAATAAGAACAAAAAACGAACATGATTTGGGAAACTCGCTTAATCCGGCTCGAAAGCCCCGGTGTAGTCGAGCTTCAGGGCCGGGTCCTGGTCTTCTTTCCTGAGCAGGCAATTGCCGACCGCCAGGAGTTCGGCCTCGGTGCCCATGAAGCAGCGGAACGCGTCCTCGGGCGTGCAGACGATGGGCTCGCCGCGCACGTTGAAGCTGGTGTTGACCAGCACCGGGCAGCCGGTCACCGCCTTGAATTTCGTCAGCAGCGCATGGAACCGCGGGTTGGTTTCCCTGTGCACGGTCTGCACCCGCGCCGAATAGTCGACGTGGGTGACGGCGGGTATCTCGCTGCGCGGCACGTTCAGCTTGTCGATGCCGAACAACGCCCGTTCCGCCTCGGTCATGGTCCGTCGGCGCTTTTCGGCGACGTCGGCGACCAGCAGCATGTACGGGCTTTCGCGATCCAGGTCGAACCAGTCGCCGGCGTCCTCGGCCAGCACCGCCGGCGCGAACGGCCGGAACGATTCGCGATATTTGACTTTCAGGTTGAGCAATTTCTGCATCGTCGGCGAGCGCGGATCGCCGATGAACGACCGCGCGCCCAACGCGCGCGGGCCGAATTCCATGCGGCCCTGGCACCAGCCGATCGCCTTGCCGTCCTTAAGCGCGGCGACGACGGCGGCCAGCAACGCCTCGTCGTCGAGAATTTCGAATTTCGCCCCGGCGGCGGTCAGGCGGCGCTCGATGTCGGACTGCGGGAACTCGGGGCCGAGGTAGGAACCGCGCATCGCGTCCTGGGCGTTTCCGATTTCGCGCGGGCGACCTTGAAAGACGTGATAGGCGCACAGCGCCGCGCCGAGCGCGCCGCCGGCGTCGCCCGCCGCCGGCTGAATCCAGATGTTGTCGAACTTGCCGTCGCGCAGCACCTTGCCGTTGGCGACGCAGTTGAGCGCCACGCCGCCGGCCAGGCACAAGTTCCTGCTGATGCCCTCGGCGGCGATCGAGCGCGTCAGGCGCAGCACCACTTCCTCGGTCACTTTTTGAATGGACGCCGCCAAGTCCATCTCGCGCTGGGTCACGCGTGTGTCCGGGCCGCGCGCCGGGCCGCCGAACAGCGCGTCGAACTTGGCGTTGGTCATGCGCAGCCCGGTACAGTAATCGAAGTACGATAGATCGAGCCGGAAGGTGCCGTCGTCCTTCAGGTCCATCAGGTTGTCGATGATCGTTTGCGCGTATTTCGGCTCGCCGTAGGGCGCCAGGCCCATCACCTTGTATTCGCCGGAATTGACCTTGAAGCCGGTGTAATAGGTGAAGGCCGAATAGAGTAGCCCAAGGGAATGCGGGAAGTGCAGTTCGCGCACGACTTCGAGCGAATTGCCGCGCCCGACCGCGAGCGATGTCGTGGTCCATTCGCCGACGCCGTCCATGGTCAGCACGGCGGCGTCCTCGAACGGCGACGGGAAAAAGGCCGACGCCGCATGGCTTTGGTGATGTTCGGCGAACAGCAGCTTGTTCATCCAATCGAAATCCGGCGCATGGCGCGCCAGTTCCTTTCGAATGAGATCCTTTTGGAAAAGTTTTTCGCGCAGCCACACGGGCATCGCCATGCGGAACGATTGGAACCCCTTCGGCGCGAACGCGACGTAGGTTTCGAGCAGGCGTTCGAATTTCAGGAACGGCTTGTCGTAAAAGGCGACGAAATCGACGCCGTCGAGATCGGTGCCGGCCTCGTCCAGGCAATAGCGGATCGCGCTTTCCGGAAACCGGGCGTCGTGTTTCTTGCGCGTGAAGCGTTCTTCCTGCGCCGCGGCGACGATCCGCCCGTCCTCGACCAACGCCGCCGCGCTGTCGTGATAGAGCGCCGAAATTCCGAGGATGCGCAAATTCGCCCGCCGGTCAGAAGATCGTGTAGATGAACGGCGCCACCGCCGAACCGTGGCTCAGGACCACCAGGCCGCCGAACAGCGCCATCATGACGATGATCGGCAACAACCAGTATTTCTTGCGGTGCCGAAGAAACTGCCAAAGCTCGATCAGGAAGGCCATGAAGACTCCTCGGGACTCAGAACTGACGGCGCATGGTGTCGGGCGCGGGCCCGGGCGGCGTACGTTCGATCCAATAGCTCTTCGCGCCGCGCTGGAAACGCAGGTTCAACACATCCTTGCCCAGCAATCGCATGATCAGCGCCACCGGCGTGACGGCGACGAAAAACAACATTCCCATCACCAGGGGCGACACGATCCGGTGCAACAGCAGGCCGAACTTGAACCAGAGCCGGTTCAGCGGACCCAGCGCCTTGGGGAACAACAGCGCGGCGAGCAGGAATGCCGCGGCGACGCCCAAGGCCCAAAGCCGGGGCGCCGCGCTCGCGATCAGCGGCCATAAGCCGATAATGGCGAAAACGACGGCGAAAACGAAGCCAAAGGCGCGATCCGAGCCTGTTTTGGCGGGCGCTTCGCGACCGAAATCCTCGTGGAATGAGGCCTGTTTGGCCATTTGGGGTCCGTTTCCTGGCGTTGCCGGCGGCCCGCCCCGAACCGCGGCGCCGCCCGGTGTGTTTACTATCCAAGCCGGAACCGGTAAAGGCTCGTCCCGATAGCCGGGCGGGTTCGCCCGGCCCCGGAATCGCGGTCTAACGCTTTGGTTTGGCGGGATTCCCGGTTCCCTATAGACTGCGGCCCCAAGATGTTCGTCGTCTTTCACACCCACGCCGCGTCGTTCGTCATGGCCTTCGTCGCGTCCTACGCCCTGACCGGGCTGGCGCTGATGTTCCTGTTGTGGGCCAAACTGTTCGACACCCCCAACGAACGCTCCAGCCATCATTACCCGACGCCGCGAGGCGGCGGGCTGGCGGTCGTTCCCGTGATCCTAGGCGCCTGGATCCTGATCGGATACTTCTTTAACGGCGCGACCCAGGAAGTCTTCGGCATCGTCGGCCTGGCCGTCGTTCTGGCCGCGATTTCCTGGCTCGACGACGTCCGGGGCGTGCCCGTTCTCCTGCGCCTGATCGTACAAACGATCATCGTGCTCGGTGCGCTCTACGTGATGCGCGACCGCGCGCCTTATTTCGGCGGTTGGCTGTCGCCCGATCTCGATATCCTCGCCGCCGGCCTATTGTGGGTCTGGTTCATCAATCTCTACAACTTCATGGACGGCATCGACGGCATCACCGGCGTCGAGACCGCATGCATCGGCCTCGGCGTCATGGCGGTCGCGTTCGCCGCCGGCCTCGGCGACGGCATCACCATGTACGCCGGCACCATCGCCGCCGCCGCGCTCGGCTTCCTGTGGTGGAACTGGCAGCCGGCGCGCCTGTTCCTGGGCGACGTCGGCAGCGTGCCGCTGGGCTTCCTGACCGGCTGGCTGCTGCTGATGCTGATGGCGAAGGGCCAGTGGGTCGCGGCGGCGATCCTGCCGCTTTACTATCTCGCCGACTCGACCATCACCCTGCTGCGCAGAATTTCCAAAGGCGAAAAATTCTGGCGGCCGCATCGCAGCCACTTCTATCAGCGCGCCACCGAATGGCGCTTGAATCATCGCCAGGCGTCGATCGCCGTCGCCGTTGCCGGGTCGCTGCTGATCGTGTTGGCCGTCGGCGCGAGTACGGGCCGGACGGTCCCGGCGCTCGCCGCCGCCATCGTCGTCGTCGCCGGACTGCTGTTTCACTTCGGCCGCCGCGCGTCTTGAACGGCGGATCGGCGATGCACATCCTGTTCCTGACCGAGAACTTCCCGCCGGAAACCAACGCCGCCGCGACCCGCGTCTACGAACGCGCCTGCTGGTGGATCGCGTGGGGCCATCAGGTGACGGTGATCACCTGCCATCCCAACTTTCCGCACGGGCGGATATTCCCCGGTCACGACAATCGCTGGCGCAAAGTCGAAACCGTGGACGGCATCCGCGTCGTCCGGGTCAAGACCTTCGTCGCGCGCAATCGGGGCGTGGTGCGGCGCACGCTCGATTTCCTGAGTTTCATGGTCTCCGGTTTCGCCGCCGGCCTGTTCGAAAAGAAGCCCGACGTCGTCGCCGCGACCTCGCCGCAGTTCTTCGCCGCCGTCGCGGGCTGGGCCTTGGGTGCGGCGCGTGGAATCCCGTTCGTGTTCGAACTGGGCGATTTGTGGCCGGCGTCGATCACGGCCGTCGGCGCCATGCGGCCGAGCCTCGGCCTTCGCATGGTCGAAAAGCTGGAACTGTTCCTGTACCGGCGTTCCGCCGCCGTCGCCGCGCTGACGACCGCGTTCAAGAAAAACCTGGTTTCGCGCGGCATCGACGCGGCGAGGATCGCCGTCGTCGTCAACGGCGTCGACATCGCCCGCTACGGGCCGCGGACGCGCAACCGCGAACTGGCCGAAACGGCCGACATCGCCGGCAAGTTCGTGGTCGGCTACGTCGGCACCCACGGCATGGCGCACGCGCTCGGCAACGTGCTGGACGCGGCCGAAAAGATTCGCGATTTGCCGGACGCGCGCTTCCTTCTGGTCGGCGCGGGCGCCGAACGCGAACGCCTGATCGCCGACGCCGGCGCGCGCAACATCCGCAACGTGATTTTTCTCTCGGCGCAACCGAAAGAAAACATGCCGAAAGTCTGGAGCCTGTGCGACGTGGCGCTGGCGCACCTGAAGAACGCGCCCGAATTCGCCGAGGTCATTCCGTCGAAGATATTCGAGGCGATGGCCATGGGCCTGCCGATTCTGCTGGCCGCGCCCAAGGGAGAAGCCAGCGCCATCGTCGAACGCCACGGCGCCGGGATTTGCGTCCCGGCCGAGAACCCCGATGCGCTGGCCGACGCGGTACGCAAGCTGGCGACCGACGAATCCGCGCGCCTGGAGATGGCGCAGCGAAGCCTTGCCGCCGCGCCGCTGCATTCGCGCGAACGACAGGCGGCGGCGATGCTGAAGGTGCTGGAATTGGCCGCCGCCCGGCGCGGCGGCGAAGCCGGCGCCGTCGACACCTCGATGCCGGGAACGGCGCCGTGACCCGCGTGCTGGTCACCGGCGCGACCGGGTTCGTCGGCCGCGCCTTGTGCCCGGCGCTGGCCGAGGCCGGGTTCCAGGTCACGGCGGCGGTGCGCGGTATGTCCACGAACGTACCGTCGGCCGACCGGGTCGTCGCCGTGCCAGATATCGGCCCCAACACGGATTGGACCGAAGCCTTGAAAGATGCGGGCGCCGTCGTGCATCTGGCCGCGCGCGTGCATCGCATGGGCGAATCCAAACACGACGCGCTTGCCGACAATCTTCGCGTCAACGCCGAAGGCACCCGCCGCCTGGCCGAAGCCGCCGCCGAAATGGGCGCGAGGCGATTCGTGTTCCTGAGTTCGGTGAAGGTGAACGGCGAATCGACGGACGGCCGCGCGCCCTTTTCCGAAGCCGACGCCCCGGGCCCCCAAGATTCCTACGCGATCTCCAAATGGGA
>CAZDFF010000021.1:0-22908 GCA_964504425.1 uncultured Hyphomicrobiales bacterium
TGTTGGGATCGTCGTCGAATCCCGGCAACTGCTGAACCCATTTCCACAGATCCGTAAATCGCAAATTTACGATATCGGCTTCCGGGTGCGCCTCTTCCAATTCGATGGCTATATCGTTGACGTCGGTCCACTTCAGGCCCATGGCGATCCCCTTATCCGTCGCCTAACTACGGTCGACCATCATGTTGCGCGTCGCGGCCGGCAAGGTGACGACCAGCCCGTCCAGATCCTTGCACATCTTGATTTGGCAGCCCAGGCGCGACGTATGCGTCAACCCGAAGGCAAGGTCTAACATGTCTTCCTCCTCCTCGGTCGTGTCGCCCAGCTTGTCGTACCATTCCGGCGCGACGACGACGTGGCAGGTCGAACACGCCAGCGAGCCTTCGCACGCCCCCTCCAAATCGATGTGGTTGCGATGCGCAATTTCGAGAACGGAAAGCCCTTCGGGCGCGTCGACTTCATGACGTTTCCCTTGGGGATCGATAAAGGTCATCTTGTACATTTGGGTCGGCCTTGAATCCTCGATTTCGTCATTCTGCAAATGGACGACGGTGAGCGACGCGTTAAGCGCCGCCCTTGTTCGTTCTCGACTCCAGCTTTTCCACCGCGACGCCCCTGAGCGCGGCGCGAATCCCCCGGTCCATGCGTCTTTCGGCAAAGAGCCTTGTAGCTTTCTCCAGGTCCTCGGCGGCGCCGTCGATAGCATCGCGATCGGCATCGGCCACGACAGCCCTCACGTGCGCCAGCGCATCCTCGATCGTCTTGCGCTCGGCGGCATCGAGCAAGTCTCTGTCGGCATCGAGCGCCGCCGCCACCGCGTTGGCGGCACGTCCGGCTTCGACCCGCGATTCGGCCAGCAATCTTGCCTGCATATCGTCCTTGGCGTGCACCATGCTGTCTTCCAGCATTTTTGCCATTTCATCCTCGGTCAACCCATAGGACGGCTTGACCTCGATGGTCTGCTCAATGCCGGTCGTGGCCTCGCTCGCGGAAACCGTCAACAGGCCGTCGGCATCGACCGCGAAGGTGACGCGGATACGCGCGGCACCCGCGGTCATTGGCGGAATTCCCTTCAACACGAACCGCGCCAGCGAACGGCATTGGTCGACCATCTCCCGCTCGCCCTGGACGACATGGATCGCCATCGCCGTCTGGCCATCTTGATAGGTGGTGAATTCCTGCGCCTTGGCGACGGGGACGGCGGTATTGCGCGGGATGATTTTTTCCACCAGCCCGCCCATGGTCTCGATGCCGAGGGAAAGCGGCGTGACGTCGAGCAGAAGCGTATCGGAACCTTCGGTCAGGGCCGCGGCCTGCAAGGCGGCGCCGACGGCCACGACTTCGTCCGGATCGATGTCGGCGAGCGCGGGGCGCCCGAACAATTCGGCGACCATCCGACGGACCAGCGGCACGCGGGTCGACCCGCCGACCAATACCACGCCCTTGACGTCGACGGACTTGATCTCGGCATCCTCGAGCACTTCCTTGGTCAAGGTCACGGTTCGCTTGACCGCGCTCCGGATCAAGTCCTCGAAATCCTCCCGTGTCAGATGGTGGGTGGTTTCCTTGCCATCGAGATCGAGTACCCATTCGCCGGTTTCGGCCGTGGAAAGATCCTCCTTGGCGGCGCGGGCAACCATCAGTATCCGCTTGGCCTCGCCGCTGCTCGGCGACCGTGCGCCTTCGGTCTTGGCCCGTTCGGCGAGGAAGTGTTCGGCGAGCGCATGGTCGAAATCGTCGCCGCCGAGCGCCGCGTCGCCACCCGTGGCAAGCACTTGAAAAACGCCTTTTTCCATCTTCAGCAGGGATATGTCGAAGGTGCCGCCGCCGAGGTCGTAAACGGCGTAGAGCCCTTCCACGTCCTTATCGAGACCGTAGGCGAGCGCCGCCGCCGTCGGTTCGTTGACCAGTCGCAGCACTTCCAATCCCGCCAACCGCGCCGCGTCCTTCGTGGCGACGCGCGCGGCGTCGTCGAAATAGGCCGGTACGGTAACGACCGCACGCGTGACCTCGGCGCCGAGGCTTGCCTCAGCCCGATCCCGAAGCGCCTTCAGGATTTCGGCCGAAATCTCGACCGGCGTCAGCCGCTTGCCCGCGACGACGATGCGGACCATACCCTCGCCGTCGCTCGCATCGACGTCGTAAGGCAGCGTGCCGGCAAGGCCTTTGATGTCGGCCGCGCCGCGCCCCATCAGCCGCTTGATCGAGCTAACAACCGAATCCGGACGCATGGCCAGCAATTGGCGCGCCAAACCGCCGACGACAGCGGACCCATCGGCCGCATAGGCAACGACAGAGGGAACCAGGGCTTGACCATCCTCGTCGCGGATGACCTCAGCCTTGCCTTCCCTGCAAATGGCGACAACCGAATTCGTGGTGCCGAGATCGATGCCGACCGCGAGAGAAGCCTCGCGGGCGTGGGGGGTCGGCGTCTCGCCCGGCTCGTGAATCTGCAGCAGGGCCATTTCAGGTGCCGGCCTTCAGGCGCGCCCTCTTTTGGCGCGCTTCCTCGATCAATTTCCGCAGATACTTGAAGCGCGTGGTCAACCGGGAGACCTTATCCATATCGTTCTCGGCGAAGGCCGCCGACAGCTCCGCGATGCAAACATCGATATCGGCCTGAGCATTGCCGGCGATCATGTCGACTTGGGCAACCGAATTGGCATCGGCGACGGCTTCGCGCAGTTCCATCGCCTCCATCAATACGATCGGGTCGGCGATTTGATTGCAACCCTCGTTCAGGATATCGATGCCGTGCAGGTGGGCGATGTAGGCGGCACGGCGCAAAGGATCGGCCAGCGTTTCGTAGGCATCGTTGAGGCTGGTCGCCTGCTGTTGCGAAATCGCCCGTTCGCGAGGCGTCTTGGTCGCGAACCTGTCGGGATGCAATTTCCGCTGTAGATCGAAATACCTTTTCTCCAGCATCGCCACGTCGATATCGAAAGTGGGCGCGAAACCGAATCTGGCGAAATGATCCCGTGTTCCCGGCGGCTGAACCGCGCTACACGTCGCGCAAAACAGCGCATCGGCGGCGACCGGTCCATGGCACGACCAGCACGACACATCCGTCGGCGATGCCGTCGTCGGCGCTTCGGAAATTTCGACTTTCTTTTGCTTCGCTACCGACATCGGGTAATCAGGCTGGCCGGGGCGGGAATGTCGGACGGGCGTCGTTCATACGTGAAACGATTCGCCGCAGCCGCAACGCGCCTTTTCATTCGGATTGCGAAAAACGAAGCCGGATTCCAGCTTGTCCTCGACATAGTCCATTTCGGTGCCGAGGATGAACATGGTCGCTTTCGGATCGATCAGGATCGTGACGCCGTCGGCTTCCACGACATCGTCGAACTTACCCTTCTCGTCCGCGAATTCGAGCGTATAGGACAGCCCGGAACAGCCCTTCGTCCTGACGCCGATGCGGATACCGACGGAGGGCTTGCCGCGGCCGGCGAGCAACGCTTTCACGCGCTCGGCCGCGGCATCCGTGACGATGATGGGCGCGGGCATGCTCATCGAATTTAACTCCTATGCTCCAGCGGATCGCTCGCCTACTCGGCGGCCTCGCTCTTCTCGCCCTTCTTGGCCTTGTAGTCGTGAATGGCCGCCTTGATAGCATCCTCGGCGAGAACCGAGCAATGGATCTTGACCGGCGGCAGCGCCAAGTATTCGGCGATCTGCGTGTTCTTGATTGTCGAGGCCTCGTCGATGGACTTGCCCTTGACCCATTCGGTCACGAGCGAACTCGACGCGATCGCGGAACCGCAACCGAAGGTCTTGAACTTAGCGTCCTCGATGATGCCTTCCGGGCTCACCTTGATCTGCAGCTTCATCACATCGCCGCAGGCCGGCGCGCCGACGAGGCCGGTGCCGACGCTTTCGTCGTTCTTGTCGAGCGCGCCGACATTGCGCGGATTCTCGTAGTGATCGACGACTTTGTCGCTATAAGCCATGGTTCGGTCCTTCCTCTATCTGCCTTTTATATATCGGGATTCGATGCGTGAAATTCCAGGGGCCAATTAGTGTTCGGCCCATTTGATCGATTTGATATCGATGCCATCCTGGGCCATTTCCCAGAGCGGGCTCATGGCGCGCAGCCGCTCCACCTCGGCGGCGATCTTTTCGACGGCATAGTCGATCTCCGCCTCGGTCGTGAAGCGACCCAGTCCGATGCGAAGCGACGTATGCGCCAATTCCTCGTCCACCCCGAGGGCGCGCAGCACGTAGGACGGCTCCAGCGAGGCCGATGTACAGGCCGAGCCGGACGACACCGCCAGATCCTTGATCCCCATCATCAGACCTTCGCCTTCGACGTAGGCGAAGGAAATATTCAGGTTGCCGGGGATGCGCCGATCCAGATCGCCGTTCAGATAGATTTCCGGCAGGCGCTCGCGCATCTTGTTATAGAAGCGGTCGCGCAGCATCCGGAGCCTTTCGGCCTCGGCGCCCATCTCCTTTTCGGCGATCGCGCAGGCGGCGCCCAGCCCGACGCAGAGCGGCGCCGGCAAGGTCCCGGAACGCATGCCGCGCTCCTGGCCGCCGCCATTGATCAGCGGCACAAGGCGCACGCGCGGACGGCGGCGCACGTACAGCGCGCCGATCCCCATCGGCCCGTAAAGCTTATGCCCCGAGATACTCATCAAATCGATTTTCATCGCCTCGACGTCGAGCGGGATCTTGCCCACCGCCTGGGCGCAATCGGTGTGGAAGAAGACGCCTCGTTCGCGGCAGATGGCGCCGATTTCCGCGATCGGCTGGATCACGCCGATTTCGTTGTTCACGGCCATGATCGAAACCAGCACCGTGCGGTCCGTGATTTCCGCCTTCAGCTTCTCCAGGTCGATCAGGCCGTTTTTTTCGACCGGCATGTACGTGACCTTGAAGCCTTCCTGCTCGAGGTGACGGCACGTATCGAGCACGCATTTATGCTCGGTCACGCAGGTGATGATGTGATCCTTCTTCTCTTTGTAGAATCGGGCGACGCCTTTAATCGCCAGATTGTTCGACTCGGTCGCCCCCGAGGTGAAGATGATTTCCTTGGCGTTGGCGCCGATCAGGTGCGCGATCTGTTCGCGCGCGTGTTCCACCGCTTCTTCCGCGCGCCAGCCGTACAGATGGTTACGCGAATGCGGATTGCCGAATTTCTGGTTGAAATAAGGCAGCATCTCGTCGATCACGCGCGGATCGGTCGGCGTCGTCGCCTGGTAATCCAGATAGACCGGCGTGCCGTCGTTGTGCGGATTGCTCAACGCCTTCCTGGCGGCGGCTTGAATGTTGTCGGTCATCGATTCATCCTTCCCTTTACCCGTACTTCAGTTCGTTCCCGCCCGACGATCCGCTTCCGGTCCGAACCCAAAGCTGCGCCCAGGCTTCCAGAAATCGGTCGGCATCGGCGGGCTTGCTGTTCCAGCCGAAACTGACGCGGATCGCCGTTTCGGCCTCGGCCTTGTCGATGCCCATGGCGGCCAGCACATGGCTGGCCTTCACCTTGCCCGACGAACAGGCGGCACCGGCGCTGACGGCAACGCCGGCAAGATCCAGTGCCATGACCTGCGTTTCGGCGGATACGCCCGGCATCGACAGGCACATCGTATTGGCGAGGCGAGGCGCGCCGCGGCCGTAAATTTTAACGCCGGAACCGATTCGTTGCGTTTCGGCTTCGACGCGGTCCCGCAATCCGGCCAACCGTGCTTGGTCCGACAAATCGGCCCCGGCGACGGCGGCGGCAAACCCGGCGATGCCGGGCAGATTTTCGGTGCCGGCGCGACGGCCGCTTTCCTGGCCGCCGCCCTTCTGGCACCCTTGGAGCGGCACTCCACAGGCAAGCACGAGGGCCCCCACGCCCATCGGTCCGCCGATCTTGTGCGCCGAAAGGCTAAGGCTGTCGGCACCCAGGGATCTGATATCGACGGCGATTCGTCCGGCCGCCTGAACCGCGTCGCAATGGACCCGCGCGCCGTGCTTGCGCGCGATGGCCGCAACGTCGGCCACGGGCTGAATGACCCCGGTTTCGTTGTTCGCCAGCATGACGCAGACTAGGGCCGGACGGCTGTCTTCGGCCAACAGCCGGTCGAGCGCGTCGATATCTACGACGCCGTTACCATCGACCGGAATACGCTCCGCTTCAGGGGCGGCATCCAAAACCGAAACATGCTCAACCGCGGAAACGAGCACACGTGTCCTATCGGCACCGCGAACGGCAAGGTTATTGGCTTCCGTGCCGCCGCTCGTGAAAACAACGTCGCCCGGAACCGCGCCGACCAACCCGGCAACGGTCTCGCGCGCATCTTCGATCAAGCGCCGTGCCACCCGGCCGAAGCGATGCACCGACGAGGCATTCCCCATGCGCTCCATGGCATCCGCGACCGCGCGCCGAGCCTCGGGGCGAACCGGGCTCGTCGCGTTGTGGTCCAGATAATGGGCGCTTTCCATGGTCACGGGCATCGATCCATATGTCTTGTCGTTTGCACCTACTCGGCGGCGGCGACACCGGACGCCGCCGGAGCCGCATCGCGATCGTCGCTGTACATCCGGCGGCTGGTGCCGAGCACGCGGCGCTCGACCACGTCCTGGAGCGAGACCGAACTGAGATAAATGTAAATCTGGTTGCCGAGCTCCTCCCACAAGTCGTGGGTCAGGCAGCGGCCCTTGTTCGAATGGCATCCGGTCGGCGACCCCGGCGTGCAGCGTGTCGCCTTGATCGGTTCATCGACCGCCAAGATGATGTCGGATACCCGGGTGTCGTTTTCGGTACGCGCCAGCAGATAGCCGCCTCCCGGGCCACGCACGCTCTTCACCAGGCCGCCGCGGCGCAGCTTGCCGAACAGCTGTTCCAAATAGGAAAGCGATATCTCCTGGCGTTGCGCGACATCGGCAAGCGCAACCGGCTTGCCCCGGCTGTGCGTAGCAAGGTCCACCATGGCCATCACGGCGTAGCGTCCTTTGGTACTCAGTTTCACGGTCCACCTCCTGACTATGCGGCCGGTTCCCGAGAACCGGCACCGCCGTCGAAGTCCTTTTCGTCCGGCCCCGGAAGAGGGCCGTCAGCTTGCCTTGTTTCGTTCCAGCGCCGCCGGCTTTTCCGCGCGGACGCCTTCCAATTCGTCGACCCGGTCCTTCAGTGCCGCGACCTGGGCGCGCAACCCTTCGATCGTCAACAGCACCGGATCGGGGCAGCCGCCCGCCGGCGTGCCGTAGGCGACGAATTCCTTCGCCGCTTCGCGATCCTTCGGCATGATCACTTGAGCCGGGATACCGACCGCGGTAACCCCGGGCGGCACTTCCTTGGTCACGACCGAGTTGGCACCGACGCGGGCGCCTTCGCCGATCACGATGGGCCCCAGCACCTGGGCGCCCGAACCGATAATGGCCCGATCCATGATGGTCGGGTGGCGCTTCTTGCCGATCTGCGCCCCGGAATCGACCGATGGCGACGTGCCGCCCAGGGTAACCGCCTGATAAAGCGTGACATCGTCGCCGATTAGGGTGGTTTCGCCGACCACGACGCCGGCGCCGTGATCGATGACGAAGCGCCGGCCGATTTGCGCGCCGGGATGAATCTCGATCGCCGTCAGAAAACGTCCGACCTGGGAGATCAACCTTCCCAGCAGAAACCAGCGCCGCACCCACAGCCAGTGCGAAACCCGATAAAACATGAGGGCATGAAAACCGGGATACAGAAGCACGATCTCAAGCCGCGAGCGCGCCGCCGGGTCGCGCTGCATAAAGGCATCGATGTCCTCGATTATGCGCTTGAAAAACATGGCGTCCTGCCTATTTAATGGGGCCGCTTGGAAGGCCGGTCCTGACGTTGCCGGCGGTCCGAGCGGCAGTGTCCGCCTCGCCATCCACCGACAGCCGGTTATATAAGATATCCGACCGGATTGGTCAAGATTATCTCTAAGGCCCTAAGGACGCATGTCCTAAATGCCTGAATAACCTAGTCAACTAAAATCAAATCGCCGCAGGCGACAAGAAGATCGAGCGAACACGCCATGCCGGAAGTCATTTTCAACGGTCCCGAAGGTCGTCTGGAGGGCCGCTACCACCAGACCCGCAATGCGACGGCCCCCGTGGCGTTGCTGTTGCACCCCCACCCGCTGCATGGGGGGACCATGAACAACAAGGTGGTCTATTCCCTGTATCAGAGCTTCGTGCGCCAGGGATTTGCGGTCCTGCGCTTCAATTTCCGCGGCGTCGGGCGTAGCCAGGGCCGGTTTGACAACGGCCAAGGCGAGCTTTCCGATGCGGCCTCGGCGCTCGATTGGATGCAAGCTCAGAACCCGAACGCGGCGGATTGCTGGATCGCCGGATTCTCATTCGGCGCCTGGATCGCGATGCAATTGATGATGCGCCGGCCCGAAATAAGCGGGTTCATTTCGGTCGCGCCGCCGGCCAGCATGCACGATTTCTCTTTCCTTGCCCCCTGCCCGGCGTCGGGCCTGATCGTCCACGGCGATAAGGACGAGGTCGTGCCGATTGCCGCCGTCAGCAAGCTGGCCCAGAAGCTCGGCAACCAGAAGAACATCAAGGTCGACTATCGGGTCGTCGAGGGCGGCGACCACTTCTTCACCGACCGCATCGACGAGCTTTCCGGTCACGTCGACGATTATCTGAAAAAGGCGCTTGCTCGCGCCGCCTAGCCGATGCCTAATCGACGTTGCGCCGTCCTGGCGCGGCATGGAGAACACCGCCCGGCATCGGCGTCGAGACTCTGGTCGTCGTGGGCAGGCTGAGCGCCATTCCGTAAACTGAACGCACCGCAAGATAGGCGAAGGCCTGCGCCTCGATCGCATCGCCTTCCCATCCGACCGCCTCGACGGGATCGACCGGCGCTCCGACCGCGTGCCGGATCGCCATCATCAGATGGCTATTCTTCCGCCCGCCCCCGGTGACCAGCCAGCGCAAGGGCGGCGCCGGAAAATGAGCGCGGGCGAACGCCACCGATTCGGCCGTGAAGCGCGTGAGCGTCGCCGCGCCATCGGCCGGCGACAACCCTCCGACCGGGGAAGCATCGAAATGCTCGCGATCGAGCGATTTCGGCACCGGCCTCGCGAAATATGGGTCTTCCAAAAGTTGCGCCAAGGCCTTTTGGTCGACAGTGCCGGCGCGCGCCAATCGGCCGTCTTCGTCCATGGGGCACCCGATGGTCGTGCGGGTCCAATCGTCGATCATCGCGTTGCCGGGGCCGGTATCGAAGGCGATGATCGCGCCGTCACCGCCTATCCAAGTGACATTGCCGACGCCGCCGAGGTTCAGAATCGCGATCGGCTTTTCCAAAGGTTCCGCCAACGCGC
Source organism: uncultured Hyphomicrobiales bacterium (assembly GCA_964504425.1). Classification (GTDB taxonomy): domain Bacteria; phylum Pseudomonadota; class Alphaproteobacteria; order Rhodospirillales; family 2-12-FULL-67-15; genus CAZDFF01. The sequence goes on from CAZDFF010000021.1 coordinate 9,294, forward strand.
GATGGAACAGCGGCGCGAACGGCGCGCCTTCGCCGCCCGCGGCGACATCGGCGGCGCGAAAATCGCAAACCACGGGAATGCCGATCGCGGCGGCCAGCGCTTCGCCATCCCCGATCTGGCAGGTAACGCGGTTCCTCGGATCGTGAAAGACCGTGTGGCCGTGAAAGCCGACGACGTCGATTGCCCCCGCATCCAGCCGAGCCTCGGCAAGCAGGCGGCGAACGACCTCGGCATGGCGTTGGGTAAGTTCGTCCGCGAGGGATCGGTCGGCCACGGATGCCGGATCCGGTCGGCGGCCGAGGGCGACCCGAAGCCGTTCCCGAAAAATAGTGTCGTAAGCGGTACCTGCCCACGGCCCCAGAGACGACAAACATTCGCCGTCGGTGCGGACTATGGCCGCGTCGATACCGTCCATCGACGTGCCGCTCATCAGGCCGAGAGCCGTCAACACCCGCGCCTTCGCCATCGCTCTTTTCTTCCCGACGCTATACGCTTCGTTTCGAGTGTGCTAATTACCCGCCCATCGCGCAAGATACCGAATTTCGAAGGTTTCCGGACCCCATGACCGCCCATCGTTCGGATTTCATCCGTGCCGTCGCCGAACGCGGCTATATGCACCAGTGCACCGACATGGACGGGCTCGATGCCCTCCTGGCGGGCGGCAAGCCGGTAGCCGCCTACATCGGGTTCGATTGCACGGCGCCGAGTCTGCACGCGGGAAGCCTCGTGTCGATCATGCTTCTCAGATTGCTGCAAAAGTCCGGGCACAAGCCGATCGTGCTGATGGGCGGCGGCACCACGCGGGTCGGCGATCCGACCGGCAAGGACGAAGCGCGCAAGATGCTGTCCGATGCCGAAATCGCGCTCAACATGGCCGGAATCCGTCGCGTTTTCGAACGCTTCCTGACGTTCGGCAATGGTCCGACCGATGCGACGATGGTCAACAACGCCGACTGGCTCGACGGTCTCAAATACATCGACTTCCTGCGCGACTACGGCCGGCATTTCTCGGTCAACCGGATGCTGACCTTCGACAGCGTGAAGACCCGGCTGGAACGCGAACAGCCGTTATCGTTCCTCGAATTCAATTACATGATTCTGCAGGCTTACGATTTCGTCGAATTGGCGCGGCGCGCCAATTGTGTTTTGCAGATGGGCGGCTCGGACCAGTGGGGCAATATCGTCGCCGGCGTCGAATTGGGCCGGCGCATGGAAACGGCCGCGCTCTATGGCTTGACCACGCCGCTTTTGACCACGTCGTCGGGCGCGAAAATGGGCAAGACCGCATCGGGAGCGATATGGCTGAACGCCGACATGCTTTCGCCGTACGACTATTGGCAGTTCTGGCGCAACACCGAAGACGCGGACGTGGGCCGATTCCTCCGGCTCTTTACCGAACTGCCGTCGGCGGAAATTCCGCGCCTGGAAAACCTGAGTGGCGCCGAGATCAACGACGCGAAAAAGACGCTTGCCGATCACGCGACGGCGCTCCTGCATGGCGAGGCACAAGCGGCCGAGGCCCGGCGTACCGCCGAAAAAACGTTCGAGGAAGGCGCGCTCGGCGACGGGCTGCCGACTTTCAACGTTCCCCGCGCCGACTTTAAAAAAGGCATCCCGGCGTTCGAGGCGCTGCGCATGGCCGGTCTCGCGGCCTCGGGCGGAGAAGCTCGCCGGCTGATCAAGGGCGGCGGCGGGCGCATCAACGACAAAACCATCACCGCCGAAACCCAAGCCATCACCGCCGCGGACTTGAGCGCAGACGGTATCGTCAAGCTGTCGGCGGGGAAAAAGCGTCACGCGCTGCTGCGCGTCGTGTGACCGCGACAGCGGTCCCTCAGTTCGGCGCTTTCGGGCGGTTTTTTTCGGTTTCGGGAACTTCGGCTCCCTGCTTCCCACCGAAGATGCCGAACAGGTTACGCAAGAATCCCGGCGCCAGCGCGGTCAACGGATTGACCGAAATTTTCGGATCCTCACGTTGACCGGTCATATTGTATGTCGCGGCAAACACGCCGCCGCCTTTTTCTCCGCCGGTGAATAGAGATCCCAGCAGCGGGATATGGCCGAACGCCGAATTGATCGCGTAGGCAGGAACGATCGTACCCTGGACGTCGACCATATCGGCGTCGGTGTAGACCTTCCCCGTCGCCGTGAACCCCAACGAGGGACCGAACGCCTTCACGTTGTCGATGGCGAGCAAGCCATCGCGCAACGTGAACGGCAAATCGAGCTGACTGAACCCCAAGCCGTCGCCGCGCAATTCGTCCAATATCCCGGTCAGCGCCAGAACGCTCAGAAGCCGGGCCAATACCGGCGCATCGATCACCCGATAATCGCGCACGAGGACACGTCCCTTCAGGGGTTGCCCGGGTTCGTTGTCGTGATAGGTGCCGACGATTTCCAGAACGCCGCCTTGCATGTTGTCGTAGAAGTCGAGCGCCTTCAGCAGCGCGCCCGCATCGTTCGCCCGCATCGCCAAGGTACGGTTGCCGTCCTGGACGGGGCGCACATCCAGATCGAACGGTTTCCGATTGCCGACCAGCCCCTTAAGCTTGATCGTCCGCCACCGCTCGCCGTCGTGACGAAAGGTGCCGGAAATCGCATCGAGGCTCCGGTTCGGCGCCAGCCATACCTTGTCGATCGACAGCGCTATTCCCAGGCGCAGTCGCGCGCTGACATCCTTGCCGAACGATTTCTTGTCGCTGCCGATCACGTCCTCCCATATCGGCTCGACATCCGCACTGGCGCCCCGGATCGCGGCGTTCCAGCCGCCGTCTTCCGCACGCTGGGTCACGGTCACGGCAAGATCATTGCGGCCGAATCGAACCTGCCCGAGCTCCAACTTCTCGAGGCCGGAACCATCGGGCGCATAGGCTGCATGGCCTTCGACCGACAGATCGCCCGCGGCAATGGATATCGTTGGAATCGCGGTGACCACGCCGTTGGCGATCTTGAGACTCGCCTTGGCCGTTCCGGCGACCCCACGCGCCTTTGCCCATCCCATTTTTGGCATGTCGAACGCAGCATTCGTCAAGTCGGCCGCGACATCGAGCCGACTGGTCCGATCGGCGTAGGAAACGAAGTCGAGTTCCGCGCCAAATCCGCCGGTGACGAAACCGTCGGGAAGAGGTCGGATATCGACACCGGCATCGAACAGATTTTTCGCATTCTCGACCTGCGCCACGACCTTGTATCGGCTGATGAAGGGCGCGCCGTCCTTGAAATTTTGCCGCCAATGAATGTCGGCTGGAATGCCGCCCAGCTTGCCGGTTCCCTTCACGTCCATGCCTGCGTTGTTGACGGCGAGCGTCAACTTGCCGTCCGTCAGGTCCCGCCCAAGGACCGCCCCCTTGAGCATAGCCTCCGTCATCTTGGCCGTGGCCTGGACTTTGACTTTTTCCGCGGTGAGGGCCAATTCCAGCAACAAGGAAAGCTTTAGATCGACCTCGGCACGTCCGCCGGACGCCCTGGGGTCGATCGCGAGCGCCTTGGCGAATTTCAACGGTTCGTGATCGATCAGTTCCATCGCCCGGCGCAGCGGGCCATCGATCTTCATGTCCACGTTCATGAATTGATCGTAGGCATCGAGACCGGTGAACGAGACCGTACCGCCCTTGACCGTCACGCCGCCCGGCACTTCGCCCGATTGCACGACGATGTCGAAACGATGCATGTCGAATGTTGCCGTGCCGTTGGCCTTTGTCGCCTTCGGCATCGGCGACAAATAATCCACCGTAATGTCCGAAAGGATCATGTTGCCGTTCACGGCATCGACCGTAATGGCGCCATCTTCGGCGACCCGAAGCTTTGCTTTCGCATGTGCCTCCGGCACGGTGCCGCTGGCGATGTTCGCCGTGACCCAGCGATAAGCGAACGGCCCCCAAGTTTCGGGCCAGATGCGCTTGACTTCGCCGGCGACGACGTTCCGCAACGTGCCTTCCGCCGAAACCGTCATCGCGCCGCCGATGCCGTCGACGGCGAGCGCGGCTTGGGCGGTCGGGCCATCGAGATCGAGCCGGATATCCGTTACTTCCGCCCTGCCCTCGGCGCCGAAAAATCGCCCCGACAACTCGGCGGACCGGAGCGGCATCGGATGCGGCGACTTGCCTGGCATCATGATGCGGCCTTGCGGCCCGAAATCGACGCCAAGGCGTTCGATTTCGACCTTATGGCCGGCGGCCGCATAGGTTCCTTTCAATTCAAGGCTGCGCACCGCCAACAATTGGTCCAATGGATTCGGCAAATCCACGTGGCCTTCGCCGCCGGCAAGTTCGAACGACGACGATTCGACCGCCCTATCCGCGCCGATCACTAATCTGACGACCCCCGAAATCGGTAAGTCGACGGCGGCCAATGGCAGCAGGTTCTTTTCGATTTTTGCGAATGCCGCCGGGTTGATCGGTTCGAAACGGACCTCCGTATCGGTCTTACGCGTCTTGGCGTCGAAATTGCCGGAGACCATGACGTGCGTTTCGCGCGCCTCGGTCGCGAGATCGAGCGTCGCGTATCCGCGTATGCCGTCGCGATCCCGTTCAAGTCGAATGTCGGCAGTCGGCGCGCGCCACGTGCGATCCAATCGGCGATCGGTCAACGTCAGGTCCGCGCCGATGACGACGACACGCGACAGATAACTCATCGCCCGGTTTGGGTCGGGCGCGGCCATCAACTGGTTTACGATACGGCTTGCAAAATCGCCGGATCTGGGGGCATCAGTACCGAGGCCGATTTCCCAATTGCCGTCGGACTGCCGTTCGAGTCGCAGCTTCGGCCCGAACATCTCGATGCTTTTCGGCGCGATCTTACCGTGCAGCAGCGCACGCGCGCTGATGGACAGCGAAATCTCCGGCACCGCCGCCAGAGCCGTATCGTTATCGCCCACGACCCTGACGTTTAGGACACGAACGTCGAACGTGCGCTGCCAGCCGGCCCACGTCAGGATTGTGTCGTCGAATCGGAAATGAAAATTCGGATGCGCCGAATTCAGCGCGTTTTCCACGTAGGGAGTCGCCCACGAAAGCGAAATCGGACCGGACGACAATCGCCATGCCACGACCAGCATGAAGATGGCGAATCCCGCGCCAAGGCCGCCGAGCAGCCGAATGGCCCCCAGGAACGTCCGCCTCATCAAGGACTTCTTCACTCCATATCCGGCCGCATATTGACCCCGGCCCGTCCTTCCCGCAGTGTGCGGCAAATTGGGACGAATGACCATGCCCCTTTTGCGCTTCGCCGACGGGCTCGACGCTCTTCCTCTCCCCGCCAGCGAAGCCCAGGCCGCGCTCGGCCTCGAACGTTGGCGAGACGCGCTTGCGGAAACTGCGGAGACCGATCCCGGCCTCGATCGCGCCGCCGGGGAATCGAAGACGGTCCTGCGACTGCTTGAAGCGCTTTTCGGCAGCAGTCCGTTCCTCACCGAAGCCGCGATCGTCGACCCCGCGTTTACATTGCGCCTTTTGAACGACGGCCCCGACGATGCGTTAACTTACGCACTTGCCGCGATCGATGCCGCCGGCGAAATGCAATCCGCCACGCTGTCGACCGCGCTACGGATCGCCAAACGCCGCGTCGCTTTAACGGTCGCCGTCGCCGATATAGCCAACGCGTGGCCACTCGCGAAAGTAACCGACACGCTATCGGCGTTCGCCGACAACGCCCTTTCCGCGAGCGCCGGCCATCTTCTTTCGGAGGCGGCAAAAGCCGGGGCGTTTCACTTAAAGCATCCGGAAACGCCGGAACGAGATTCGGGACTCATCGTCCTTGGCATGGGAAAGCTTGGCGCCCGCGAACTGAACTACTCGTCGGACATCGATCTTATCGTTCTTTACGATACCGATCGCATTCAGACCGACAACCCCGACAATCTGCAAAGCCATTTCGTCCGCTTGGCCCGGAATTTGGTTCGCCTGATGCAAGAGCGCACCGTCGACGGTTATGTCTTTCGCATGGACCTTCGCCTCAGGCCGGACCCCGGCGCAACGCCCCTGGCGCTTTCGGCGATCGCGGCCGAGACCTACTACGAAAGCCTCGGCCAGAACTGGGAACGCGCGGCGATGATCAAGGCGCGGCCCGTTGCCGGCGATAAGGAAGCAGGCGACGTTTTTCTCGATCGATTGCGGCCGTTCATATGGCGGCGCAGCCTCGACTTCGCGGCCATTCAAGACATCCATTCCATCAAGCGCCAAATCAACGCACATCGCGGCGGCGCCGAGATCGCGGTTGCCGGACACAATATCAAGCTCGGGCGCGGCGGAATTCGAGAAATCGAGTTTTTCGCGCAAACGCAGCAGTTGATTTGGGGGGGGCGCGAACCGCGCCTCCGGCTGGCCGGAACGTTGGATGCCATCCATGCCCTGGTTCAATGCGGTTTGGTCACCGAGAACGCCGAGCGCGATCTACGCGACGCTTACGAATTTCTGCGACGGGTCGAACATCGACTTCAGATGATCGCCGACGAACAAACCCAAAAGCTGCCCGATAATGCGGCCGGTCTGCGTACGCTCGCGCTCTTTCTCGGGCTTTCCGATGCCGATGCGTTCTCAATGGAACTTCTGAAGCACCTGCGTGCGGTCGAACGCCACTACGCCGCCTTGTTCGAGGATGCCCCCGACCTGAGCGCCGGCACCGACGTGCCGGGCAATCTGGTCTTTACCGGCGCCGAAGCCGATCCGGACACGATCGAAACCCTGAAACGAATCGGGTTCAATCAACCCGGAAGCGTGGACGCGACGGTGCGCGGATGGCACCACGGTCGCTATCGTGCCATGCGCAGCACCAAGGCGCGCGAGATGCTGACCGAATTGATGCCGGTATTGCTGAAGGCCCTGGCCTCGACCTCGGATCCGGACGCGGCATTCGCGCGGTTCGACGAATTTCTCTCTAATCTGCCGGCGGGCGTTCAAATTTTTTCGATGTTCCATTCGCATCCCGACCTTCTGGGACTGATCGCGGAAATCCTGGGGAAGGCGCCCAGACTGGCCGAGCACATGAGTCGCCGGCCGATCGTGATCGACGGTCTTATCGCGCCGCAATTCGCCGATGCGCCACCCGGGCTTGCGGCCGAATTGGACGGATTGAACCGTCTGTTGACCCCCGTCAGCCACATCGAAGAAGCATTCGATGCCTGTCGCCGCTGGAGCCACGACCGTCGCTTCCAGATCGGCGTCAAGGTATTGCGCGGCCTGATTTCGCCCGCCGACGCCGCGCGCGGCCTGAGCGACGTCGCCGAAGCCGCCCTATCCCTCCTCATGCCTCGGGTCGAAGCGGAATTCCGCCGCCATCACGGCCGCTTTCCGGGCATGGGGCTCGGCGTCGCCGCCCTCGGCAAGCTGGGCGGACGAGAGATGACGCCGACTTCGGACCTCGATCTGGTGCTGATCTACGACGTCTCCGAAGACGCGGAAGCCTCTCAATGCGAGAAACCCCTGGCGCCTAGTCAATATTATGCCCGCCTGGCGCAACGCTTGGTCAATGCGGTCACGGCCTTGACCGCCGAGGGACGCCTTTACGAGGTCGACCTCCGGCTCAGGCCATCCGGCAACAAGGGGCCGCTTTCCGTTTCGCTCGAGGCGTTTCGACGCTACGACGAAGAAGGCGCCGCCTGGACATGGGAACACCTGGCCTTGACGCGCGCGCGCGCCGTCGCCGGAACGGAAGCCATGAAACAGCGCATCGACGAAGAAATCCGCACTGTCCTCGTGCGGCCGCGCGATCGCGAGAAGCTCCTCACCGACGTTGCCTCCATGCGCGCCCGCATGGCCGCGGAGCGGCCGGGCGGTTTCATCTGGGATGTAAAGAATCTACGTGGCGGCCTGATCGACGTCGAATTCATCGCTCAATACCTGCAACTGGCTCACGCGCACGATCTCCCCGATGTCCTTTCGCCGAACACCCGGGACGCACTCACCCGATTACACCGGGCGGGGTTGCTGACAGCCGCAGACTCGGGTGCCTTGCTCGACGCGTTGGGACTATGGCAAGCGCTTCAGGGGATGCTGCGCCTTGCGCTTGTCGCCGAGCCGAAGCGAGGTCGAGACGCGCCTTTTCCGCCCTCGCTTGCCGCCGACCTGACGCGCATCGTCGGCGCCGTTGACTTCGCCGGGCTCGAAGGCAAAATCCGCGACACGGCCGCTGGCGTGATGGGCGTGTTCGACCGTTTGATCGCCGGGCCGGCCGCGGCATTGCCCACGGCAACAGAGGAACGGAAAGGATGATGGAAGAATGATAATCGAACCCGGGGCCGCCGCGCCCGACGCGCGTTTGCCGACCGACGGCGGCGGCGGCTTGGCGCTAAAGGATCTGAAGGGTAAGGCCGTGATCCTTTATTTTTATCCTAAGGACGACACGTCGGGCTGCACCGCCGAGGCGCAGGCATTCGAGTCGCTACGCAAGCGTTTCGAGAAGGCTGGCGCCGCCATTGTTGGTATCTCGCGCGACCCCGTTAAATCCCACGACAAATTCAAGGCCAAGTACGGTCTCGGCTTTCCGCTGATGGCCGACGTCGACGGCAAACTGTGCCAAGCTTACGGCACTTGGGTCGAAAAAAGCATGTACGGCCGCAAATACATGGGCATCGAGCGGGCTACGTTCCTGATCGACGCCCGGGGGAAAGTTCGAAACGTGTGGCGCAAGGTGAAAGTGCCCGGCCACGCCGAAGAGGTTCTGGCGGCAACCGAATCTCTGGCCGGCACGGTTCCGGCAAAGCCGGCGCCGAAGACGACAAAACCGAAGACAAAATCCAAGACTGCGACTAAGTCGAAGCGATAATCGAACGTCGAAGCCCAGGAGGGGGAGTATGGCAAAGAAAGCGGGCAAGAAAGCGGCGGCACCGGCCAAGGACGGAGACCACGACAACGACGAGGCGAAGCCGAAAAAAGGCGGCAAGCTGAAGATCGTGATAGTCGCCGTCGCCGGTCTTCTGGTCGTCGCCGCCGCCGCCGGTGGCGGCCTTTGGTATTTCGGCATGCTCGATTCGCTGCTCGGCAAGGGCCCAAAGGAAGCATCGAAGCCGAAGGAAAAACCCAAGCAACACGCCGAAATCGATTTCGGGCCGCCGGTTTTCGTCGACATGCCCGAAACGGTCGTCGACCTGAAGGTCAACACCTGCACTTCGCCCTACATCAAGTTCAGAATGACCGTCGAGGTGCCGCAAAAACTTCAACCGGTCGTCGTCGCCAATCAGACCCGCATCATGGATGCCGCGCAACAGCATATCCGCGGTCTGACCCGCCAGGATCTGGTCGGCGAGGAAGGCGCGAAACGCCTGCGCGAAGACATGAAGCGCGTGGTCGAACACGCGATCCGGCCGGAAAAAATCACCGGCGTCTTATTCAAGAAATTTCTGCTGCAGTAGGCGCAATCGTTATGCGTCGGCGGCCGTGCCGCCCTTGACCCGACTTGCCAACGCCGCGGCCATGAATTCGTCGAGGTCGCCGTCCAGCACGGCGCCCGTGTTCGACGTTTCGACCCCGGTCCTGAGATCCTTGACCATCTGATAGGGCTGCAACACGTAGGATCGGATTTGGTGGCCCCAACCGATATCCGTCTTGGCCTCGAATTCGGCCTGGGCCTTGGCTTCGCGCTTTTGCAGCTCGGCTTCGTAGAGGCGCGCCTTCAGCATGGCCATCGCGGTCGCCCGGTTGCGATGCTGGGACCGATCGTTCTGGCACTGAACGACGATGTTGGTCGGGATGTGGGTGATGCGGACCGCGCTGTCCGTCCTGTTGACGTGCTGGCCGCCGGCCCCCGACGCGCGATAGGTGTCGATACGCAGATCCTTGTCCAGGATCTCGACCTCGAGATTGTCGTCGACCACGGGATACACCCACGCGGAAGCAAAGCTGGTGTGCCGCCGGGCATTCGAATCGTACGGCGAAATGCGGACCAAGCGATGCACGCCGCTTTCGGTCTTGAGCCAACCGTAAGCGTTGAGGCCTGAAATTTTCACCGTCGTCGACTTGATGCCGGCTTCTTCGCCCAGGCTTTCTTCGATCCATTCGACCTTGTAGCCGCGCTGTTCCGCCCAGCGGGTGTACATCCGAAGCAGCATCTGAGCCCAATCCTGGGCTTCGGTCCCGCCGGCCCCGGCGTGAACCTCGAGATAGCAGTCGTTGGCGTCGGCTTCGCCCGAGAGAAGCGTTTGCAATTCCGCTTTGCCGGCCTGTTCCCGCAATACCCTGAGCGCGGCCTCGGCCTCCCGAACGATGGAGTCGTCGCCTTCGGCTTCGCCGAGTTCGATCAGCCCAATGTTGTCGGAAAGGTCTTGCTGAACGGCATCGATCGTCTTGATGCCCGTCGCGAGCCGCGTGCGCTCGCGCATCATGTCCTGGGCCTTCGCGGGATTCGACCAGATGCTGCCGTCTTCGGCGAGCGCGTTCAGTTCGTCGAGACGGAGGCGCGCGCGATCGTAGTCAAAGATGCCTCCTCAGCAGTTCAAGGGACTGCTTGATCTCTTCGACGATGGTGGCTGTTTCGGCGCGCATGGCGCGTGCCTTTTAGCCGGGAACGGCCCGTCTGACAAGGCGCGCGTCGGGGATCAATAAAGACCGCCGGTGCCGCTGGACGGCGCGAAGCCGGGGCGTCCCTCGTCGGACTGGCCTTCCAACACCCGGCGTTCGCCGGTCGGCACGGTGCCGGGCTTGAAGGCTTCGAGAATCAAGCCTTTTTCACCGGGGCGCGCCGGTTCGCCGGTGGCGGCGTTGACGCGAACGAGACGAATGCCGGGCGGAATGCGGAAGGGGATCGCCGCCTCGTCGGCCAGCGCCACTTCCATGAAACTCTTGAATACCGGCGCGGCGACCGAGGAGCCCGTTTCATTCTTGCCCAAAGTCGCCGGCTCGTCGAAGCCGACGAAGACACCGACCGCAAGATCCGGCGAAAATCCGACGAACCAAGTATCGAGGCTGTCGTTCGTCGTCCCGGTTTTGCCGGCCAACGGCTTGCCGAGTTCATGGATTCGCCGACCGGTGCCGCGCTCGACGACGCCCTGCAACATCGAAACCACCTGATAGGCACTGGCCGGATCGGTAACGGCCGGGCGGGTATCGGGAATCACGGGGACCGGCTGGCGAATCCATTGCGTCGCCTGGCATTCGGGGCACCCGCGCATGTCATGACGGAAGACGGTCTTGCCGTTGCGGTCCTGAATCCGGTCGATTAGGGTCGGCTTGATGCGTTTGCCACCGTTGACGAACATGGCGTAAGCCGTGGTCAATTTCAGCAGCGTGGTCTCGCCGGACCCCAAGGCCATCGCCAACTTCGGCGGTAAGTTGTCGACGACACCCAGCCGCTTGGCGTAATCGGCGATCTTTTCCATGCCGACGGTCTGCGCAAGGCGCACCGTCATCAGGTTGCGCGATTTTTCAATCCCGAGGCGCATGGTGCTCGGGCCATAGAATTGGCGGGTGTAGTTGTCGGGACGCCATTTCGGCAAGCCGGGCCCTTGGTCGATAACAAACGGCGCATCCAAGATCAGCGTAGCTGGCGTGAACCCGGAATCCAATGCCGCCAGGTAAACGATCGGCTTGAACGCCGACCCGGGCTGGCGCTGCGCTTGGGTGACGCGATTGAATTGGCTCATGCCGTAAGCGTATCCGCCGCTCATTGCCAGAATGCGGCCAGTGTGCGGATCGAGCGCGACCAAACCGCCCTGGATCAACGGAATCTGTCGCAACGCGTAGGTATGCGGCGGATAAGGTTGATCCTTGGCGTTCTTCTCGATCGGCGCGACGGCGATCACGTCGCCGACGCCGAGAACATCGGCAGGCGTTTTCGGCCGCGCGCCGAGGTGTCCCTCCTTCAACGCCGGGCGGGCCCACGTCATTTCGTCGATCGGGATGCGCCCGAGTCCAACGCCTTTGACGGCGATCTCGGCGGCGTCCTTCGTCAGGCCGACGACAACCGCGACGCTACGGCCTTCCAGAATGCCGGGGGGCGTCTCAAGCCGCGCCAACTCTCCGATTAATGCCTCACGGGCCGGCAGCGCCGCGGGCAGAGGGGGCCGCTGCGGCGCGACGGAAACCGGCGTCATCGGACCGGGTGTCGCCGAAACCGGGCTTGCGGGCTGTGGCGCCCCTAAGCGCATGATGGCGCCGCGCCAGCCATGCCGCCGGTCGTAAGCCTCGAGTCCATCGCGCAACGTCTTGTCGGCCATCTGCTGCAATTTGGGATCGAGCGTCGTGCGGACCGAAAGCCCACCCTTGTAGAGTTGCTTCTCGCCGTAGCGCGCGAGCAGTTCCCGGCGGACCTCCTCCGCAAAATAATCCGCCGTGACGTATTCAGTGTCGTCCCGCTTCCTGACGATCAGCGGCTCCGCCCGCGCCTGCGCGGCTTCGTTCGGCGTCAAGACGCCGTCCTCGACCATGCGGCCGATAACCCAGTCGCGGCGTGCCTTAGCCGCAATCGGGTGCTTGATCGGGTTGTAATTGTTGGGGGCCTTGGGCAGGGCCGCGAGGAACGCGGATTCCGCCACGGTCAGGTCGTCCATGGACTTATTGAAATAGTTCAACGCCGCCGTGGCCGCACCGTAGGACCCGAAGCCGAGATAGATTTCATTCATGTAAAGTTCGAGGATCCGGTCCTTGCTCAAGGCGCGCTCGATACGCAGTGCCAGGATCGCTTCCTTGATCTTGCGCTCGAACGAAACCTCGTTCGTCAGCAGGAAGTTCTTTGCGACCTGCTGCGTGATCGTCGAGGCGCCGACCGGACGGCGATTCGATCCGACGTTGCGGACGTTGACCACCGCGGCACGCACGACTGAAAGAAGGTCGACGCCGATATGCTCATAGAAATTCTTGTCCTCGGCGGAAAGAAATGCCTGAACGACCCGTCTCGGAATTGCCTTGATCGGCACGAACACGCGCTTTTCGGTGGCGTATTCGGCCAACAGCCGGCCGTCGCCGGCATGCACTCGGGTCATCACCGGCGGCTCGTAGGTCGCTAGTTGCCGATAGTCCGGCAGGTCGCGGCCGTAATGCCAGAACATGTAAACGCCGCCGCCGACCGCGGCCAGCGCAGCCAGGAACAAAAGACCCATGAGCGTGACGAGATACTTGACCATGCTGGCGGTTCGGAAAATCCGGCGGTTTCGGCGCTACGGAGCAATCGGCATTATACTGGAAAGGCTACCCGGAGCGAGGCGTCCAAGACGCCCCGTCAATCAAGTTTTAATGATCGAATGTGGTGCGGATATGGCCTGAAACTCCCAACAATTCAAGGGGATTTCCGCCGAAATTGCGCCTAACGCTTGGCTTCCTCGACGCGCGAGAAATAGGCATCCGCCGCGCGCACGATGGCGGCCGCGATCTTGGCCCGATAGCCCTTGGAATTCAGGGATTTTTCGTCCTTTTTGTTGGACAGAAACCCGAGCTCCAGCAGCACCGAAGGCACGTCCGGCGCCTTTAGAACGGCGAACCCGGCAAAACGGTGCGTATTGCGCAGCAAATTGGTTTCGCGCCCGATCTCCTTGATCAGCCCCGAGGCGAAATGGGCCGACCGATTCATGGACTCGCGTTGCGCCAAGTCGATCAAAATGGTGGTCACGTCGGGGGATTCGTTTGTCAGGTCGACCCCGGCGATCAGGTCGGCCTTGGTGACCAGCAGGTACACCGGCACGCGGATGCCG
>CAZDFF010000022.1:0-22867 GCA_964504425.1 uncultured Hyphomicrobiales bacterium
GAAGGAATCGGCGCCGGGGGTACGGCCGCCGACCGACATAAGGCCGGAACCGGAGACGCCGCCGGCGTGGATGCCGTGGACCTGGGTGTCGAGCGCGTTGTCCTCGGCCACCAGCAAGCCGTTCTTGTAGAGTTTCCGCGCGCCGGTGTCGGCATCGTAGGTGCCGGACCAATGCACCCACTGGCCAGTGTCGTCGGTCGTATTCTCGTAAACGACGTCGTTGTTATAGAAGCCGAACACGAAGATGTCGGAGAGGTCGCCGTTGCTGGCCGTGCCGTAGTAGCCGATGCTGAGGCTCTGGTTGCTGTCGAAGGTATTGCCTTGCGTCAGGGCGAAGTTGGCGTGCGGCGTGGCGACGTCGCGGAAGCTCCAAAATTCCCACGAGAAACTCCGGTCGGAAACGTCGGCATTCGATTCGATCCGGTCGCCGACGCCGTCGAAGTCCATCGCGCGGGCGACGTTGGGTCCGAGCGACAGGGGCGTGGGATCGGGATCCACGGACGGCGCCGTCCAGACCGCCCCCGAGATCGTGCCGACGAGGCCGGTCGAGGACGAATCCGCGATTGTCGTTCCCGTACCCTCGTCGGCCTGGAAATAGGCAACCAAGCCGGATTCGGTGCCTATCAGTTGCGTGTCCATTTGGGTCTGGATTTCGGCTTGCGTCAGGGCGTGGTCCCACACCCTGGCTTCGGCGATGTCGCCATCGAAATACCTGCCGTTGGACCCGCCGAGCGAGACCGGGCCGGCGGCGATCGCAGCGGTCTTGGTCGACTGCCCGACGAACACGCCGTCGGCGTAGAGGTCGATGTGTCCGCCGGAGTAGACCGCGGCGACGTGGTGCCATTCGCCGTCGGCGTAGTTGGTGCCCGTGGAGCCCGCGCCGCCGATGTTGGTCAATTCGAACGTGACCCCGCCGGTGGAGCCCATTCGAATCGCGCCGACGTTGCCGGAGGCACTGCCCGAGCCGATGGCGAGGATGGCGCCGACGACACTCGGCGGCGTGTCGGTGCGGAACCAAGTCTCGACCGTGAAGTCGTTGCCGCCGAACCCGATCGCCGAAGACGAAGCCGTAGTGACGACGTCGTTCACGCCGTCGAACGACAGGAAGCTCGCCGTAGGTTTCGTCGGCACGCCGTCGTAATGGACAAGTTGCGCGGCATGGCCGTTGCCCGAAAGATCGGGGGCGGCGCCATCGACGACGTCGTCGAACGTCCAGTAGGCGGCGAGGTTCGGTTCCGACGTCGGATTCGGCAGCGCAAGGTTGTAGTTAGCGGCGATTTCCGCCTCGGTGCGGCCCTCGGACCAGATGCGAACCTCGTCGATCTGACCCTCGAAATGGTTGACCGTGTGGCCCGCGCCGATGCTGATCGGACCGGAAGCGATATTGGGGGCCGCGCCGTCGGTCTTGGTCGCGACCGCGACACCGTCCAAATACAGGGTATACGTACTGGCACCGTCGTAGGCGAACGCGGCCTGATGCCACGCGCCGTCGCTCACATCGATGCCCGAATCCAGCGAGAAAACGTTGTTCACCCCGGCGCTCAGTATCCCGCTTGGGTCGATCGTGATGTCCAGACCGGCGTTGGTGGAGAAATCGCCCATAAAGACGATGTTCTGGTAGGACCCGGACGCCGACGTAATAAACGCGGCCTCGATGGTGAAGGCGCTCGACCCCGGCAGCAGCGATGCCGCGTTCGATACGGCCACAACGTCGTCGACTCCGTCGAACTGCAAGCGCCCACCCGACGCCGTCGCCCCCAAAATCGTCGGCGGCGTGTTGGCGATTTCAGCCAACGAAACGGTGCGATCGGTGAATTGGAAGAATTCGACGTTATCGGTGAACGCGGTCGACAGCGGCGGACTTTGCGAATCCGGGTTGGATTTCGTGACCACGACCTCGCCGTCGTGGCCGGTGATGAAGTAATCGGCGTAGTTGCCGTCGAAAACCGCCGTGTCGGTCCCGGCGCCGCCGCCGAGGAAGTCGTTGCCGAGGCCGCCCGTCAGCGTATCGTCACCATCGCCGCCCGTGATGTCGTCGTCGCCGTCGCCGCCGACGATAACGTCGTCGCCCGCGCCGCCCGAGATGGTGTCGCTGCCCGCGCCGCCATCGATCATGTTGGCGTTGTCGTCGCCCGCGATCGTGTCGCTGCCCGCGCCGCCGACGACGTTCTCGATGCCGAAGATATGGTCGGTGCCGATATCCGATCCCGTCGCCTGGTTCGCCGAAAGATTCACGACAATGCCATTCGTCGCGGTCGCGTAGCTGATCGTATCGATTCCGTCGCCGCCCGTGTACGTATCGTCGGGCGCGACCCGATGGGTTCCGGGAAGGTCGGCCGCCGCGACATACGCCGGGTTGCCGTCCACGACGCCGTTATGCCCGTTGCCCGTCGCGTCCACGGCGGCGGTCGCCGGTCCTGGCGTTCCGTCGAGACGGTAATTCGCGATGAGGCCCGGCGTGTTTGCCGACACGAAGGTATTCATATCGGCGGCGATATCCGCAGCGTCGCGGGCCGAATCCCAGATGCGGACGTCGGCCAATTGGCCTTCGATGCTGCCGATGGTCATTGGGCCGCTGCCGACGAAATCGCCGTTCGCCGTGTCTTGAGCGACCAGTACGCCGTTCTTGTAGAGCTTCCGGGCATTGGTATCGGCGTCGTAGGTCGCCGCCCAATGCACCCATACGCCTTCGTTCGTCGTC
Source organism: uncultured Hyphomicrobiales bacterium (assembly GCA_964504425.1). Classification (GTDB taxonomy): domain Bacteria; phylum Pseudomonadota; class Alphaproteobacteria; order Rhodospirillales; family 2-12-FULL-67-15; genus CAZDFF01. Next base: position 2,702 of record CAZDFF010000022.1, read on the forward strand.
GTGTCGGAGTAGTCGAGGTCGTTGCCGTAGAAGGCGATCGAGAAGTAATTCCCGAAATCGCGATAGCCGAGGTGAAGGTACGTGCTTTCTCCGCTGCCATCGCCCTGGAGAATGACGAAATCGGTCCGGCTGTCGTCGGCGCGTTTGACCCAGAATTCGATGCTGAACGAGTTGCCGGCGAGATCGATGCCGTCGACCGATATCGAGTCGCCGTCCCCATCCAATGCCAGGGCCGGGCCGCCCGCGGCTGTCGGTTCGGCGCCCGCCGTCGCGACGATCAAATCGTCGCCGTCGCCGCCCGAGACGTTGTCGCCGCCGAATCCGCCCGTCAGCGTGTCGTTGCCGCCGCCGCCGAAAATCGTGTCGTCGCCCGGGCCGCCGTCGATGATGTCGTTGCCGCCCCCGCCCGAAAGCATGTCGTTGCCGGCGCCGCCGGAAATCGTGTCGTCGCCCAGGTTGCCGACGATCGCGTCGTCGCCGTCGGTGCCCGGGATCGTGCGCGGCGCCGTCGCGGGAAGGAAAACGTCGAGCGTTTTGACGACCGTGTTGCTGGCGCCGCCGTCGCCGTCGGTCAGGGTGAAGGAAATCGTCCGCTGGCCGTCGTTCGAAAGCATGCCGACATTCTCGAACGTGACTGCGCCCAGAAGCGCCTGGGTAACGGTCTGGGTCGCCGACGAATTCAGGACGATCGCCAGCGGGCTGTTGTCAACGATGCCGCCGATCACCGTGCCGATCGCCGTGCCGGCGAACGTAACCACGCCGCCGACGATCTGGAAGCCGGCGGGGCCGCCGTCCACGATGGAAAGCCTGTCGCCGGGGTCAATTCCGGCACCGATCGTTACGGTCAGCGTGCCGCCGTCGAAATTATCAGCGACGTCGCCCGCGAAAATATCCTGGTCGAACACCGCCAAGTCGCCGGCGACGACCGCCGCCGCCCCGCCCTGGAGATACGAGCCCATCCCGCTGCCGCTCAACGTCGGTGGATTGTTCGGCCTGGCCGTGCCGGCGACGAAGTAGGGATTCGCCTCAAGATCGGCGAGCGTCACGTCCTGGAGCCGTATCTCCATATCGACGCTGCCCGACCCGTTGGTGTCGAACTGGAGAATCCCGGTCGCTTGATCGAACCGAACCTCGGTGTTCGCGAAGCCCCCCGAGAACGCGGCCGAACCGATGAACGAAGGCGTATCCGTCAGCAGCGCATCCAGGAATATCTGGTCGACCGCCGGATCGAAATCGGTGATCGTGTCGCGCGAGGCCGGCCCGGGCAGGGATTCGGCGGCGGACCTGTAATAGAAGGTATCGCCGTCGGCTCCGCCCGTCAGCGTATCGGCACCGAGACCGCCCTCGATGACGTCGGCGCCGGCGCCGCCGTCGATAACGTTGGCGAGGCTGTCGCCCGTGATGGCGTCGTTGCCGGCGCCGCCAATGACGTTTTCGATGCCGGTGATCTGGTCGATGCCGATTTCCCGCCCGAACGCGCGACCCGCCGATAGGTCTACAACGACGCCGTCGGTCGTGGTCGCGTAGGTGATCGTGTCGATCCCGTCGCCACCCGCGTAGGTATCGTATCCCGACTGCGGGTGGGCACCCGGAAGATCGACTGCCGTAACGTAGGCCGGACTCCCGATCGCAATTCCGTCGTGGCCGTTGCCCGTCGCATCCGGGGCGCCCGTGACCGGACCCGTCTGCCCGTCGAGGCGATAATTCGCGATCAGGCCTTCGGAATCCGGGGCCACATAGTTGTTCATATCGGCCGCGATTTCGGCTTGCGTGCGGACGGTGCCCCAAATACGCAAGTCGGCCATCTGGCCGTCGTAGCCGTAACCGTTACCGCCGATGCTCAAGGGGCCGGTGCCGATGTAGTCGCCGTTCGCCGTATCCTGAGCGGCAAGCACGCCGTTCCTATAGATTGTGCGTTCGCCGGTTTCGGCGTCGTAGGTGGCGGCCCAATGCACCCACACGCCCACGGTCGAATTCTCGTCATGGTAGTCGAGGTCGTTGCCGTAGAAGGCGAACGTGAAAACATCGCCGTCGCGGTAGCCGACATGGAGTGCCGTGCTGTCGGCGGTGGCGGGCCCCTGGAAGACAGCGATGTCGTATCGATCGTTGGCGTCGCGCTTGGCCCAGAGTTCGACGCTGAACGACTTGCCGGCCACGTCGATACCGTCGGCCGTGATTTCGTTGCCTTGCCCGTTCAGTTGCAGGACCTGGTTGCTCGTGGGCGGCGTTCCGGCGTAGGTATCGTCCCCGTCGAACAGATCGTTGCCCGACCCGCCCGAGACGACGTCGCTGCCGGCGCCGCCGATGAGCGTGTCGTTGCCGAGATTGCCGGTTAAAACGTCGTCATCCGGCGTCCCGTCGATGATGCGATCCGCGCCGGCCGTCTGGAACACGTCGAGCGTGACCGTTTCCGGTTCGCTGGTGCCGCCGTCGCCGTCCGTCAACACGTAGGAGATCGTCCGTGTCCCGTCGGCGGCAATGTCCCCGGCACTGTCGAAGGCAATTGCGCGCGCGACCGATTGCGCGATCGCGACGGTCGCGGTTGGGTTGAAGGCGACGACAAGCGGGGTATCGGCGCCGATGCCGCCCGTGAAGGTCGCGACCGCGACGCCCGCGAAGAAGATCGTGCTGCCGGTCACTTGAACGCCGGCGGGGCCCTCGGACAACACCGTCAAGCGGTCGTCCGCCTGCCCTCCTAGCGAAATCGAAACCGTCAGCGCGCCACCCGCGAAATTGGGCGAATCGACGTCGTTCACGTCGATGGCCGGGGCGATCGCGGCCGCGCCCTCCCCTTGGGTAAAGATGGGGTTCGGCGTTTCCTCCGACACGAACAGGGTCGGATTTTCGTTCGGTCGGACCGTGCCGTTCAGATAACCTTCCTGGCCGTCGAAGTCGTCGAGCGTCACCCCCGGCAGGGCAATTTCCATGTCCGCGACGCCGTCGCCGTCGGTGTCTATCTGCAGGATGCCGGTGGCCTCGTCGAAACGGACCTGGGTGTTCGTATAAGTGCCCGCGAACGCGGCTGCGCCGATGAATTGCGGATAACCGAGCAAGAGCTCTTCGAGGAAAATCTGGTCGGTCGACGGATCGAAATCGGTAATCGTGTCGCGTCCCGCGCCGGGCACCGAATCCGACAACGACACATAGCGGAACAGATCGCTCCCGTCGCCGCCGATCAGAGTATCGGCGCCGAGGCCGCCGACGATCGTGTCGTCGCCGGCGCGGCCGTCGATGACGTTGGCGAGGCTGTTGCCGGTGATGATGTCGTCGCCCGAACCGCTGATCACGTTTTCGATGCCGATCAGAACGTCGGTATCGATCCACGGGGTCATCGGATCGACGTCATAAGCGACGCCGGTCTGTAGATTTATAATGAGGCTGTGATCTTCATCCGCGCTGGTGTAGGTGACGGTGTCCGTCCCGGCGCCGCCGACGTAGGTATCGCCGCCGAATCCGGCGCCGCCGACAAGAATATCGTTACCCTCTTCGCCGTCGACGTAATCGTCGCCAAGGCCGCCGTAGAGCGAATCGTCGCCGGCGCCGCCGTATAGAGCGTCGTTGCCGGCTCCGCCGGCGATAAGATCGTTGCCGACGCCGCCGTCGATGATGTCGTTGCCGACGCCGCCGTCGATGATGTCGTTGCCATCACCGCCGGAAATCGTATCGTTGCCGTCGCCGCCGGAAATGGTGTCGTCGCCCAGGTTGCCGGTCAGAACGTCGTCGGTGGCGCCCCCGACGATGGTGCGGTCCGCGTCGTCGGCCAGAAACACGTCGATATCTACCGTTTCCGGAATGCTGGTGCCGCCGTCGCCGTCCGTGACGACGAAAGAGATCGTGCGCGTGCCGTCGCTAGGAAGACCGCCCGCGCTGTTGAAGGCAACCGCACGGGCGATCGATTCGACGATGGCCACGGTTGCGGTGGCGTTAAAGGAAACGACCAGCGGAACGCCGATGGCGTTGCCGCCCGAGAATGTCGCCACCGGCACGCCGGCGAAGGAGATGGCGTTGCCCGTCGCCTGGACGCCGGCCGGGCCGCTGGACAAGATCGTCAGACGGTCGGCCGAATGTCCCCCTTCGGAAATGGAGACGGTCAACGCCCCACCCGCGAAGTTGGGCGAATCGATGTCGTCCACGTCGATTGTCGGCGCGATCAGGGCCGCGCCCTCGCCTTCGGTGAAGGCGGGGTTCGGTCCGCCCTTTAGGGCAAACAGGGTCGGATCGTCGTTTACCGGCGTGATTTCGACCGTGACGGTCTTGGTCGTAACCCCGCCGTTGCCGTCGTCTGCCTGAATGGTGAACGAGTCGAGGCCGTTGAAGTTTTCGAACGGCGTATATTCAAAGCCGCCTTCGCCGGCGAAGACCGTGCCGTTAGCCGGCTCGCCGCCCGGCGCGAGGCTCAGGGATGCGAAATCAAGATCGGCGTCCGAGACCTGGGGGAAGATAAATAATGCCTGATCCTCGATGCCGGCATAGTCGACGGTCGAAGAAACCGGCGACGGCACGGTGATGATCGGCGCGTCGTTCACCGGCACAATGTCGATGGTCTTGGTCGCGACCGTCGGCGTCCCGCGACCGTCGGACGCAAAAATCTGGATCGTAACTTCGCCGTTGACGTTCGCCGCCGGGGTGAAGACGACACCGGCCAGTAGCGCGTTGATGTCGGCCGCCGTACCGAAAGCCTGCCACGTGCCGGTCCCGGCGTTGAATGTTGCGGTCGCTTGGCCGGACGTGCCGGCGCTCAGGGTGCCGGAAGACGGATTGCTTAAAGTCAGCGTGACGGTCACGGGGTCGCCGTCGGCGTCCGCGATCACCACGTCGGCGAGATTGAGCGGCACATCCTCGACGGCGTTCTCTTCGGGCGCCGGATCGGCGATCGTCGGCGCTACATTGGGCCGCGCCGTGCCGGCAACGAAATTCGGATTGGCCTGCAATGCCGCCAACGTCGTATTCGGCAGCAGGATTTCCATGTCGACCGTGCCGGAACCGTCGAGGTCGATCTGCAATACGTTGCCGGTCGCGTTGAAACGCACTTCGGTGGCGGTACGCGCCCCCGTGAACGCCGAGGCGCCGATGAACGTCGGCGAATTCAACAGCAGGCCATCGAGGAAAATCTTGTCTTCCGCCGGATTGAAGTCAGCGATGGTGTCGCGTAGGCCCGTGGCCGTTCCGGAATCCGCCGCCGCCGTGTAGCGGAACGTATCGTTACCGGCGCCGCCGGTCAGCGTGTCGGCGCCGCCTGCGCCCATCAGCGTGTCGAACCCAGCACCGCCTGAAATGACGTTAGCGGCTTCGTTGCCCGTCAAGGTATCGGCAAACGCCGAACCGATCAGATTTTCGACGTTGACCAACGTATCGAAAAGGCTACCAGGGATTTCCTCATCGACTATCGAGTTGATCCCCGTCGTCCCGAGGCCGGCCTGCACCAGGATCGTCGATGCGCCCGACGTGTAAACGCTGAATTGTTTGCCGCCGTCGGTGATCCCACCCTTGGCGACCCATTGGTCCAATGTGACGATGTCGGCGCCGACCCCGACGATCTGCAGAACTCCGCCGCCGCCCGTGATCTGCTGGACGACTCCAGCCGTCAGCGGGAGCGTGACCGGGCTTTCGTGGGAGCCGAGGTCGATGCGTTCGAATCCCGTGACCGTCGCGCCCAGCACGCTTAGATCGATGTTGGACGCCTCGTTGTTGAAATAGCGGCTGAGGTCGAGGGTATCGATGCCGGCGCCGCCATCGTGTGTTGAAGACTCCGAACCTTTGTAATAAATCCGGTCGTTGCCGGCGCCGCCGAGAAGAATGTCGCTGCCGTCGCCGCCGACCAGGGTATCGTTGCCCGCGCCGCCTTCGAGCCGGTCGTTGCCGCCGCCGCCGACCAATATGTCGTCGCCGCCGCCGCCGATGATGGTGTCGTTACCGTTATTGCCTTCGAGGAAGTTGGCCGCGTCGCCGCCGATCAGGACGTCGTCGAACTGGGTGCCGACGACGTTCTCGATGCTTGTTAATGTGTCGGTGCCGAAGACGTTCCCAGCCGGCGAACCCAGTGCCGTCGACGTTCCCGCGGCGATGCCGCCGATCGCGGTCGTCGACAAATTCACCGCGATACCGACGCCGAACGGGCCGTGATCGTAATCGACGGTGTCGACGCCGGCGCCGCCGTTGATGACGTCGTTACCGCCGTTACCCAAGATAAAGTCGTCGCCCGATCCCGCCAGGATGACGTCGGCGACGTCGCTGCCCGCGAACGCCGTGTTCGCGGTCGCGCCAGTATCGTTGAACGACGGCGCGACGCGATAGACGTCCGCGCTCGCGCCGCCCGGATCGTTCGGCGAATCGTATTCGAATTCGCCGCCGCCCCCGAATGCGGCGATCCGTCCCAGGGGATTCGTGCCGTGGCCCTGGATGGTCAGGGTCGACAGTTCGCCCGTGCCGTCGTGTTCCAGCGACAACAGCAAATTCCCCGTCGTCGGGTCGAACCGTGCACTCAGGATTTCGGCATCTTCGACGAACAGCGTGTCGTTGCCGCCGCCGGTTTGAATGACGTCGTTGCCCGTCGAGATCAGGAAACTGTCGTTTCCGGATCCGCCCACCAGCGTATCGTCGCCTGCGGTGCCGGATATGGCGTCGTTGCCGGCGCCGCCGAACATCGGACCGCTCAGCCCGCCGCCTTCGCCGCCCTGGCCTTCGCCTTCGCCGCCGATTGGCGCCGGCGCCTTTAATGGCGCGACCGCGTCGCCGGTTCCCTGCCCGGACGCGAGGCTGACGGTGACGCCCGTCGTCGCGTTCTGGTAGCTGACGGTATCGGTGCCGAGACCGCCGTCGATGCTGTCGGCACCGCGCCCGCCGATAATCGTATCGTTGCCGGCGCCACCGCTTACCGTCGCTCCAACATCGCCGTCGATGGTAATGATGTCATTGCCGGCACCGCCCGCAACCGTTTCTGTATCGACCACGGTGATCGTGTCGTTGCCGGAGTCCAGGATCAGCGTGTCGTTGCCGAATCCGCCGCGGAACTGATCCCCAGTTTCGGCCGTGCCCGAAAGCGTAATGACATCATTGGCGAACGACCCGATCAAAATGTCGCGAATGCCCGCGCGCAGCGTAACCGTTTGTGTTCCGCCGACTTCTTGTGCGTCGCCGGTAACGGTGATCGTCGCCGTCGCCGTCGCCGTGCCGCCGTGGCCGTCCGAAACCGTGTAGGTGAACGTGTCCGTTACCTCTTGGCCGATTTCGAGGTTCCCAAGTGTCGTGGAGAAGCTCGGATTATAGGTGAAGGCGCCACTGGGGCTGACGCTGACGGCCGCGCCCAAGGCGCTGGTCGCATCGAATGCGGTAACCGTCAGTACATCGACCGCGTCCGGATCGGTGTCGTTGGCGAGCAGCCCTTGAGCCGCCGAGACGGTTAAAATTCCGATGTTGTCGCCAGCGACCGAATCGGCCGTGGCCGTCGGCGCGTCGTTCACGCCGGAAATCAGCACGGAGACGGTGGCGGTCGACGTAGCGCCCTGCGCATCCTGGATGGTGTAGGTAATCGTATCAGCGATTGTCTGGCCTTGACCAAGGCTGTTGAAAGCCGAAACGCTCGACGGATCGTAGCTGATGGCGCCGTTGCCGACGTTCTTGACCGTCGTCGACACCGAGGCGGTGTTGTCGGCGATGTTTCCGCCGTTCAGAGCCTCCGCCCGGGTCCTGAGCGCATTGCCCGCGACATCTGCCGTGATCGTCAGAACCCCGTTCGCTGCACCGGCCGCTGCCGTGACGATGGGGCCGATCGTCGCATGATTGTTGATCGCCGTAATAAGGGCGCCGCGGACATCGGACAACGTATTGCCGGAAACGGCCGTGTACGAGACGACCGTGTCGTTGACCGTGATCGAGTAGATATCCCCCGCCTGCACCGTGCCGCCGAGGGTAACCTGATCGACTTGAGCTACTTTCGGGACGCTGGTTCCTATTGTGGCGCCCAGCGTTGACGTCGCCGAAATGACGGTCAATGTCGCGGTTTCGCCCGTGTCCGGGTCGCTGTCGTTGGCAAGAATATCGATCGCGACCGGCTGGCCGTTTTCGAACGTCGTCGCCGTATCGGACACGGCGATCGGCGTATCGTTCTGGCCATTGATCGTGACCGTGACGGTCGCCGTGGCGAACCCGCCCGCCCCATCCGTGATCGTGTAATTGAACGTATCGGTCGCGGTCTGACCTTGCGCCAGTGCGTTCGTCGTCGCGGGACTGGCAGAATAGGTCAACGTGCCGTTCGGGTTGATCGTTACACCGCCTAGCGTACCCTGCTGAACAAGCGAAATCGCCAGCGGATCGCCGTCGGGATCGGAATCGTTGGCTTTCACGTTAATGGCTACCGACCCGCCTTCGTTCACCGACGCGGTATCGGCGACGGCGATCGGCGCATCGTTGCCGCCGCCGATGGTCATGGTCACGGTTTGCGTCGCTGTCCCGCCCTTCCCGTCGGATGCGGTGTAGGTGAACGTATCGGTCACCGTTTGGCCCGCGCCCAAGGCCTGCAATTGGGACGAGTCGGCATTGTAGGTGACGCGACTGCCGGCAACCACGTTGGCAGTCGTCGTCGTCTTGACGATGATGTTGTCGACGTTTCCACCCGCTGCGTTGGTCGTCGCGACCGACGACGTGAATGCCGTGCCCGCGACCTTGGCGGCCAGCGTGAATTGACCTGCTGCCGGAGTGGCGATGTCGACGGCGCCGTTGATCGTGCCGTTCGCCGTGATTGCGTTGATCAAGCCGGCGCGAATTGACGCGAGCGTGGCGCCGGATTGTGCCGTGTAGCTTGCCGTCGTGCCGTTGACCGTGACGCTGTAGACATCGCCGGCTTCGGGCGTGCCGCCGATCGTGATCGTGTCGATTTGCTTGACGGCGTTCGCGATCGTGACCGTACCGTAAGTGCCGTTGGTAACGTTCGAAATCGTCAGCGTGTCGCCGTCGGCGTCCGTGTCGTTCTGCAGTGGCCGAACGATGACCGTCTGGCCCGCGGAAACGGTCGCCGAATCGGCGACTACGACCGGCACGTCGTTCACGGCGGTTATATTGAGCGTGATTTTCGCCTGACTCGAGGCCCCGCTGGAGTCGACCACGCGATAGGTGAACGAATCCGTCCCAAAATAATTGGCGAACGGCGTGTATGTGTAGTTTCCGGTCGCCGGGTCGATCGTCACCGTGCCGTTGACCGGCGACCCGCCTGGCGCCAGCGAATAGGTCAGCGTATCGCCGTTATCCGCGTCGATCGCGACCAGATGCCCGGTGCCGCCCGCCGCGATCTTCGAGAAGAATGCCGTGCCCGGTGCGTCGGACGTCAGCGTGATCCCGCCGCCGCCGCCCGCCGCCGCCGTGATCTTCGCGGCGACGAACGAGTCGTTGTTGATGGCGGCGACAATGGCGTCGCGTACCCCGGTCAGCCCGCCTTCGCTGCCGGTCACGGTATAGGTGACGGTCTTGCCGTTGATGGTGACGCTGTAGAAATCGCCGGCTTCTACCGTACCCGATAACGTCAACGTATCGACCTGAGCGACGCCCGTGGCATTCGGCGTCGTGATCGCCCGTGTCGCAAAGTTGTCGGCGGAAATCGACGTGTCTTCAGCTAAAGCCCGCGTCTGCGTCTGAGCCACGGGCGCGTCATTGCTCCCGGTGACGGTGATCGTTACGGTTTCGCGGTCGGTGCCGGCATTGTTGGCCGTCGCCGACGACGTAAACGCCTGCCCCGCCGCGTCGGCGGTGATCGTCAATATCCCGGCCGATCCGCCAGCCGCCGCCGTGACCAATGGCGCCAACGTAGCGTTGGCATTGATCGCCGCGACAAGGCCGTCTCGCACGGCCGTCAGCGTGTCGCCGGATTTCGCCGTGTAGACAATTGTCGTTCCGTTGACGACGACCGTGTAGTAATCCCCGGCGTCGATCGTGCCGGCGATGGTCAACGTGTCGACCTGATTAATGCCCGTCGCGTTCGCCGTCGTCGCATTCTTCGCGGCCGTATTGTCGTCGTTGGCGCCGACGTGCCCGTCGCTGACCGCGTAGGTGAACGTCTCGGTCGCCGTTTGACCGGCGCGGAGCCCCTTGTGCACGCCGTTCGGGTCGTAAGTGAAGGTGCCGTTCGGCGCGACCGTGACCCGCGCGCCGGATGCCAGCGTAATGATCTGACCGGCGACGATAGCGCTGCCGTTGACCTTCGCGACCGCCAGGGTGTCGCCGTCGATGTCAGTATCGTTGGTCAGGACCTTGAACGTGACCGCCGAACTGTCGTTCGCCGTCACAGCGAAGTCGGACTTTGCGTCCGGCGCGTCATTCACCGCGTTGACGGTGACGGTAACGGTCGCCGAGCTGTACGCGGGCGGCGTGCCGTTGCTGGCAATGGTGTAGGCAAAGCTGTCGGTGCCGTTGAAATTTGGCTTCGGGGTGTAGACGATGGTGCCGTTCGTCGTCGTCGTGTTCACGGAAATTGTGTTGTCGGCGTTCGGCGCTGCATTGTTGGTGGCGACGTCGGTCGTCAACGACTGGCCCGGGACCTTTGCCGTCAGCGTGAACTTGTCGGTCGTGCCCGACACCGCCACCGCGGTCACGGCCGGCAGACCGGTCAAGCCGTTATTGATGGCCGTGACGATCCCGTCGCGCACGGATGCCAGGGTCGCATTGCCGGCGCCGACCGAATAGACGACCGACGTTCCGTTGACCGTGATCGTATAAGTGTCGGTGGTTTCCGGCGTACCGGCGATGGTGATGGTATCGACCTGCGGCACGACCGTGACCTTGCCGTTGGCCGGCGTGCCGACCGACGCGATCGAGGCACCGACGATGATTTCGCCCAAGCCGTTCCTGTCGTTGCCCAGAACGGAAATGTTGACGGTGTCGTCTTCCGCCGCCGTCGCCGTGTCGGCCACCGCCGTCGGCACCGCCGCCGCCGCCGCACGCGCGGCGATCAAGCCGGCTTCCTCGGCCGCCTTGGCAAGCGCCTGTTCGAAGCTCGCCTCGCCGGCCACAGCTTGGGAGGCCGCCTGGGCCGCCGCGACCGCCTGGGCCTGAGCCAGCGCCGCTGCCGCCGCCGCCGCCGCAACCTGCGCGGCTGCCGCATCGGCGAATCCGTTCGCCTTGGCGACCGTCTGATTGCTGGCGGTCGCGAACGCGGTAAAGCCGGTATCGAGTGCGTCGGCGGTTAGGGTCAGTGTCGCATCGGCATCCCCGTTCGCCGCGGTGACGATCGCCGAAACCCCACCGTGCGCGTTAATAGCGTCGACCAGTCCGTCGCGCACGTCGGCTAACGTCGCATCCCCTTCTTGAACAGTATAGGTGACGGTGGTTCCGCCGACATTGACGCTGTAGGTGTCGCCGGCCTCGACCGTGCCCGCCAAGGTGACGGTATCGACTTCGGCGACACCATCGGCGGCTTCGGTCGTGACGGTCAGCGTCGCCGCGTTGTCCTTGATGCCGGGACCCTCGGCGCCGAAACTATCGGCCGCCGCACGCGCGGTGCCGGCGGCCGTCGCCGCCGCGGTGACCGCTTCCTGCACGGTCTCGGCGATGTCGGCGGCGACCGTCAATCCCGACTTGAATGCCCGAAGCGCCGCCTCGACGCCGAAATTGGAAACCGTGATGGTATTGGCATTGGCGCCCGCGTTGTGCGCCGTGGCCGTGACCACGAAGGCCGCGTCGGCCTTGCCGTCGACGGTGATCAGCAATTCGCCGTTGCCGAAACCGGGGCTCGCCGTGACGCGAGCGTCGGCGTCGGAATCGTTGATGGCGTTGACGATGCCCGTACGAATCGCCGCCAGATTGGCCTCGTTGCCGACGACCGTGTAGACAATGGTCTCGGCGTAATTGGCCACCGTATTGGCGACGTCGATGGCGTTGTTCGGATTGACGCCATGGTCTTCGGTCGCGGCCACCGTGGTGAAGGCAGTGCCGGCGGTCTTCGCGGTCAGCACCAGAGCACCCGCCAAGGTGCCTTCCGTCGCAACGACGGTGTCGTTGACGTCCGCATCGGCGTTGATCGCCGCGATCAGGCCTTCGCGCACGTCGTCAAGCGACAGGTCGCCAGCCTGCGCCGTATACGAGATTTCCCGCGCGATCCCCGAAATCGTCAGGGTGACCGTGAAAATATCGCCGGCTTCGACGGCGCCTGAAATCGTGACCGTGTCTACCTGGGCGACGGCAATGTCGATCGTATAGGAATCGTTGGCCTCGACGTTGCCGGCAACGCCGATAAGGAAGCTTTGCTTGGTTTCGGCGATGGCCGAATCCAGCGCCGTAATCACGTTCCGGATCGCCGCCGCCGTATCGGCGCCGGCCGTATCCGCGTCGTCTGTTCCGTTTTCCACCGCGAAGATCGCGTCTTCAATCACATCGACCGCCAAAACGGCCGCCGCGCGCGCGTTGTCGACGGCCGTATGCGCGGCGGGCGTATCGTGCTCCTCTTCGAATTCCGTCGCCGCGATCAACGCATCGCGGGTCGCCTCCATCGCCGTCAGCGCCTCGTCGAGCGTGTCGGCAGCGGCATCGACAGCGGTCTGGAACGAGGCTTCGGCCGATTTCGCCGCGTTTTCCGCGCGCTCGTCGGCGGACAGAATCGCCGCTGCGTCGGCCGCCGCCTGCAACGCCGCCTGCCCTTCCTCGGCAACGGCCAGCGCTAGGTTGGCCGCCGCTTTTCCCGAGGCCTGAGCAGCCGCATCGGCGCTGCGTTGCGCAGCGACGACCGCGACACTGGCGCCGGTCAGCGACTTCAAGGCCGCGTCCAACAATGTCTTGGCCGTGTCGGCAGCGGACGGATCGCTTCGCTGCGCGGCGATGGTATTGGCGCTGGTACGAAGCTGTGTCGCGTACGCGGTGATCGCGGTCACCGCCGCGTCGGCGGTTTGGGCCGGAAGAGTCAATCCGAGGCCGCTAACGGCCGAAAGCAATGCATTAAGGGCGGCGGTTGCCGCGCTTTGCGCGTTTGCGGCAGCAGCCGCGGCTTCCGATGCCGCATTCGTGGCGGCCGTGCGCGCGGTCGCCAATGCGCCCTCGTCGCCGACACTGGCGGCCGCCAAGGCGGCGGCGGCGGCGGCTTCGGCGGCGGTTGCGGCGGTCTGCGCCTCCAGCGCCGACTGCGCCGCGTCCTTGGTCGCTGGATCGGAATCGGACGCCTTGGCCGTCGCCGTCGCCGACGCGATCGCAAGCGCCGTCGAGGCCGCCTTGGCGGCGACGGAAACCGCGGCCTGGGCGGCGGCGGCCTGGGCAATGCCCGCTTCAGCCTGCGCCGCCGTGACCTGCGCCTGGGCCGACGTCGCCGCGTCGGCGGCGATATCGTCGGCGCCGCGCAGATTGGCCGTGGTCGTCGACACCACCGCAATGTTGTCGTTGGTACCGGCCGCCACGTTCACCGCCTGGGCCGACGCGGTGAATGCAACTCCCGCCGTTTTCGCTGTCAGCGTGATCTGTCCCGACGTGACGCCGGCGCTGGCGGTGACGGACGCCCCCACCAGTTCGTTTCCGTTGATCGAGTTTATGAGCGCGTCTCGGATGCTGGTCAGCGTGTCGCCGGATCCCGCCGTCCGCGTAATCGTCGTGCCGTTGACGGTGACGTTGTACGCGTCGCCGACGTCAATGGTGCCGGCCAGCGTCACCGTGTCGACCTGTGCGATTTCGGTCGAGCCGCCGAGATTAGCCGTCGTCGTCGAGATCGTCGCGGTATTGACATTGGAGCCCGCGTTGGTCGCCGAGGTCTTGGCGATAAACGCAACGCCCGCCGTATTCGCCGTCAGCACGATCTGCCCGCTGCCGGATCCGGCCGCCGCCGCCACGGAACCGGCAATGATCGAATTCCCGTTGACCAACCCGACCAGAATGTCGCGCACCGCGCCGATGTTCGCTTCGACGCCGGTCACCGTATGGGTCACCGTCGTGCCGCCGACAGTCACGGAATAGGTATCGCCGGCTTCGATCGTGCCGGCGATGGTAACCGTGTCGACCTGGGCGATGCCGGCGGCCGTCGCCGAGGCGGCCTGGGCGGCATCGGCGGCGGATTGCGATTCGGCTCGCGCCGTCGCCGTTTTCGGCGTGTTCGCCAACGCCGTCTCGGCAAGCGTCGATTGAACTTCGGCGGCGGCGGCGGCGGTTGCCGCCGCGCTCGCAAATCCGGCGGTTTGTGTCACCAACGGCGCCAATTGTTCGAGCGTCGGACTGCCGGGGATGGCCACGCCGTTCGCCTGGTTATACGCGGCGAGGGCGTTCGCGGCCGCCGTCGTCGCGGACGCGGCCGCCGCATCGGCGACATTGAATGCATTCTGCGCGGCCGCCAGATTGACGCCGGCCGCCTTGGTGACGTTCGTCAAGCTGGCGGTGTTTTGATTCGCGCCCGCGTTCGATGCGGTCGACGAAATCGTGTAGGACACGCCCGACGTGTCGCCGGTAATAAGAATCTGTCCGGCCTGCGCGCCCGCCTGAGCGGTAACGACCGGCGCCACCGTGGCGTTGGCATTGATAGCGTTGATCAGACCCGTGCGCACCGCCGCCGCATTGACCTCGTTGCCGGTGACGGTATAGGTGACCTTGGTGCCGTTGATGGTGACCGAATAGGTGTCGCCGGCTTCGACCGTGCCCGAAAGCGTGACCGTGTCCGATTGCGCCACCAGGGTCGCCGCTTTGAGCGCGAGCGTCGCCTGGACGCCCGCGTCGGTAGCCGCCGCCGTCGCCGAATCGGCCGCGGCCTGGGCCTCCGCCACCGCCGTCTTGGCCTTGGCGACCGCCGCCTGGGCGCGGTCGTTGGCGGTCTGCACCGAGGCATAAGCCTTGGGATCGACAATCGCCGCGGCAGCCGACGAATCGAACGCGGTTTTGGCGAGCGCCGCCTGGGTTTCCGCCGCCGCGAGCGCCGTCTTCGCCGCGGTCAGGCTTTGCTGGGCCTGCTCCGCCGCGTCTTCGGCCGCATCGCGCGATGCCGCCGCCTTGGTCGCCGCGTTGTTGACCGCCTGGGTATCGGCAAGGCGCGTCGCCGCCGCCGACTTGGCCGCCGTCGCGTCGGCCAACTCGGACGCGGCTTTTTCGGACGCCGCAAACGCCGCTGCCTTCGAGGCATTGATCGCCGCGATAGCGGCATCGACCCGCGCGGCTTCGCGAGCGTTGTCGTCCGCGTTCGCGACGATGGCGCTGTTGGCGGCGGCGTCGAAACTTGCCTCGGCCGCGTTGATCGCCTGCGCCGCGGAATCGAGCACCGCCTTGACCGAAGCGACTTGTGTCAGTTGGTCGGCGTCGGCTTGCTCCTGCACGCTTTCCAGAAACGCCGTCGGCACGACACCGTCTGGAAGATCGTCCAGCGTGGTGGCCTTTTCGACCGCCGTCTTGATCGCATCGACGGCCGCCTGGAAGGTTTCCGTCGACAAAAATAGATTGAGCGACTTGGCCGCGTTGACAAGCGCCAAGGCCGCGGCCTCGTACGCATCCTCCGCAGCGTCCCGCGCGGCGTTAGCCGCGCCGCCGTCGGGCACACCGAGTTCGGCCGCCGCGTCGGCAGCGGCGGCTTGATCGGCGGCTTGCTTGGCGGCGGCTTCGACGTCGGCGAACGCCTTGGCCACGACCGTGACGATTTCCGCGACCGCATTGTCGGCACGCGCCTGGGCCGTGTTGTGGGCGCCGATTTCGAACGCGGACGAGAAACTCGCCAGCAGCGACGCCTCGGCCGCCACCTTGGCGGCGGCGGAAGCGGCCAGCGACGCGGATTCGGCGGTCGCTTGCGCGACCTCGGCGGCCGAGATCGCGGCGTCGTATGCCGCCTGCGCCGACTCGACGCCGGCCTTGGCGTCGGCCAGCGCCTTTTGGGCTTGGGTAACGGCGGAGTTCCACACCTTTTCGATCGCGGAATCGGTCGCTTGCCCGTCGTCGGCCGCGGCGCGACGCGCCTGGACTTCGGTCAACGATGCTTCGCGCGACGTGACCGCCGCCTTGGCGGATGCCAGCGCCACCGTCGGCGCGACGGCCGCCGACGCGGCCGTGGCCGCCGTCTTGACCGCGGCGGCGGCGGCGGTTGCCGCGGCGGACGCGGTCGCCGCCGCTTCGCCTGCTTGCTGCACCGCTTCGGCACGATCCGACGACGCGGTGCCGTCGGTCCATGCCTTGGCCGCGCCCGACGCGTTTTCCGCGACCTGCGCGGCGGCTTCGGCGACGCCCGCGCTGACCAGCGCCTTGGATGCGGCTTCGGCGGCGCGCTGCGCCTGTTCGAGCGCGGCGGCGCCCTTGCCCAACGCTGCTTCGGCAGCGGCATCGGCCTTGGCCACGGCGGCATCGGCCGCCGCACGCGCGGCATCGGCCGCGGCGCGCGCGGCTTCGGGGTCAACATTTTCGGCCGCCTGCTGCGCGAGTTCGGTCGCCTGCGCGGCGTCCAGCGTATCGGGATCGTTGTCTTCGGCGAAGTTCTCGGCCTCGTCGGCCAAGGAACCCGCCGTATCCGCTGCGGCAGCCTCGATCGCGGCGCGGTCGGCGGCGGCCTGGTCGGCCGCTTCCTGGGCCTGGGTGGCGGCGGCTTCGGCCGCAGCGCGCGCCGCTTCGGCGGCTTCGGCGGCGAGTTCGGCCGCCTGGTCTTCGGCTTCCTGAAGATCGGCCGCGCCCTTTGCGGTCGCGGCGAAATCGTTGGCACTGTTGCGCGACTGATCGGCGGCGCCGGAGGCTTGCGCGGCCAATGCCGCCGCTTCCTTGGCACGACTCGCGTAGGCGGCCGCATCCTTGCCGGCACCGGCGGCGGCCAGCGCCGCGGCCTTGGCCTGAAGACTGGCCTGCGTCGCCGCCGCGCTGGCGGCAAGCGCGGCTTCGCGCACCGTGGCAGCCGCCGACGCGGCTGCCGACGCGGCGGTCGCGGCGGCGGCGGCATCGTTGTCTTCCTCGGCTTCGACGGCTTCCCCGGCCGCCGTCTCGGCCAACAGCTTGAACGACGCCGCGCGGGTCGCCTGGGTCGCCGCTTCGGCGGCAGCGGCCTCGGCCGCCTTGGCGGCGGCCAATGCCAGTCCCTCGGCCTTGCCCTGGGCGCCGCCGACGGACACGTCCGTATTGATCGCCTCGACGATTTTTTTCGTCGCCAGCGCCAACGTATTTTCCGCCGCGGTCAGCGTGACCGTGATCGTCCCACCGGCGACGTTGATCGTCGTGGTTTGAAGATCGGCGGCATTGTCAGGAACGCCGCCACCGACGTTGCCGGCCGCCGCCGTGGCCTCGAATGCGGTGCCCGGGACGTCGGCAGTGAGCGTCAACACGCCGCCCGGACCGCTTGCCGCCGTGACCTTGGCCGCGACCGTTGCGTTGGCGTTGATCGCCGACACCAGGGCCCCGCGCACGGCGGCGAGATTCGCCTCGGTCCCCAGCACCGTATAGGTCACGGTGTCCCCGTCGATGGTGACGCTATAAGTGTCCCCGGCCTCGACGCTGCCTTTCAGCGTTACCGTGTCGACCTGCGCGGTATTGATGGCGATCGTATAGACGTCGCCAACCTGCGGCGTGCCGGAAACGGTGACGGTGGAAACCTGCGCCGTGCCGGATGAGCTCGGAACCGAGGTTGCGACCGAGGCACCGTTCGGGCCGCCCTGTCCGCCGTCGGCGGCGCCGGCCGTCGCCGTGAAGGCAAGGCCCTTGACGTTCGATGTCAACACGATGGTGCCGGCGGTCGTCCCGGCCTTCGCCGTCACCAACCCTTCGTCGGCGATGACGGCCTTCGCCGCGGCCTGGAACGCCTCGAGCGCCGCCTGTTTTTGCGACAGGGAGTTCGCAGACTCGGTGTCGTTGGCGGCAAGCGCGTCGGCCAAGGCCTGCTGCAGCGCCGCCGGATCGACCGGTTCCGGGTTGATGACGTCGGCCAGCGCCGCCGCCGCGTCGGCGACGGCGAGCGAAGATTCGGCGAGATCGGCCGATTGCAGCGCATCGGCGGCTGCCTGCTGGGCGCGCTCGACGGCCTCCGCACGGGCTGCGGCGGCAGCCGCCGACTGATTTGCATAGTTTAGGTCGGCGGCGTCTTCAACCGCCGCCAACGCCTCGGCCACGGCATCGCGAATCGCCTGCAACGCGGCACCGCCGGTTTGATCCGTCAGCGTTAGGCCGAGATCCTCGGCAGCATCGATCAATGCCTCTTCCGCCGCATCGGCGGCGGCGTGTGCGGCGATTTTATTGGCGGTGCCGATGATGGCGTTGGCCCGCGCCTCGGCGGTATGCAAGGCAACGGCCTCGGCCGCATCCTCCGCCGCGTCGACCAATTCCTGCAGATCGTCGAGCGCGATCAGGAACGCCGCCTTCGCCTGCCCTTCCGCAGCGGCCTGGGCGACGGACAGATATCCTTCGGCGCGCGCCAGGGCGGCGGTCGCGTCGGCGGCATCGTTGGTCGCGCCCAATGCCTCCGTCAATTTCTCGGTAGCGGCATCGGCCAGCGAATCGACGATGTCTCGGGCTTCATCCGCCGCCGCGACGGCATCCTCGGCGGCCTTCTTCGCATCCAACGCGTCCGGATCGTTGGGATCGTCGTAGGCGAGTTGAACCGTGTCGAGCGCGCCCTGGAACAGGTCGCGCACATCCTCGGCGAAATCGAGCGCCGCCTCGGCGTTGGCGAGAAGTTGTTGTTTCAGCGTCGCGGTGGCGGCCTTGATGGCGTTCGTCGGGTCGGCATCCGCTGCTGCCTTGGCTTCGTCGTAGGCGGCCTGGGCGTCGTCGCGCGCGTCGGTCGCGTCGTCGACTTGTTTCTGGGCCTCGGCGACGCGCGCGGTCGCGGTAACCACCGCTGCCTGCAAGACCTGCGCCTTGGCAACAGCAACGGCCTCGGCCACAAGCCGGTCGACCAGCGTGAGGCGCGCCTGCGCCACCGCTTCGGCTGCAGCGTCGAGGGCTTCCTGCGCGTCCTCTGCAACCTCGACGGCATCTTCCGCGACGACCGATGCATCGGCCACGTCTTGCTGCGCCGAGCCGTCGATGTAGTCCGCCGCCGCCTGAATGGCATCCGATGACGCCGCGATCGCGCTGGTCGCCGATGTCACGCTGTCGGATGCCGTCGATTTCGCCGTTTTGGCCGTGGTTGCGCGGCCGAAGACTGTGGGATCCATGCCCGCCGCCGCGAGATCGAATTGGGCATTGTACTTCGTGTCCGAATCTTGAAGCAGCGTCGTCGCTTCCTTGGCGGCGGCAAGCGCAAGCTTGCCATTCGCGATCATGTCCGCCGCATTCGGCGCATTGATCGTTGCGAGCGCCTTGGTGGCCGACTCGGCCGCCTTGGCGGCCGTCGCCGCCGCGCTGGTCAGCATCTCGCTGAGGAACGTGCTGACGGTGCCGGTTTGCGCGGCTTGAATGATGACCGTGACCAAGCCCTGGATATCCGCTACCAGGGACGGCAAGTCGTCGCGATGCACGGGGTTGGCGACGCCGACCTGGTTATTCGTCAGATAGGTCTGAAGCGACGACGCATAGGAACTGACGTATGCGGCATCCGCCGCCGCCAAACACGCCGCCGAGTTACCGCCCGCCAGCTTGGCCGCCTTCGCCGCCGTCAGGCCCGCTTCCTTGGCGACGTTGGTGGCCCAGATCGCGCCGTTGACGACCAGCGCCACGCTATTGGCGATCGACACCGCTTCGGCCGCCGCCGCCTGGATCGCGACGACGGCACTGTTCGACAGACCGCCGCCTTTCGTCCCCGCCTGCACCAGGGCGGCATTGGCGACGTTCATGATCGTCTGAAGCGCCGCCGCCGTCGCCGAGGACGCGCCCAACGCGTCGAGGCTCGACGTGGTCTGGCCGAGGAAGTATTGCGCGTCGGCCGCATCCATCCCCGCCGCAGCGGCGCGGAGGGGAACTTCGATGTTCAGGCTGCTGCTCGCCGTCGCCGCCAATTGTTCCGCCGCGGCCGCCGTCGCCACGCCCTGCCCGAACATGCTCGATGCGCTTTCCAGCGCCGTCACGTCGGATGCGTCGAAGACGACCTCTGCCGTGATCTGGGCAATCAGCAAGGGAACATCGACATCGATATCGCCGAACCCAACGAGCTGCTCTTGCAATTCCTGCAACTGCAATTCGTAGAAGCTGAGTTGTGTCTGACCCGCCTCGATCGCCTCGGTGATTGCTCGTGAGATATCGAGCAATTGGTTCAAATTCGTCTGGGTCGTCTGATCCTGGGTGTCGAAAGTTTCAGCCGGCGACGGCGGCAACGCGGAAAGAACC
>CAZDFF010000023.1:0-22635 GCA_964504425.1 uncultured Hyphomicrobiales bacterium
GTCGTTCGCGGTCGGCAAGTACATCCACCAGATCGGCTATTGGGACAACGCCGACGCCTACGACGGATCGGTGCCGAGCTGGCATCACCGGCTGCGCGAGGCCGGGCATCACGTCGCCTCGATCGGCAAGCTGCACTTCCGCTCCGACGACGACGATTACGGATTTTCCGAGACCATCGTCCCCATGCACATCATCGAGGGCAAGGGCGACCTGATGGGCCTGGTGCGCGACGACCTGCCGGTGCGCGGCGCCGCCTACAAGATGGCGCGCATGGCCGGGCCGGGCGAAAGCATCTATACCCAATACGACCGCGAGATCGCGGCCCGCGCGCAGATCTGGCTGCACGAGAGCGCGCCGAAGCACAAAGACAAGCCCTGGGTGCTGTTCGTGTCGTTCGTCAGCCCGCACTATCCGCTGACCGCGCCGCCGGAACACTTCTATCGCTATTACAACGACCCGGCCCTGCCGCTGCCGATGCTCTACGGCCGCAACGAACGGCCCAACCATCCCTACGTACGCGATTACGCCACCGCCTTCAACTTCGACGACTACTTCAAGACCGAGGCCGACGTGCGCCGCGCCGTCGCCGGTTATTTCGGCCTGTGCAGCTTCATGGACGAACAGGTCGGCCACGTGATGGGCGCGCTCGACGCGGCGGGGTTCGGCGACAAGACCCGCATCGTTTATTGCTCGGACCACGGCGACGCGCTCGGCAAGCGCGGGCTGTGGGGCAAGTCGACCCTGTACGAGGAAACCTGCGGCGTGCCGCTGATCTGCGCCGGCGACGGCTTCGCGGCGGGCAAGACGGTGGAAACGCCCTGCTCGCTGGTCGATCTTTATCCCTTCATCATCGACGGCGTCGGCGAAAGCGACGCCGGCATGGTCGAGCCCGACCACCCCGGCGTCTCGGTCGCGCGCCTAGCGGCGGGCGAAACCCCGGACCGCACCGTGCTCAGCGAGTATCACGGCATGGGCTCGAAGACCGGCGCGTATGCGATCCGCCACGGCCGCTTCAAGTACGTCCACTACGCGCTCTACGAGCCGCAGCTGTTCGACCTCAAGGCCGATCCGCACGAAACCATCGATCTGTCGCGCGACCCGGCGCACCGGGCGACGCTGGCGACCTGCGAGGCCAAGCTGCGCGCCATGCTCGACCCCGAGGCGGTCGACGCCCGGGCGAAGAAGCGCCAGGCCGAACTGCTGGCGGCGCACGGCGGCCGCGAGGCGGTGATCGCGCGCGGCGACCTCGGCTTCTCGCCGCCGCCCGGCATCTCCGCCGATTTTCACTGAGTAAGGGGATTCGCCGCGCCTATCGCTTGCCCGACTCGCGCAGGTGATCCACCAGGCGGCGGGCCGGCACAAGCAGGCTTTGCAACCTGCGAACGCAGACGACCAGATCGCGATCCGCCCACGGCTCGCTCAGCCGCACCGTCGCGATAGCCATCGCGCGGCGGCAACGGTCGGCGGACGTCTTGGGCACGATGCCGATGCCGACGCCCTGTTCGACCATCCGGCAGATGTCGTCGAAACCATTGACCCGCACCCGCAACTTGAACGCCGCGCCCAAGCGTGCGGCCTGATGGGCCAGGTGCTTTTGCAGGGCACTGGTGCGCGCGAGCCCGACGAAATCATGCCCGAGGATTTCCTGCAAGCGCACGGATCGACGCCTGGATAGACCGTCGGAGCGCGGCACCACGACCACCAGACGGTCCCGGCAGAACGGGAACCATTCGACCGCGTCCGAAACCGCCGCTTTCGAGGCGATGCCGATATCGGCGCCGCCCGACGCGACGCGAGAAACGATTTCAGCGCTTTCCATCTCCTCGACCGTGACGTCGACGGTCGGATGCGCCGCGAGAAAGGACGCGAGAAGTTTCGGCAGGTGCTCGGTCAGGGCAGACGTGTTCGACAGCACATGCACGTTGCCCTTGTGCCCCCGCACATAGGCGTCGAGATCGCCGCGCATCCGTTCGACGCCATCGAGAACGACACGCGCATGATCGACGAGGCTGAGACCGGCTGCCGTCAGGCTGATCCCCCGCCGTTCCCGCTTCAGTAGCGGCACGCCGATCGCGCGTTCCATGCCGAGGATGCGGGCGCTGGCCGACGCCAATGCCAGGTTGGCCTGCGCGGCGCCGCGCGTGATGCTGCCCGCTTCCGCGACGCAGAGAAAAAGCCGGATATCGGTCAGATCAAAATGCATGCGGTCGATGCCTTCATGTGCCTTCGGCTTTAACGAAGGCTGGTTCTCGGACTTCCAGATTGTGACGAACGGAAACGCCCGTCAATGTGTTGCCCCGATGGAGCTCGCCACGCTGATCGTCGTCGCCGGTATTTTCGTCCTGGCCGGATTGGTCAAGGGCGTCATCGGCATGGGACTGCCGACGGTCGGCATGGGGCTGCTGTCGCTCCTCGTGGCGCCGGTCGAGGCGGCGGCGATCCTGATCGTGCCGTCGCTCGTCACCAACGTCTGGCAGATGCTGGCCGGCCCGCGCCTGATGCCGCTCATCCGCCGCCTGTGGCCGTTCCTGTTGGGCACGGTCGGCGGCACCTTGGCTGGGACCGGATGGCTGGCCGGTGCCGACGCGCGCATGGTGACGGTCCTGCTCGGCGTCGCGTTGACGGTCTATGCCGTCAGCGGGCTGCGCTCGTTGTCGGCAACCGTCCGACCGGCGGCGGAACCGTGGGCCGGGCCGCTCGCTGGCGGGATCACCGGCCTGATTACGGCCGCCACCGGCGTATTCGTAATTCCGGCCGTGCCATACCTGCAAGCGATCCGGCTCGACAAGGAGGAATTGGTGCAGGCGCTCGGCCTTTCGTTCACCGTCTCGACGCTCGCGCTCGCCCTCAATCTCGCATCGACTTCGGCGCTGAACGCATCGCTGGGGCCGGCATCGGTCGTCGCGCTGGCGGCGGCATGCGCCGGCATGGCGCTCGGTGGCACCCTGAGAATGCGGCTACGGCCGACGACTTTTCGGCGGCTGTTTTTTATGGGGCTTCTGGCGCTCGGGCTGTACTTGGCGGCGCGCTCGATTTGGTGAGCGGCAACGACGGGGCGTCTACTTCTTCTCGGCCTTTTCGATCAGATCTTCCGGGCGCTTGGTCAGGCCCTTGGCTTGGAATTCCGAGATTTGATAGGCCCACGGGCCGAAGCGTTCGGCGATGCGCTTGGCCTCGGCCTTTTGCGCGTCGGCGGCGCCTTCCTCGGTCCGCGCCTCGAACCGCGCCCAGGCCTTGCCGCCCTTGGTGACGACCTGCGCCGTCACCAGCAGCCCGTCGAAGGTCGCGACCGTGGTCCACACCGCGCCCTTGAAATCCACCGTGTCGGCCTTGGCGACGTCGTCGAAGCTGGGGAACGCCAGCGCACCGGCCAGCGAATCGATCTCGCTTTTGTTCGGCTTCGCCCCTTCGGGCAGGCCGGTCGCCTGAAAATCCTCGGTCTTGGCGTCGGCGCGGACGGCGGCGACGGTCTTGCCGTCCGGGTGGACGACGGTCACCGATTTCGCCTTGTCGCGGGCGACGCGCGGCATTTCCTTTTCCAGCCAGGCCACCGGATCGGCCGCGATTTCGAGCCGGGCCTCGGCCAGCCAGGTCTGCGGATCGCCCGGCCGGCGCACATAAAGCGTACCCGGCTTGTCGGCGGTCGCCGCGTTCTTGGCCTTGCCGACCAGCAGCGCCGCCAGGTCCTTGCCGGCCGCGTCCTTGAGAACGAGCCGCTTGGCCTTGGAGTCCTTTTTATCCAAGTCGTCGAGATCGAGCCGGCCGTGCAGGTCGGGCGCCGCCGTCTTCGGTTCCAACGCCTTGATGTCGACCACGCCGAGCACGGCCTTGCGCACCAGCGCGGCGTCGGCCGGATAGCCGCTTTTCTCCGCGACCGTCCATCGGCCGTCGGCGCCGCGCGTCACGGTCGCCTTCGTCGTCTTGCCCTCGACGACGACGACGGCGACGTCGTTCGCCTTCGCCTTCAGGTCGGGGAACATCGGCTGGTTCGCGCCGCTCGCGACGTGGCGCGCCGGGTCGCCGCTGAGCGCCACGGCGGCGACGACGGCGACGGCGGTGACGCAGCCCAGGATCGCGAGTTGCCGGCAGTTCAGCATCGCCCTAATCCCTCACCACGCCGACCGTGCGGCGGCGGCGGCGCCACGCCGCCAGCACCACGGCGAACAGCGCGACCGCCAGCGGCACCAGGCCGATGTTGATCGCCTTCAGCGCGCCGGTCAGGCTTTCGATGTCGCGGTTCAGGTTGTGCTGCACCACGCGAAGCTCTTTCCTGATTCTCAGCATCTCGTTCTGGAAGCCGGCGATGGCGCCCTGCTCCTCGGCCGAGAGCAACTGCGCCGCGGCCTGGCCCTTGCCCGCCTGTTTGGATTGCATTTCCGACAGTTTCTTCTGGGTGTCGGCCAGGCTTTTTTCCAATTCCTGCTGGCGCGCCAGGAACTTCTGCGCCGCGACGCGCTTCAGGTCCTCGATCAAGGTGAACGGCCGGCGCATGCCGCCGCGCCCGCGCAACCCAATGAGATCGTTGGAGCCGGAAAGGTTGTCGACCGCGTTGATCAGGAATTCGCCGTTGGCCGCGAACGGCACCTGCACCCGGCGGCCGAACATTTCCTGTTCCTGCAACCAGAACGAATCGTCGAGCATGTCGGTGTCGGCGACCACGATCACGTTGCCCGGGCCCTTGCTTTCGGCGAGGTGCGGCTTGGACGGCGTGACTTTTTCGTCTTTCTTGGCGGCGTCCTTTTTCTCGGGTTCCTTCGGCGGACCGTCGGGGAAACCCGATTTCAGCTTGCCGGTGACGCGCACCGCGAGGTTGTAGCGCTGCCCGGCCGCCGCCGTCGCCATCGCCGCCGCAAGCTTGGCCGGATCGGGCCGGGCGCGGACCTCGGCAACCGGCACCAGCCGCGCGTTTTTCGACGACGTCACCAGGGGCACGACCGTGACTCCGTCGACCGGCGCGATCTCGATCGCGCCCGGCGTGGCGATGGTCATGCCGCCGGCGTCGCCGGTCAGGATGTCGTCGCGGTTGTAGGCGGAACGGTCCAGGTTCTGCCACGCCGGATAGGGCGTCTGGCGGTTGCCGAAATTCACCTGCAAGGCGCGATCGGGATCGGCGACGAACTTGTCCTTCACCAGCGTCAGGCCCCAGGCCTTGAACGATTCCGGCAGGTCGGAATTGTGCGCCGCCGACGGATCGGGCTGGCCCATCGGCCCCGGCATCATGGCGAGATTCTCGGCCCACGGATCGACGTAGACGATGGCCCGGCCGCCGCGCATGACGAACTGGTCGACCTCGTAGCGGCCGCGCGGGCTCAGGTCCTTCGGGTGCGCGACCAGCAGCACCTGCACGTCGTCGTCGACCGGCTTGTCGTCGAGCCGGAGCGAGCGCACGTCGAACGACTCGCGCAGTTGTTCCATCACGCCATATGGCTTCGCCTGGCCGCGCATCGCCGCCATTACGCCGCCGGGGCCGTATTCCAGCGGCAGGTCGCCGATCAGACCGAGCACCGGTTTCTTCGGCGCGGTCAGGCTGTAAACCAGCTTGGTCAGGTCGTATTCCAGGAAGCGGGCGCGGTCCTCGACGAACACCGGGATGACGGCCTCGAGATCGGTGGTGTTGACGCCGACCAGGCCGAAGTAGGCCAATTCGCCCGAGGCGCGATCCAGCGGCACGCCCTGCACGCCCGCCTGCACGGCGCGGTCCTCGTCTTCCGAGAACGGCACCGGGTCGATGATTTCAAGGCGGATCTTGCCGCCCGAGCGGCTGGCGTATTCCTCGAGCATTTCCTGCACGCGCTGGGCATAGATGCGCAGGCCCGGCGCCTTTTCCGCCAGCTTGCGCGAATAGAAGAAGCGGAGCGTGATCGGTTCCTTCAGGCCGGCCAGCATGTTGCGCGTGCCCGGCGACAGCGTGTAAAGCCCGTCGGCGGTCAGGTCGATGCGGACGCCGCGTAACAGGTGGCCGGCGATGATATTGGCGGCGACGAACAGGATCGCCGCGAGGACGATGGCGACGGTCGAGGCGCGCGGGCGGAAGGTCGTCGCCATCCTATTCCCCCTTCTTGGAATCGACGACGACGGCGTTGGCGAACAGCCATGCCGCGATCAGCGAGCCGGAGAAGAACAGATCGCGCAGATCGATCACGCCCTTGCCGACGGCGTTGAAGCGGGTGAGGAAGCTGAACGAGGCGACGGCGTCGACCAGCGCGCGCGGCGCCCAGGCGGCGAAGGCGTCGAGCACGATGGGCGCGCCGGCCGCCGTGAAGACGAAGCAGATCACGGTGGCGACGACGAAGGCGACGACTTGGTTCTTGGTGGTGGCCGAGATGCAGCTGCCGATCGCCAGGTATCCGCCCGCCATCAGGATCGCACCGACGTAGCCGGCCAGGATCGCGCCGTTGTCGGGCTCGCCCAGGAAGTTGACCGTGAGCCAGAGCGGGAACGTGAGGCCGAGCGCGAGGGCGGCGATCGCCCACGCCGCCAGGAACTTGCCGACCACCAAACCGCCCAGGCCCACGGGCAGGGTCATCAA
This sequence comes from uncultured Hyphomicrobiales bacterium, assembly GCA_964504425.1. GTDB lineage: Bacteria > Pseudomonadota > Alphaproteobacteria > Rhodospirillales > 2-12-FULL-67-15 > CAZDFF01. The sequence continues at coordinate 6,531 of CAZDFF010000023.1, forward strand.
AAGCTCGATGGTGCCGGACTTGCGCTCCTCGGCCCAAAGCCGCATGGCGATGGCCGGCATGAACACCAGATAAAGCCATGGCAAGAACGTGAAGAACGGGCGCAGGTCGGCCTGGTTGCGGTCGAACAGGTTGCCCAGGTAAATGGCGAAGATGGCGCTCATCGCCAGGAACACGACGATGAAGACGTAGGCGACCGGGGTCGCGAAGTAGCCCGCGATCTCGCGCCGAAAGACGGCGCAGGTGCCGGTGAAGGTGCCGGTCATGACGCGGCCCCTGCGGATACGGTCTCGGGCGCGGTGATGCGGCGGAACACGGCATCCAACCGGCCGGGCTCGGCCAGGTGTTCGCCCAACCGCCAGCCGCCGCCCTCGGGCCGGCCTTCGGCCAGTACCCGGCCCTTGGCGATGATCAGCGCCTGGGTGCAGACGGCTTCGACCTCTTCCAGGATGTGGGTCGAGATCACCACCGCCTTGGTCGCGGCCATGGCGCGGATCAGGCTGCGGACTTGGTGCTTCTGGTTGGGATCGAGGCCGTCGGTCGGCTCGTCGAGAATGAGAACGTCCGGATCGTGCAGGATCGCCTGCGCCAAACCGACGCGGCGCTTGAAGCCCTTCGACAGCGTATCGATCGGCTGATGGCGCACGGCGCCGAGTTCGACCTGCCGGACCGCGTTCTCGATCTTGCGCGCACGGTCGTCGCCCTTAAGGCCGCGCACGTCGGCGACGAAGTTCAGGAACGCGTCGGGGGTCATGTCGGGATAGGCGGGCGCGCCTTCGGGCAAGTAGCCGATGCGCCGCTTGGCCGCCAGCGGATCCTTCACCACGTCGTGGCCGGCGACGCGGACGGTCCCGGCGCTGGGCGAAAGGAAGCCCGCGATGATCTTCATGGTGGTCGACTTGCCGGCGCCGTTGGGGCCGAGGAAGCCCAATACCGATCCGGCCGCGACCGAAAAGGAAACGCCGTCGACCGCGACAAAGTCGCCGAAGTGCTTCGACACGTTTTGGATTTCGATCAGCGCCGTCACGGTTTCCCCCACCCTTCGCGTTCTCTCTTGGCGCGTTCGGGACGTCCGACGGGCCAGAAAATAGACCCCTCTCCCCGAAATTCAAGCCCCGCCGGGCACCTTACAAATATTTAAAGATGGCTGGTCAGCACCTGTTCGTCGACTTCGGGCGCCTGGAGCAATGCCGGAATTACGTCGGCGGGGTCCGGCACCACGGTGAACAGATCGGCGACGCGCGGATGGGCGAAGCCGCCCTCGATGATGGCGTCGACCAGCTTGGCGAACGGGGTCCAGTAGCCCGCCGTGTTGACCACGACGATGGGTTTCGAATGCTGGCGCAGCTGCTTCCAGGTGACGATCTCGAAGGTTTCGTCGAGCGTGCCGAGGCCGCCCGGCAACACGACGAAGCCGTCGGCCAGCTCGAACATGCGGCGTTTGCGCTCGTGCATGCTGTCGACCACGATCAGTTCGTCGACCCGGGCGTTGCCGACCTCGAGCTTCATCAGGAAATCGGGGATCACGCCGACGATCTTGCCGCCGGCGGCCGTGACCGCGTCGGCCAGCACGCCCATCAGGCCGATGCGACCGCCACCGTAGATCAACCGGATGCCGTTCTGAGCGAGCAGGCGGCCGAGCCGCTCGGCGGCGGTCCTCCAGGCCGGGTTGTCGCCGGTCTTGGAGCCGCAAAAGACGCATACGCTGTCGATGGATGCCATCTGCCCGCTTTGCCCTGGGTCGCGGCCGACAGGGAATAGGCCGGGCCCCGGCCTGTCAAGGCATTAACCCCCGCGTCCTCAAGGTAACGTGAACGGCCGCCCATTGAACGGTTTTCGCAGCCGGCCCTATAGTCCTTCGCCCCCGGCCGCGCCCGTGCCGGGGGCTCGGGCTCTGGCCACGGGCGCGGATTCCCCCAATCAAGAGGAGACACGTTTCATGTTTCGTAAGCCCGGATTGCGTACCTTCGGCGCGCTCGCCGTTGCGGCGGCGATCGTCGGCGCGTCGGCGGCCGCGTTCGCCGGCGAAAACGACGTCAAGTTCCGCCAGTCGACGATGAAGGCCGTCGGCGGCCACATGACGGCGATGGCCGCCATCGTCAAGGGCGAGGTCAAGCACGATAGCCACCTGCGCGGTCACGCCGCCGCCATGGCCAGCCTGGGCAAGATGGCCCCCGACGTCTTCGCCAAGGGCACCGAGGGCGGATCGACCAAGCCCGAGGCCTGGAGCAAGCCCGAGGACTTCAAGAAGGCGCTGGCCGCGTTCGCGACCGCGTCGGAAAACCTCTCCAAGGCGGCCCAGGGCAGCGACAAGAAGGCCGTCGGCGCCGCGTTCGCCGCGCTCGGCAAATCGTGCAAGGGCTGCCACGACGATTTCCGCGAAAAGAAGAAATAACCGCCGCGAATTTCGGTTCCGGAAAAAGGCGCCCGGGACGGGGCGCCTTTTTTCTTAGGTCAGCTTGAGCAACGCCCACACGGCGCCTGCGGCGATCGCCGCGACCACGACGGCGCGCAGCGGCCCGACCGCGACCGGCACGGACGACGGCGCATCGGCGACGTTCGACTTGCGGCCGGTGAACATGGCGCCGATCAGATCCTCGCCCTTGATCCGGTAGAAGACGACCACGGTGACGTGCACGGCGACGATCGTTATCAGCGCGTTCGATCCGAGATAGTGAATCCAGGTCAAATAGTCGCTGGTCGATTTTTCGACCAGTTTCATCAGCGGGCCTTCGACCAGGATGTCGTCGTTGGAAAACAACCCCGTCCCGGCCTGCAACGCCAGCAACGCCAGTATCAGCAGCACCGACCAGCCGCCCGCCGGATTGTGCCCGAGCCATTTCGCACCGCCGCGGAAGGCCTGGCTGAAATACCGGGCCACCGTGCCGGGCCCGCGCACGAACGACGCGAACCGCGCGTGGCGACCGCCGACGAATCCCCAGACGACGCGAAACAGGATCAGGGCCAGAATCGCGTACCCCGACAGCATGTGATATTCCATCAGGGTATTGCCGCCGACCTTGCCCGACACAATATTCAAGAGAACGAGCGCCACCAGCGCCCAATGGAAGACGCGCGTGGGCAGGTCCCACACCGGCACCAATCGTCCATCGGGCGCGTCGGCGGCAGGCGGCGGGGAATCGGTCATCGAAAGAGCTCCGGATCGGGCCCTCACTGTCGCCAGCGGCGGCGCCGTTCGTCAATAGCCCCGCGCGGTTGGGGGGCAATGTTGCGCCGCACTCGCAACGGCGGTATTCTTCGCCCGCATCGTAACCCATCCGCAACGTCAACGGTGCCAGAAAGGTCCGCGTGAACAACCCGATCGTCCTCGCCGCCATCGGCGGCATTGTCGTTGCGACCGCGATCGGACTCAACTTCGTGCTTTGGAAGGACGAGACCCCGAGCCGCCCGGCGCCGAAGGCGAATACCGAACAGCAGGCCGCCAAGCGCGTCCCGAACGCCAAGCCGGAGTCGCCGAAGGCCGAGGCCAAGCCCGGCGAGTTGACGTTCGACGTGGTGCGCATCAATCCGAAAGGCGACACGGTGATCGCCGGACGCGCCGTACCCGGCGCGACCGTGGTGATCATGGACGGCGGCAAGCCGATCGGCGACGTCGTCGCCGACAATCGCGGCGAATGGGTATTCGTGCCGTCGAAGCCGCTGCCGCCCGGCAGCCGGGAACTGGGGCTCGAGATGCGCCAAGCCGGCAAGCCGTCCGTCCTTTCCGAATCCGTCGTCGTGCTGGTCGTGCCGGAACGCGACCGCGACGTCGCCGGGCGAGAGACCGCCGATCAGACCCAGGCGCTCGCGTTGCGCGTGCCGCGCGACGGCCGCGGCGCCAGCACCGTCCTGCAGAAGCCGTCGGGCGCCGCCGACGCCGGCCAGATCGGCATCGACGCGGTCGATTACGACCGCGCCGGCAGCGTCACCGTCAGCGGCCGGACCGCGCCGAACGCGCAGGTCAATCTTTATCTCGACAACCGATTCGTCGGCCATGCTCGCGCCGACCGCGACGGCCGCTGGAGGATCCAGCCCGAGGCGGCGATCGAGGCGGGCACCTACAAGCTGCGCGCCGACAAGGTCGGACCCGGCGGCAAGGTCGTCGCCCGCGTCGAAATCCCCTTCGCGCGGGCCGAACCGCAGGTGGCGATGCAGCCCGGCACCAAGGTCGTCGTGCAGCCCGGTTATTCGCTGTGGCGCATGGCCCGGCGCACCTATGGCGACGGCTTCCAGTTCACCCTGATCTACGAGGCCAACAAGGACCAGATCGGCGATCCCGACATGATCTTTCCGGGCCAAGTGTTCCAGCTTCCCGTGTCGCGCGAGCGATCTTAGCCTTCCATTCCGCGTAATTCCGCATTCTCCCGTGCCTCCATTTGTCCTATGGTGCGCCCCGGCGCGCCCGACCGGGCGCATCCTCGAATTTGGAGCCGCCGTTGCTGAAAACCGTTCTTGTGCCGATCCACCGCGCCGGCTGGCCGTTCATCGCCATCTTCGCCGCGGGCGCCGCCGTGCTGACGTATATCGCCGAGCCGCTCGGCATCGTCGGCGCGGTGCTGACCCTGTGGTGCGTCTACTTCTTCCGCGATCCCGAACGCGTGACGCCGACTCGCGAGGGCCTGGTCGTCAGCCCGGCCGACGGCGTGGTGCAGCTGGTCGACCGCGCGCCGCCGCCGGCCGAGTTGGAAATGGGCGACGCGCCACGCGCCCGCGTCGCGGTCTTCATGAACGTCTTCAACGTGCACGTGAACCGCGCGCCGATCGACGGCACGGTGGTGAAGATCGCCTACCGGCCGGGGCTGTTCCTCAACGCCTCGCTCGACAAGGCGAGCGACGACAACGAACGCAACGCCGTGCGCATGGCGGCCAAGGACGGCCGCGAGATCGCTTGCGTGCAGATCGCCGGCCTGGTCGCCCGGCGGATCCTGTGCGACATCGCCGCCGGCGACACCCTGCCGGCCGGGCGACGCATCGGCATGATCCGCTTCGGCAGCCGCGTCGACGTTTATTTGCCGCCGGGGGTCGAACCGCTGGTCGCCGTCGGTCAGACCATGGTCGCGGGCGAAACGGTGATCGCCGACATGGCCTCGGCCGAGACCCGGCGCGACGGCGCGGTCCGGTAATGGCCTATCCACCGGGCAACACGGACGATTCAATCCTTCATAATTATAGGCTAGGATAGGTTGCATGCTGCGCCGCCGCCGCCTCCGCCGCGAACGCCTGAAGGGACTTCCGATCAACCGGATGATCCCCAACATCCTGACGCTGCTCGCGCTCTGCGCCGGCATGACGGGAATTCGCTTCGCGCTTCAGGAACGATGGGAAGCGGCCGTCGCCTCGATCATCGTCGCCGCCATCCTGGACGGGCTCGACGGCCGCGTCGCCAGGTTGCTGAAAGGCGCGAGCAAGTTCGGCGCCGAGTTGGACAGCCTGTCCGATTTCCTCTGCTTCGGCGTCGCGCCCGGCATCCTCCTCTACCTGTGGACGATGAAAACGACCGGTCCGTTCGGCTGGGCGCTCGCCTTGCTGTTCGCGGTCTGCTGCGCGCTCCGGCTGGCGCGCTTCAACACCATGCTGGAACAGCCGGCGATGCCGCCCTGGGCCTACAACTTCTTCAGCGGCGTGCCGGCGCCGGCCGCCGCGGGCCTGGCGCTGATGCCGATGATCCTGTCGTTCGAGATCGGCGATGAGATCATGCGCCGGCCCGACGTGGTCGGGCTGTTCATGGTCACGGTCGCGGCATTGATGGTCAGCCGCTTGCCGACCTACGCCTTCAAGAAAGTCAAGGTGCCGAGCGCCTGGGTCCTGCCGACCATGCTGATCGTTGGTCTGCTCGCGGCCTGCGCCGTCGCCGCGCCGTGGAAGACCATGTCGGCGACGTTGATCCTCTATATCGTCACCATGCCGCTGGGCGTGCTTTCGTATCGCAAGCTGGCGCGCATGGCCGCCGAGGTTCAGGGACTGGTCGAACCGGCACCCGACGAAGCCGCGAACTCCGCCGACGAGCCGCCCAAGGCCTGAGCCTTCCGGCCCCTGCGCCGCCGCCAGTCGCGGAAGTTCGCCCTCAGCATCAGCATGCAGGGCGTAAAGACCAGCGTCAGCACCGTCGAAAAGCCGAGCCCGAACACGATCGCGGTCGAAAGCTGGCGCCACCATTGCGTCGAGGGCGCGCCGATTTCGACGGTGCGTTCGACGAAATCGATGGTCATGCCGAGCGTCATCGGCAGCAATCCCAGGATCGTCGTCACCGTGGTCAGCAGCACCGGCCGCAGGCGCTGCGCGCCGGTCCGCAAAATCGCCTCCAGGGGCGTCGCCGAGGTTTCCGCCAGCCGGTCGTAGGTGTCGATCAGAATGATATTGTTGTTCACGACGATGCCGGCCAGCGCGACGACGCCGATCCCGCCCATGACGACGCCGAACGGCTGCTGCGTAACCAACAGCCCGATGAACACGCCGACCGTCGACATGATCACCGCCGACAGGATCAGGAACGCCGAATAGAAGCTGTTGAATTGGGTCACCAAGATGATCGCCATGATAAACAGGGCGACGCCGAACGCCTTGCCCAGAAACGCCTCGGCCTTCTTCTGCTCCTCGTCCTGGCCCTTGAAGCGCACGTCGATGCGCGGATCGAGCTTGGCCTCCTTGTCGATCCAGGCGTGCAGTTCGCGCACCTTGTCGTCGGGCAGGACGCCCGGCAGCACATCGGCCTTGACCGTCATCGCCCGCTTGGCGTTGACCCGGTTGATGGTACCGACCTTGGGTTTGGCCTCGCGCACGACGAAATTCGACAGCGGCACGTTGCCGTCGGGCGTCGCCAGCCGGATGCGGTCGAGCTCGGCGATGGTGCGGTACGGCACCGGATAGCGGACGCGGATGTCGACCTCCTCGTCGGCGTCGTCCGGGCGGTATTCGCCGAGCTTGATGCCGGTCGTCGCCATCTGGATCGCCTGGCCGATGGAATCGATGTCGGCGCCGAACTTTGCCGCCTGGGCGCGATCGACGGTCAGGACCCAGTCGATGCCGGGCAGCGGCCGGCCATCCTCGATGTTGGTCAGCCCGCCCAAGGCATGAAATTTCGCCGTTACCTTCGCCGCCGCGGCCGCCAGCAGGTCGGGCTGGCGCGAACTCAACTGGATCTGAACCGCCTTGCCGACCGGGGGGCCCGCTTCCTGCTTCCGGCGGTCGACGGCGATGCCGGCGAGATCGGCGACCCGCATTTCAATGTCGGCCAGGATGGCGTTCGCCTTGCGCCGGTGACGCCAGTCGGCGAATTCCAGCGTCACGGTGCCGATGATGTCCTCGGCCTCCTCGCTGCGTTCCTCCTGGCCGGTACGGACGTAAAGGGTCTTGAATTCGCGCATGTCGCCGATACGGTTCTCGACCTCGCGCATGAGCGCATGCTTTTCCAGGGTCGAAAGATTGCCGCGCGCGCGGACCTGCGGCTTGGCGAAATCCGGCTCCACGTCGGGAAAGAATTCGACGCCCTTGCCGACCGCGCCGTAGACGACCTGCACGCCGACCAGCAGCACGGCGGCGCCGAGCACGATCTTCAGCGGATGGCGCAAGACCCGCTGCAATCCGCGCACGTAGGCGCCCGACACGCCGCCGATGTCGGCGATCGATCCGGTTTCGCCGGCGGCCAGGCTTTTCATGGTTGCCGGGTCGGCCGCCCCCGCCTTGCCGAAATAAGCCCCCAAGGTCGGAACGAAGATCAAGGCCATGAAAAGCGACGCCGTGAGCGTGATCAAAAGCGTGATCGGCAGGAACTTCATGAATTCGCCGACCACGCCCGGCCAAAACACCAGCGGCAGAAAGGCGGCGAGCGTCGTCGCCGTCGAGGCGACGATCGGCCAGGCCATGCGCTTGGCGGCCAGCCCGTAGGCTTCCCTACGGTGCAAGCCTTCGGCCATCTTGCGATCCGCGTACTCGGTCACGACGATGGCGCCGTCGACCAGCATGCCGACCGCCAGGATCAGGCTGAACAGGACGACGATGTTGACCGTGAAGCCGATCAGCGACAGCGTCAGCATCGCCGCCAGGAACGACCCGGGAATGGCGACGCCGACCAGCCCCGCGCTGCGCAGGCCCAGCGCCGCCACGACCACGATCATCACCAGCAGAACGGCGCTGATGACGTTGTTCTGCAGGTCCAACAGCATGGTGCGGATCACGTCCGACTTGTCCTGCGAGTAGCCGACCTGGACCGCGTTCCGCAGCGTTTCGGGCCAGGCGCGGCGCTCGGCCTCGACGGTGGCGCGGACTTTTTCGATGGTTTCGATCACGTTGTGGCCGGTGCGCTTGGACACTTCGATGGCGATGGCCGGCCTGGCGCCGACACGGGCAAACCCGACCGGATCCTTGTAGTTGCGCCGCACCTCGGCCAGATCGCCGACGACGATGGCGGCGTCGCCGGAAACCTTGATCGGCATCTTCAGGATGTCCTCGACCGTTTCGAACAGGCCGGGCACCTTGACCGAGAAACGGCCGAGCCCGGTGTCCTGCGCGCCGGCGGCGACCAGCAGGTTCGATTTTTTCACCGCCGCCACGGTTTCGGTCGGCGACAGGCCGTAGCTTTCGACCTTCATCGGATCGATCAGGACCTCGATCTGCTCTTCCCGGTTGCCGGCGATCTCGGCGCTGAGCACCGAATTCAAGCCCTGGACCTTGTCCTTCAGGTCTCGCGCCAGACGAAACAGCGTGCGCTCCGGCACCTCGCCCGCCAGCGTGACGACCAGCACCGGAAACAGGCTGAAGTTCACTTCGTGGACGGTCGGCTCCTCGGTTTCGGCCGGCAGTTCGGCCTTGGCCAGATCGACCTTGGCGCGCACGTCGGACAGCGCTTTCGCCGCGTCGAACCCGGCGTCGAATTCCATCACCAGATTGGCGCCGCCCTCGAAGCCCTTGCCGCGCATGTCCTTGACGCCTTCGACCGAGCGCAGTTCCTTTTCCATCGGCCGGATCAGCAGCCGTTCGGCGTCTTCCGGCGAAATCCCTTCGTGCACGATGCTGACGTAGAGGATCGGGATGTTGATGTCCGGATCGGCTTCCTTCGGAATTTCGACGTAGGCGACCGTGCCCGCGATCAGCACCAGGACGAGCGTCCCGATCACCGTCCGCGCGTGGGAAATCGCGGCGTCGATGATCGCGTTCATTTCGCGCCTTTCGCGACCGTCGATTCCAAAACCGGCTTCACCTTCTGGCCGGCCTTGACGAATTCCTGGCCGACCGTGATCAGGGTGACGGTTTCCGGCAACCCGCCCAGCCACAGTCCGCCCGGCGTGTCGCCGACGACCGCCACCGGATGGAAGGCGACGACGCCGTCGTCGCCTACCGACTTGACGCCGAGCGCGCCGTCGTCCGAAAGCGTGAGAACCGCCGGCGACACCCGATGCGCCGGCTGAGCGCCGAGCGGCAGGCGAAGCTTCGCGGTCAGGCCCTCGGGAACGGCGCCGTCCGGATTGGCGAATTCGGCTTCCACGAGAAATGTGCGGGTCTGCTTCGTGCTGGCGCGCGACACGAACCGTACGCGGCCGTCGAGCGAGCGGCCGTCCGGCAGTTCGGCCACGGCCGGCTCGCCGACCTTGACCTCGGCAATGTCGCGCTCGCCGATCTCGCCAGCCACCACGACGGTCGACAGGTCGACGATCCGGGCCACGCGTTCGCCGACCGCGACCAGCGATCCGGCCTCGACCGGCAGCGCCTCGACCGTGCCGTCGAACGGCGCGACGATGCGGGTGCGGCGGATATCGAGTCGGATGCGTTCCAAAGCCGCAAGCGCGGTATTGAGTGCCGCCATGTCCTCGCCCACCTTGACCTTGGAACGGAACTCGTTCGCCGACAGCTTGCGCGACGCTTCGTAGGCGATCTTGCGGAATTCGACTTGAGCCTCGGCCTCCGCCAGACGGGCAGCGCGATCGTCCATCGCCAGATTGACGATGACGTCGCCCACCTTCACGCGCGCGCCTTTCGCGACCGCCTTCTCGGCGATCCGCCCCTGGGTCTCCGCCTTCAGGTCGGCAGCCCGATTGGCTTCGGTCCGGCCAGCGACGACGACGGCGCGCGCGCGCGATTCCGCCTTGACGGTCCGGACCCGAACCTCGGGCACCGGATCGGCGACGGCGTTCGGCGCGGGCGGCGGCGCGCCGTCCTTCCGGCCGATTGCGCCCGATGCGATCCACAACACGGCGAACAGCGCCAGCAAGCCGGCGATCAGATACGGCGCCTTCACCCGACGGACGCGCGCCCGCGCAGCGTCGAATGCCGGCGTGAACTGGCGGAAGGTGCGCTTGATCTCGTTCATCGCGCGGCCCCCGTGCGACGCTTGGCCGGGCGTGGCGCGCCGCGATCGGCGTCGGCCAGCAGTTCGTGGCGGTGGGTTTCCATGTAACGCGCCAGCGTTTCATAGAGGGTTTGCCCCATGCCGCGCACGAAGCGACGGCCGGGCGCGATGCCCGTGTTGTCGAGCGATCGCAGCTTCGCCGCGTTATCCTTGAAATGCGCCAGGTAGCCTTCGAACGTCGCTTCCAGGTGCTCCTCGTCCAACAGGTCGGCGAAGAACAGCAGCAGCAGCGAGTCCGACCGCACCTTGTCGCGCAACGGTGTCTGGCTCAGCGCCTTCTTGAAGGCGCGGCGGCCGGCCTCGGTCAGGCGGTACACCTTCTTGGCGGGGCGGCGTTCCTGCGCCGTCGAGGTGCAGGTGACCAGTCCTTCGGCCATGGCCTGGCCGAGTGCCGGATAGATCGACCCAAAACCGACATCGTAGAAATGGGCGAACGGCCCATCCTCGAACAACTTGCGAATCTGGTAGCCCGAGGCCTCGCCGAAGGTCAGCGCGCCGAGGCAAAGCATCTTGGCGTTCATGGGATATCTCCGCGAGGCGGCCGGGATGGGCCGCCGGGTTATATCGGTTCGATATATATCGGTTCAATAGGCAATATGTCCACCGGCCGTGATCTTTTTGTCGCATTCCCAGGGGGCGCAGTATCGACCGGCCGCCGCTGTTTTCCCGCCCGCTGCTGCGAATTCGGGGTGCCCCCGCCGACCGGCCTTTGGTAAGGTTACGGCCGCACGACACGCCTGAAGGCGCGGCAAGCCATAATCGCGCCGGGCGACCACAGGAGAGGACCGGGACATGACAACAACCAAGATTGCATTCGGATTGATCGGCGCCGCCTTCGGCACGGCGCTGGCCTTCGCGCAGGCCGCCCAGGCCGCCAACATCCCCTGCAGCACGGCCAAGTTCGTGGTGCCGTGGAACGCCGGCGGCGACACCGACATCGTTTTCCGCCTGGTCATCAACGCTATCAACGAATCCGGCGCCAAGCCGAAGCTGCAGATCGTGAACATCGGCGGCCAGAGCGGCAACAAGGGCGCCAAGGAAGTGATGGCGGCAAAACCCGACGGCTGTACCCTGCTGGCGATCCACGAGAGCATCATCACCACGCACATGGCCGGGCGCATCGATTTCTCATGGGACGCGTTCGAGCCCGTCGCCCGCGTCACCTACACGCCGTCCGTGCTCGGCGCCAACTCGAAGGCGCCGTTCAACACGATCCCGGAAATGATCGCCTACGCCAAGAAGAACCCCGGCGCCGTCAAGGTCGGCGTCACCACGGGATCGACCAGCCAGTTCATGAACCTGATCATCGAGGACGAATCCGGCACCAGCTTCAAGTACGTGCCCTACGAAGGCACGCGCGAGCGGTTGACCGCCCTTCTGTCCCACAACGTCGACGTCGGCGAAATCAACATCCTGACGGCGAAGAAATACATCGCCGAAGGCTCGATGAAGGCGCTGGGCATCGCCACCGAGAAGCGCGACCCCATCGCGCCCGACCTCAAGACGATGAAGGAACAGGGCCTGAACGTGGTCTACGGCCTGCATCGCGGCGTGGTGCTGCCGAAGGGCGCGAAGAAGGACGTGGTCAAGCACTACGAGGCGATGTTCGAGAAAGCCATGAAGGACCCGAAGGTCGTCAAGGCGCTCGACGAGAAGAGCACATGGCGCGTGTTCCTGAACGCGGAGGATTACGCCAAGTTCCTGGCAAAGTCCTTCAAGGAACACGAGAAGGTCGCCATCAAGATCGGCATGTATAAAAGAAAGTAGGTTCCCGGGCGCCGCCCGCCGGCACGGTCCGCGCGGGCGGCAACGGAATCGCCATGAAACGCCTTAATGCCGACGTCGTCATCGCGCTGCTGCTGCTGACGATCAGCGCGGTCTTTTTTCTCGACACGCTCACCTACGGGCGCGCCGGTCTCGCCATCGTCGGGGCGAAATTGTGGCCGCGCGCGATCATGATCGCGCTGGGCGTGCTGTCCGCCCTCTACCTGATCCAATCGATCCGCAAGGACACGGTACCGTCGGCAAGCCGGGGCACCAAGGCGTGGGTCGCGGAAAACCGCAACGTCGTCGCCTGCTTCGCGCTGTACGCGCTTTTCCTCGCCGTCCTGCCGTGGCTCGGCATGCTGCTGGGCGGGATCGCCTTCGTGTTCGCGACGCTGACCGTGCTCGGTCATCGCGACGTGAAAAGCCATCTGGTACATCTGGCCGTCGCCGTCGTTTCCGTCGGCCTGATGTGGTCGATCTTCACTTTCGCGCTCGGCGTCGTGCTGCCCGAGGGCGAAATTCTGCCCCGGTGACCGCGATGGCGTTCGAAAACGTCATCGAGGCCTTTCAGGCGGTATTGCATTTCAAGAACCTGGGGCTGATGACGCTCGGCGTCGCGGCCGGGCTGATCGCCGGCGCCATTCCCGGGTTCACCATCACCATGGCGGTGGTCCTGACCCTGCCGTTCACCTTCGGCATGACTCCGGTGTCCGGGCTCGCCACCATGATCGGGGTGTTCGTCGGCGGGCTGTCGGGCGGTCTGATGTCGAGCATCCTGACCGGCATTCCGGGCACGCCGTCCTCGATCGCCACCACCTTCGACGGCCATCCGATGGCCAAAGCGGGACGGCCCGGCCTCGCGCTCGGGCTCGGCGTCTGGTCGTCGTTTTGCGGTGGTATGATCAGCGCGGTCTTCCTGATGGCGCTGGCACCGAGGCTGGCGGAAATCGGCCTCGAATTCGGGCCCTGGGATTATTTCTCGCTGGTGCTGTTCGCGCTAACGATCACCGCCAGCCTGGCCGGCGAGAACCTGCTGAAGGGCATCATCGCCGGCGTGCTCGGCCTCGTCGTCGCCGCCCTGGGCGAGGACGAAACCAGCGGCATTCCCCGCTTCACCTTCGGCAACGACGCGCTACGCCAGGGCTTCGCGTTTCTGCCGGTGCTGGTCGGCCTGTTCGCGTTCAGCCAGCTTCTGCGCGACGTTCGCGACACCGAAAAGGCGCGCAAGCCCATGGTGCTGGGCGACACCGCGAGCATCAAGATCGAACACCTGAACGCGATCAAGACCATCGCCAGGCATTACGGAACGCTGATCCGTTCCTCGCTGCTCGGCGTTTTCGTCGGCATCCTGCCCGGCGCCGGCGGCACCATCGCCAACATCCTGGCCTACGACCAGGCGAAGAAGGCGTCCCCGACCCCGGAAAAATTCGGCACCGGCACGCCCGAGGGCATCATCGCCCCGGAATCCTCGAACAATGCGGTCGAGGGCGGCGCGCTGATCACCATGATGGCGCTGGGCATTCCCGGCGACATCGTCACGGCGGTGATGCTCGGCGCGCTCTTGATCCACAACATCGCGCCCAGCCCGACATTCATCGCGACCGAGCCGGTGCTCGCCTACAGCATCATGGTGTCGTTCTTCATTTCGCTGTTCATCATGCTGGGCCTGCAGGCCGTCTGCCTGCGCGTCTTCGTGCAGATCACGCGGGTGCCGATGTACCGGATCGCCGCCGTGATCTTGATTTTCTGCGCCATCGGCGTGTTCGCGCTGAACAACATCGTGTTCGACCTGTGGGTCCTGTTCGCGTTCGGGCTGCTCGGCTACGCCATGCGCCAATACGGCTTCCCGCTGGCGCCGATGATCCTGGGCGTGGTCCTGGGCGACGCCGCCGAGATCAACCTGATCCGCGCCATCGCCACCGACGACAACCCGCTGCTGTTCGTGACCCGGCCGTGGTCGCTGTTCTTCCTGGTCATCGCCGCGTTTTCGGTGGCGTTTCCGTGGTACCAGCGCCGCCGGGCGACGGCGCGCTGGACGCTGTTCTACGGACCGATGGTGCCGATCGCGCTCGCCGTGCCGATGTTCATGATGGAAGGCTGGGTGCGGCCCGTCGTGGGCGCCGGGTTGATCGCGCTCGGCGCCGGGCTGCTGTGGCGGCGGCATCGCGGCGGCTGGGCCTTGCCCGCCGCCGTCGACCAGACGAAAGTCACCGAATCCTGATCTCGAAGGAAAAGTCATGCCGACCGTGAAGGCCAACGGCACCGATATTTATTACGAAATCCATGGCAGCGGCCCGCCGCTGCTGCTGGCCGCGGGGCTGGGCGGCGCCGGCACTTACTGGCGCGAGCAGGTGCCGGCATTCGCGGAAAAATTCACCGTCGTCGTCTACGATCAGCGCGGCACCGGGCGCAGTTCGCACGTACCCGTGAAATCCATCGAGCAATTGGCCGACGATACGATCCGCCTGCTCGATGCGCTCGGCCTCGGACAAGTCGACTACCTCGGCCATTCGACCGGCGCCGCCATCGGCCAGGTCCTGGCGGTCGAAAACCCGGAACGGATCGGACGGTTGATCCTATACGCGACGGTCGATCGCAACGACGCCTACCGGGAACGCCTGTGGGGATTGCGCCAAAAGGTGCTGGAGACGCTCGGCCCCGAACACTACGCGCGCATGACCAGTCTGGTGCTGTACGCACCCCAATGGATCGCCGAAAACGCCGAGCGGCTGAAGAAGGAAGAAGAGGTTTCCGCCGGCATGCTGTCGAAGCCGGAGATCATGGCGAGCCGGATCGCTTCGATTTTGGCCTTCGACCGGACCAAAGACTTGAGCCGCATCGACCGGCCGACCCTGGTGCTGTGCGCGCGGGACGACATCACCACGCCCGCTTATTTTTCCGAACGGATCGCCGCCGCCATCCCCGGCGCCAAGCTGACGGTGCTTGATTTCGGCGGCCATGGGTGCTCCAAAACGGTGCCGGAGGAATTCAACCGCATCGTACTGTAATTCCTCGCCGCCTGACGAAGAAGGACCATCGCCGCATGAGGGATTTCCACCTGCCCGGCCGCTCGCCGGTCCACGCCAGGAACGGCATGGCGGCAACGTCGCACCCGCTCTCGACGCTGGCCGCGCTCGACGTGCTCAAGGCCGGCGGCAACGCCATGGACGCGGCGATGTGCGCCTGCGCCGTGCAATGCGTGGTCGAACCGCAATCGACCGGCATCGGCGGCGACTGCTTCGCGCTAATCGCGCCGGGCGGCACCGACAAGATCGTCGCCTACAACGGGTCCGGCCGCGCGCCCGCCGCCGCGACGCCGGAATGGTACGCGTCGCAAGGTATAACGGAAATCGACTCCGCCACGCCGCACGCCGCCAGCGTGCCCGGCACCATCGAGGCCTGTGCTCGGCTCGCCGCCGACCACGGCACCTGGGAGCTGGGCCGGATTTTGGAGCCTGCTATCCGCTACGCCGAGGACGGCTACCCGGTGTATTCGCGGGTCGCGTTCGACTGGTGGTGCGCGCGCGGCACCCTGGCCGTCGACAAAACCTCGGCCGACCTGTTCATGCCCGGCGGCAAGGTGCCCGCCCCCGGCACCATCCACAGGCAACCGCTGCTGGCGGCGACGCTCCGCAAGATCGCCAAGGACGGCCCCGACGCGTTCTACAAAGGCCCGGTCGCCGAGGACATCGTCGGCCACCTGCGAAGCCGGGGCGGCCTGCACACCATGGAAGACTTCGCCGCCGCCAGGGGCGAATACGTGACGCCGATTCGCACGAACTTCCGGGGCTACGACGTCTACGAATGTCCGCCGAACGGCCAGGGCATCGTCGCCTTGATGATCCTGAACATGGTGACGGCGGGCGCGGCGAAGGATTGGGCGCCGCTGTCGGTCGAGCGCCTGCATTTCATGATCGAGGCAACCAAGTTGGCCTATCGCGACCGCAACGCCTTCGTCGCCGATCCGGCCCAAGCCGACGTGCCGGTCGCCGGCCTGC
>CAZDFF010000024.1:0-22419 GCA_964504425.1 uncultured Hyphomicrobiales bacterium
GCTCGCGCACATGGCCGTGGCGTTCGATGTCGAGCCCGTTGGCTTCCGCCATCAGGGCGCCGGCGCCGATCAGCAGGTCGCCGAACCCCGCGCGGGCGGCGATGCACGAATGCCGGTGGTGGGTGGCGTAGGCGGTGGTGAGAAATCCGGCTTCTTCCGTTTCGCCGGCCATGAACACCCGGTCCCACGGCACGAACACGTCGTCGAATTGCACCACGCCGGTCGATTGCCCGTACCTGGCGGAAAACTTGGCCGCCGGATCGTCGGGGCGGCCGGCCGGGCGGGAAATAATGGTGATCCCTTCGGCGTCGACCGGCACGGCGCAGCAGACGGCGAAATCCGCGTCCTCGGGCCGATGGGTGCGGCACGGCATGACCAGGAATTCGTGCACGTAGGGCGCGCCGGTGACGATCGCCTTGGTGCCGCGGATGACGATGCCGTCCGGGCGGCGCTCGCGGATATGCACGTAGGCGTCGCGGTTCGCCTGCTCGCCCGGGCGCTTGGAACGATCCCCCTTGGCGTCGGTCATGGCGATGCCGTGGGTCAGGTCCTTGTCCTGGAAATCGTGCATGTAGGCGACGAAGCGCTGGTGGTAATCGGTGCCGTGGGCCGCGTCGGCGCGCTTGGTCGCCTGGAAGATGCCGCCCATGGCGTCGTGGCTGAGATAGCGCAGCGCGCAGCCCGACACCCGGCAGACCAGGCGCACGGCTTCCAGCTTGTACAAAAGATCGTCGGCGTCGCGATCCAGATGCAGCATGCGGTTGACCGTTTTCCCGGACGTCCCCTGGGTCGCGGTCATGATCGCCTTGTGCATATCCACGTGGGCGAGGTCGTAGGCGACCCCGACGCCGTTTATGCCTGGCGCCAGCAGCGGCTCGTCGGCCACCGACTCGATCCGTTGGCCGTTGACGAACACGCGCGGCCTGTAGGCGCGCAGCGAGTCCCGATAATCCCTGGCGGTCATCAGCATGGAACGGCCCTCCCTGAAACGGCTTGCATCGAAAATCTAACACTGTTAAAAATGAGTCAAGTTAAATTCGAACGGTGTTAAAAAATGCCCAGCGCGCCCCGCAAGAAAGCCGCCCCGGAAGCCAAGCGCGAGCGCATCCTGGAGGCCGCCCGCGCCGTGTTCGAGGCCGAGGGGCTGGAGGGCGCCTCGCTGCGCGGCATCGCCGCCCAAGCCGGCTATACCCCGGCGGCGCTTTACTTCCACTTCGATTCCAAGGAAGCGATCTACGCCAGCCTGCTGGAACAGTCGATCGCCGCGCTGAAGGCCTTCGTCGATCCCATCGTCGCGGCGGCGCCCTCGCCCGCCGACCGCTTCCGCGCCGCCGCGCTTTCGGTGTTCGATTTCTACGCCGCCAACCCGCGCGACCTCGATTTGGGGTTCTACCTGTTCCGGGGCGGCATGCGGCCGCACGGGGTCGGCCGCGAACGCGACGCCGAACTGAACGCGGCGCTGGACGCGGCGCTGTCGCCCATCGCCGTGACGGCGCGGGAACTCGGCGCCGACGGCGTCCGTTCCCGCCGCGTGATGGCGGATATATTCGCCCACATCGTCGGCGTGCTGCTGCTGTCGCACACCCGACGCATTCGGGTGTTCGGCACCGAACCCCGCGCGATGATGGCGGATTACGTCGAGACCGCGCTCAAGAAACTGGAGGTTCCATAAGATGCCCCTGATCGACCGCGACCGTTCGGTGCTGCTGCTGATCGACTATCAGGCGCGACTCATGCCGGCGATCGCGCGCGCCGCCGCCGCCGTCGCCAACGCCCGGCTGCTGGCCGACGCCGCCCGGCTGCACGGGATTCCGGTTCTGGTCACCGAACAGAACCCGGACGGCCTCGGCCCCACGGTGCCGGACTTGGCCGACGTCGGCCCGGTCGTCAAGAAGATGCATTTCGGCGCCTGCGCCGAGAACGGTTTCGTCCATGCCCTGAGCGGCCGCCCCGACGTCGTGGTCGCGGGCTGCGAGGCGCACGTCTGCGTGCTGCAGACCGCCATGGGATTGCTGGAGGCCGGTCGCCGGGTGTTCCTGGTCCGCGACGGCGTGGGCGCGCGGGCGCCGGAAAGCAAGGAAACCGCGATCGAACGCCTGAGACTGGCCGGCGCCGAGATCGTGACCGCCGAAATGGTCGCGTTCGAGTGGCTGCGCACCTGCGAGCACGCGGCGTTCCGCAAGACCGTCGAGCTGATCAAGGCGCGCGACCGCGCGGTCATGCCAAAAGGCGCGCCCTGATCGCCGCCGCGATCGCGGTCGCCGCGTTCAGCGGCGCGTGGGTCGCGGTCTCGAAGGTTTCGCCCAGGGGCTTGGCGTAGCCCTTGGCATAAAGTTCCGCGTGCAGGCGCGCGTGCTTGTCGGTGATCAGTTCGGGGGGCGCGAAGATCGCCACGGGCTTGTCGCCGGCGCAGGCTTCGGAACACATGGACACCGACTCGCCGGTGACGACGATGAAATCGGCCGACGCGATGTAGCCGACGTAGGGGTTGTCGCCCGCGTCGCCCCAGCGGTGCACGTGCCAGGGCTGGGTGATCTCGGCCAGCAGCGCCTCGGTCGCCGGCTTGCCGGAACGGCGGCTGGTGGTGATCAGCAAGGCGCCGTCGATGTCCTCGGCGATCTTGTTGACGCGGCGGCCGAGTTCGCCGGCCATGGCGGGCGTGAAGGCGCGGCGCCGGGTGTCGCCGCCGACCAGCACGGCGATCAGCGGCCGCGGCAGGTCCTTGAAGATCGGCGCCCACTTGGTGCGGGCCTCGTCGAGCTTCGCCGCCGTCAGCCCGTGCGGCGCGCCGGTGACGCGCATCACGTTGGGCCGGTCGTCCGGGCCGTCGTGGTTGGGCTTGGCGATCAGATCGAAGGCGGCGGCGCCGAACCCGCCCGGGTCCATGATCTGCACCAGGCGGGTGCGCCGGCCGTTGACCTTCTTGATGGCGCGGGCGATGGGCGCGGTGCGCCGCCCGGCGGCGATGACCAGATCGGGCCACGGCGCCTTCATGCCGTCGCGGGCGTCCGGCGACAGCGACATGAACCCGGCGCCGAGGATCGCGTTCGGCAGGCGGGCCAGGAAATTGTAGGAGAGCGTCTTGACCTTGTAGGGCAGGCCCAGCGCGTCGGCGACGCCCAGGCACTGGCTGCGGTTGCCGGCGAGCGGATCGGCCAGGACCCAGATCGACGGTTCGGCTTTCGCCGCTTCGCTCACGGGGCATCCCCGAGCGCGTCGAGGAACGGCTTCAGGTCGGCTTCGTGCTTGCGCCAACGATCTATGGAGCCGGCGCCGATGGGCCGGCGCACCTGCCAGTTCGACGCCGTGCGCACCACGCCGTCGCGACGATGGAAATCCAGGCAGGCGTCGTCCCACGCGAGGCCCAGGAAGTCGATCAGGCGGCGGCTTTCGCGCTCTTGGTTCGCGACCAGGTCTTCGTAGACGACCTCCAGCATCGGCAGCTTTTGGACGCGGCGCCAATGCTCGACGATCCGCCGGTGGGCCTTCACGTAACGCGCGAGGTCGCCGAGGTCCGTCGACCAGGTATGGCCGTCGACGAAGTTCTGGACGTAGCAGGAGAGCGCCGTGTCGCGAACGTCGCGGAGGCAATGGACGATGCGCGCGTTGGGGAACAGCAGTCGGATCAGCCCCAGGTGCAGCACGTTGCGCGGCGTCTTGTCGAGGATGCGGGTCGCCCCCTCGCCCGCCGCGTCCTTCAGCCACTCCAGCGTCACCCGGGCACGGTTGGCGATGTCGTCCTTGGCGATGTTTTTGACGCCATGCGGATAGCTCTCGATCCCGGCCGCGACCACGTCGATGCCGCCCGACTCGCCGACGTCGGCAGCGGCCGGATGGCTGGCGACGATCTGCTGCACCAGGGTCGTGCCGGAACGCGGCAGGCCGACCACGAACACCGGCGCCTCGGTCGGATCGCCGAAATCCTTGCGCGCGTCGAGGAAGGCGTCGTCGAAGGTCGCGATCAGGGCGTCGACGAAGGCGTCATGGGCGTCGGCGTCGAAGCCCTGGCCCGCCGCGATCAGCGCCTTGCGACGAATGTCGTTGCCGGCGCGGAAATGGGCGAAGGCATCGGCATGCTTGCCCGTGCGTTCGGCGACCTCGCCCAGGGCGAAGCGGATCTTGGCCTTGGCGTCCGGCGCCAGGTCGCCGGCGTCGGCGAGGCGCCTCAGGTCGTTCGCCTCGTCGGCGGTCAGCTTCGTGCCCGACGACGCCAGGTCGTACCAGGCGTCGGCGTGGAACGGGTTGACCTTCACGGCCTCGCGGAAGGCCGCGACCGCTTCGTCCAAGCGGCCGACGCCCAGCAGCACGACGCCCAGGCCGGCGTGCGCGTCGGCGAACTTGGGCGCCATCTCGATAGCCTTGCGGTACGCCTCTTCGGCCGCCGCCGCCTCGCCCATCTGGTAGCGCAGCGCGCCCAGGTTGACGTGGGCCTCGGCGAACCCGGGACGAAGCCGGATCGCGGTTTCGATGGCGACGACCGCGTCGTCGAAGTCGCCCTGGTCCTTCAGCACCAGCGCCAGCGTCGCGTGGCCTTCGGCGTAATTCGGGTTCAGGCGCACGGCCTCCCGCGCCTCGCGCTCGGCCGCCGCCAGATCGCCCCGGCGGCGCAGCGCGGCGGCCAGGTTGGCCCGCGCCATGACGTTTTCGGGCGCGATGCCGAGCGCGCGTTCGTAGGCGGCTTGGGCGCGGCCGGCGTCGCCGCCGCGCATGTGCACGTTGCCCAGATTGATATGCGCCTCGACATAGTCGGGCCGGATGGCGGCGGCCTGCTCGGCCGCTGCGATGGCTTCGCCGCGCCGGTTCTGCACGTCGAGCGCGACCGCCAGGCTGTTGTAGGCCTCGGCGTAATCGGGCTTCAGCGCGATGGCGTGGCGGCTCGCCGCCTCGGCCTCGGGCGCGCGGCCGATCAGGTTCAGCACCGCCGCGCAGTTGGCGTTGAAGAGCGGGTTGCTCTCCTCCAGGGTCGCCGCTTCCAGCATCCGCTCGGCCGCGTCCTCGAACCGGCCGGCGCGATAATCGAGCAACCCCATCAGGTGGTGCGCCTCGGCGTGGCCGGGGTCGGCGGCGATGGCCTGGGTCAGCAGGCCCTCGGCGGCGGCGACGTCGCCCGCGTCCAGCTTGCGCGCGGCGTCGGCGAACAGCGGCTGCGCCGGCGACGGTCCTTGGACCTCGCGGCGTTCCAGCTTTCGGTTGCGGCGGCGGTCCTTGCGATTCATTCCCGGGTCCGGCGGGGCCCGCGAACGGCCCGCGCTTCGATTGATTCGGATTGTGCGGCGGGCCGATTGTCTCTAAACAAGACGCCGCTTGGCCCTCGTATTCGGTGGGGCCGATACTACCGTCAGCATCCGGGCCCTGCCAATGACCAACGACTCCGGCGAAATCCGCGGCTCCGACATCGCCACGGCGAAAATCCTGCTCGACATCAAGGCAGTGAACTTCCGCCCCGAGGAGCCCTACATCTTCACCTCCGGCTGGGCCAGCCCGGTCTACATCGACTGCCGCAAGCTGATCTCGTTTCCCGACGCGCGGACGCACGTGATCCAGCAGGCGGTCTCCCTGCTCGACGCCGAGATCGGCTTCGACACGATCGACGCGGTGGCCGGCGGCGAGACCGCGGGCATCCCCTACGCCGCCTGGATCGCCGACGCCACCAAGAAGCCGATGCTCTACGTCCGCAAGAAGCCGAAGGGCTTCGGCCGCAACGCGCAGATCGAAGGCGACCTGCACGTGCCGGCGCAGGTGCTGCTGGTCGAAGACCTGGCGACCGACGGCGCCAGCAAGGTGAACTTCGTCAACGCGCTGCGCACCGCGGGCGCCGGCGTCACGGATGCCTTCGTGGTGTTCTTCTACGGCATCTTCCCCGGCGCGCTGCAGGGCCTGGCGGACATGGACGTGCGATTGCATTTCCTCGCCACCTGGTGGGACGTGCTGCAGGTCGCCGACGAAGGCGACTACTTCCCCAAGGCCTCCATCGCCGAGGTGCGCAAGTTCCTGTCCGACCCCATCGGCTGGTCGGCGGCCCACGGCGGGCGCGGCGCGAGCGCCTAAGCGCCCCATTAAATCGATTTAAGGTTCCCGCGCGGGAAGGCCAAAGCCTTGCCGGCGGCCGGTCGCGGGCGGTTCGCGGTCGGCCGGGGTTGACGACGATCAATGCCGACAACCCGGCATCGGTCTTCAATGCGTTCAAGGATCGGGCGTAGCTATTTCCCGCGCGCGCCCCGCGAACCGAGAATGGAGATTGTCATGACACGCACCGCACTTGCCGCCCTGCTGATCGGCGGCGCGCTGACCGCGACGGCGGCGATGGCGCAAAGCCAGCAAGGTCCGATGATGGGCCAAGGCCAGATGAAGCAGCAAATGCAACAGCAGATGCCGCAAGGTCAGATGCCCCAAGGGCAAATGGGCCAGGGCCACATGATGAACCGGGAACAGATGCAGCGAATGCACCAGGGGCAGATGGGGCAAGGCCAGATGCCCCAGGGTCAGATGCCGCAGGGCCAGATGGGCCAAGGCATGGGTCAGGGTCAGATGATGAACCCCGGCCAGATGCCTCAGGGTCAAATGCCGCAAGGCCAGATGCCCCAGGGTCAAATGCCGCAAGGCCAGATGCCTCAGGGACAAATGCCTCAAGGTCAAATGCCGCAGGGGCAGATGCCCCAGGGTCAAATGCCGCAGGGACAGATGCCGCAAGGCGGCGGCATGGGCCGAGGCATGATGAAAAAGGGCGGCTGAACCGTCGATCGATCTCCTTTCGCGGGCCGGTCGCCACGGTGCGCCGGCCCCGGTATGGAGGCCCGTCGCGGTGCGTGTTAGGCTTTCCCCAGGCGCAAGAAACTCCGGGGGACGTCTTGAGAAACCGCACGACCGCGTTGCTGCTGGCGGCTTGTCTTTTCGTCGCAACCTCGATTCCCGGCGCCGCGCGCGCCGCCAAGGACGAACTGGTCATCGGCATGACCCAGTTCCCGTCCACCTTCCACCCGAGCATCGATTCGATGCTGGCCAAGACCTACGTGCTGGCGATGACCCGCCGGCCGTTCACCCAGCACGACGCGGACTGGAAGCTGGTCTGCATGCTCTGCGTCGAGCTTCCGACCATCGAGAACGGCGGCGCCAAGCCGGAGAAGACCCCCGACGGCAAGGACGGCATCGCCGTCACCTTTACCATCGCGCCGGGCGCCAAGTGGGGCGACGGCGTGCCGGTGACGACCAAGGACGTGATCTTCGCCTGGAAGGTCGGGCGCCATCCGCTGACCGGCGTCAGCAACATGGAACTCTACCGCAGCCTCTATAAGGTCGATGCCAAGGACGACCGCACCTTCACGCTGCACTTCGACAAGCTGACCTACGAATACAACGCCATCAACGACTTCAATATCTTGCCCGCGCACCTGGAGACGAAGCCGTTCGAGGCCGATCCCGCCGCCTACAAGAACAAGACGCTCTACGACACCGACACCACCAACAAGGGGCTCTACTACGGCCCCTACCGGGTGTCGCAGGTCGTCGCCAACGCCCACGTCGTTCTGGTGCCGAACGAGACGTGGTTCGGCAAGAAACCCTATTTCAAGCGCATCGTCGTCAAGGTGATCGAGAACACCGCGGCGCTGGAAGCGAACCTTCTGTCCGGCAACATCGACATGATCGCCGGCGAGTTGGGCCTGACCATCGATCAGGCGATCCTGTTCGCCAAGCGCCACGGCGGCCGGTTCAACGTGATCTTCAAGCCGGGCCTGATCTACGAGCACATCGACCTGAACCTGGACAACCCGATCCTGAAGGACGTCCGCGTGCGCCGCGCCCTGCTGCTGGCGACCGACCGCGCGGGGCTTTCGAAGGAACTGTTCGACGGCCGCCAGCCGGTCGCCCACACCAACGTCAATCCGCTGGACTGGGTGCACGACAAGGACGTGCCGAAATACCCCTTCGACCCCAAGGCGGCGGCCAAGCTGTTGGATGAAGCCGGCTGGAACGTCATGAAGGGCGGCATCCGGCACAATGCGAAAGGCGAGAAGCTATCGCTGGAATTAGGCACCACGGCGGCCAATCGGTCGCGCGAACTGGTGCAACAGGTCCTGCAAAGCCAGTGGAAGAAGGTGGGCTTGGACATCCGCATCCGGAATCAGCCGGCGCGCGTGTTCTTCGGCGAGACCGTGACCAAGCGGCGCTATCCCGCCATGGCCATGTTCGCCTGGTACAGCGCGCCCGAGGGCGTGCCCCGGACGACCCTGCATTCCAAGCATATCCCGACCGAGGCGAACAACTGGGCCGGCCAGAACTACACCGGCTTCGCGAACAAGGAAGTCGACGACTTGATCGAGAAGATCGAGATCGAGCTGGATCGCGACAAGCGCAAGGTTCTATGGAAGCGGCTGCAGGAAATCTACGCGACGGAACTGCCCGTGCTGCCACTTTATTTCCGCGCCGACAGCTTCATCCTGCCGAAGTGGTTGAAGGGCCTCGTGCCGACCGGGCATCAGGGCATTTCGCCCTTCTGGGTCGAACACTGGACGGCGGCGCCGTGACGCGCTTCCTCGCGAGCCGCCTTTCGCAAGCGGCGGCGGTGCTGGTCGTCATGTCGTTCGTCATCTACGCCCTGATGGGCCTGATGCCTGGCGATCCCGTCGATCTGATGATCGCCGCCGACCCCAAGATCACGTCCGAGGACGCGAACCGCCTGCGCCAGCTTTACAGCCTCGACAAGCCGATCGTCGAGCGTTACGGCAATTGGCTGGCGGCCGCGCTGTCGGGCGACTTCGGCTTCTCGCGCCAGCATGCGAAGCCCGTGCTCGACGTGCTGCTGCCGGCGCTCGGCAACACGCTCCGGCTGATGGGCGCGGCGTTCGTGCTGTCGCTGCTGATCGGCCTGCCGATGGGCATCCTGGCCGCGACGCGACCCTATTCGAAGATGGACTACGCCGTGAACCTGGGCGCCTTCGCCGGAATCTCGGTGCCGCCGTTCTGGCTCGGCCTGCTGTTGATCATCGTCTTCGCCGTGCTGCTGGGAGTGCTGCCCGCGGGCGGGATGGGCACGATCGGCGGTAGTGGTTTTTGGGACACACTCAAGTTCATGGTGCTGCCGGTCGCGACCCTGACCATCGCCAGCATCGGCGGCCATGCGCGTTACATGCGCGCTTCGATGATCGAAACCTTGCGCCAGGATTTCATCCGCACCGCCCGCGCCAAGGGCGCGAGCGAAGGCCAAGTCGTCGTCGGCCATGCTCTCAGGAACGCGCTGATCCCGGTGGTCACCATCGTTGCCTTGGAATTCGGATCGCTCTTCTCCGGCGCCCTGATCACGGAAACGATCTTCGCCTACCCGGGCATGGGCAAGCTGATCTTCGATTCCATCATGGGCAACGATTTCAATCTCGCCTTGGTGGCCTTGCTGTTCGCGACCCTGCTGACCCTGGTCGGCAACTTCGCCGCCGACGTGACCTATGTCGCGCTCGACCCGCGCATCCATTTCCGCGAGGATGACCGATGACCGCCGCCGTCATCCCCGGCCGTCGGCTTTCCCCGGCGATGACCCGCTTCCTGCGGCACCGGCTGGCGGTCGGTAGCGCGGCGATGCTGGGCCTCCTGGTTCTGCTGGCGTTGGTTGCCCCGCTGGTGGCGCAGATGGTGGGCCACGACGGCCAGACCGCGCGGCTGATCGGACGCTTCCAGCCGCCGAGCTGGGAACACTGGCTCGGCACCGACGAAATCGGCCGCGACGTGCTGGTACGCCTTCTGTTCGGCGCCCGGATATCGCTGTTGGTCGGGTTTCTGGCCGCCCTCGGCGCCGCCGTCATCGGCACCGTCGTCGGCTTGGCGGCCGGGTATTATGGCGGCCGACTGGACGCTTTCCTGATGCGCTTCACCGACGGCGTGATCGCCCTGCCCTTGCTGCCGCTGCTGATCGTGCTGGCGGCGCTCGATCTCGGCAAGCTGGGCTTGCCGCCATGGGTGGTGCAGTCGGAAAACGTCAGCCTCTACCGGGTCATCGCCATCGTCGCGCTGGTCGGGTGGACCACGGTCGCCCGCCTGGTGCGCGGATCGACCTTGGCCTTGCGCAACCGCCCGTTCGTGCTGGCGGCGCATGCGCAAGGCGCTTTGCCGTTCCGCATCATGACGGTGCACATTCTGCCGAACCTGGCGTCCCCCATCATTGTCGCGACGACGCTGTCGGCCGGCCACGTCATCTTGCTGGAATCGGTGTTGAGCTTCCTCGGCCTTGGCATCCAACCGCCGATTCCCAGTTGGGGCAATCTGCTGTCGAACGCCCAGGAACTGATCTGGAGCGCGCCGGCCCTGGCGTTCTACCCGGGCGTCCTGATCTTCGTCACGGTCATCGCCTTCAATTTCCTGGGCGACGGCCTGCAGGACGCGCTCGACCCGCGCGACGTGAAGCGCTGAACCGCCGATGCTCAATGGCTCATCAGCACGGGTACCGTCATTTCCCTGAGCATCAGGCGCGTGACGCCGCCCAGCACCAGTTCGCGCAGTCGCGCGTGGCCGTAGGCGCCCATGACGATCATGTCGGCGCCGAAATCGGCGGCACGGGATAAAAGCGCATTGCCGACGTCAATGTCGTTGCCGAGCGACAGGGTCGAGACCTCGGCCTTGACGCCGTGCCGTGCCAGATGCAGGCCGATATCAGCGCCGGGCATTTGACCGTGATGGTGCCGGCCCTGCAAGGGATCGGCGGCAACGACATGAACCTTCTTGGCCTTCTGCAGGAGCGGCAGCGCATCGTTGACCGCGCGCGTCGCCGGACGGCCCGCGTCCCACGCGACCATCACGGTTTCGCCGACCTTGGAAAACTTGCCGGTGGACGGCACGACGAGAACCGGCCGTGCCGCATTCAGGATGAATCGGTCAGCGACGCTCGTCTCGGAGGTATCGTCGCCGATGTTCTGCCCGATGATGATCAAGTCGGCATAGCGCCCATGTATCGCCAGGGTTTCGACGAGTTCGCCCTTGTCGATCCGGCTTTCGGCGGTAACCCCGGCCTTGTCGCACTGTTCGCGGAATTCGCGGCCGGCGGTCTCGGCATCGACGCGCGCGGCCTCGGCGATGGCGGCGAGCACTTTTTCGCCGATCTGCGATCGCGCGTAACCCGGCACTTCCGGCCGATGGATGACGACGACGCCAGCCAAATGCGCCCCGTGTTCTCGGGCCATGGCACAGGCAAGCGCAGCGCGGACCGAATTCTGGGCCAAGTTGTCGATATGTACGACGATGTCCTTCAACATATTCCCGTCTCCTTCGAGCGATGGCAAATCTGGGGAAAGACTATACGTCGACAGGAGTATGCGCTTTGACACGGATCAAGACATATGGAAAAGGCCATGTGGATAAGCCTGGGGACATTCCACTGATATCGTGGACGATCTTCGCATTATTCTGAAAACCAAGGTTTTTTTCTCCGTCGGGGGCCATCCACAGAATTTCCGAAAGGCGGTCTGGATCGTCGCGATCCGGGCGCATAGGCTTTGAACTTCAATTGGGAACCAACCGATGACCGGTCAAGTCCGCGCACCGACGATCGACCGCATGGGCCTTCGCTGGTTCAATGTCGATAAGCCGATCGGCCTGAACGCCCTTAGGGGGCGGCTTGTCATTCTCGATTTCTGGACCTTCTGCTGCATCAACTGCATGCACGTGCTGTCGACCCTGGCCGCCGTCGAGGACAGATTCCCCGAAGATCTCGCCGTGATCGGCGTTCATTCGCCGAAGTTCAAGGCCGAGCGCGACCCTGCCAACGTCGAACAGGCCATTGCCCGCTACGGCATTCGCCATCCGGTCATCCACGATCCGGAGATGACCCTGTGGCACGAGTACGCGGTACGCGCTTGGCCAACGCTCGTTTTCGTCGATCCGGCGGGTTACGTGCTGGGCCAGGTTGCGGGCGAACCCGACCGCGACAAGTTGATCGGCGGCATCGAGGACATGCTGGCCGATTTCAGGACCGACGGCATGCTCAGGCTCGCGCGCCTGCCGCTGACGGCGCCCAAGCCCGCAGGCGATCGGCTGTCGTTTCCGGGCAAGATCAAGCCGGTGCCGGGAACGCCGAAACGCTGGGCCGTCGCCGATGCCGGCCACCATCAGGTCGTCGTTATCGGCGACGACGGCAAGGAATTGGCGCGCTTCGGCTCGGGCGCACCGGGCTTCGCCGACGGCACCGGCAAAAAGGCGGTGTTCAATGCGCCGCAAGGGCTTGTCGCCACGACAGGCACGATCTTCGTCGCCGACACCGGCAATCATCGCATCCGTCGCGTCGACCTTGCGAGCGGCGCGATTGATACTTTGGCCGGTACCGGCGGGCGCGGCCGCGGCTTGCCTAAATCGGGCGGCAGCGACGCGCGGATCACGGCGCTGGCGTCGCCGTGGGATTTGGAGATTTCGGCCAACCGGCTGTTCTTCGCCAATGCCGGGACCCACCAACTGGGCGAGATCGACCTGAAGGACGGCACGGTCCGCCTGCTCGCCGGGTCCGGCGCCGAGGACGTGATCGACGGCCGCGCCTTCGACGCCCGCCTGGCGCAGCCGTCGGGTCTGGCGCTTTCGCCCGACGGCATGGCGCTTTACTTCGCCGACAGCGAAACCTCGGCAGCCCGAGTATTGCACCTCGACGGTGCGCCGCGGGTTGAAACCCTGATCGGGCGCGGCCTGTTCGATTTCGGCCATGAGAACGGACCGTTCGCGACGGCGAAATTGCAACATCCTTTGGGGATTGCCTGGAGCCCGATGGGCCTGATCGTCGCCGACAGCTACAACAGCCGGCTGCGGCGGCTCGACCTCGTGGACCGGATCGCCGAGGACGTGGGCGAGGTCGAATTCGACTGCGAGGGCGGAGTCTGCTATCCCTCGGGCGAGCCCGCCGGCGTTTGGGCCGACGGGCCGGACCGCCTGCTGGTCGCCGACACCAACAACCATCGCATCGTCGAGGTTCTGCCGAGGGCCCGCACGGTGCGGACCTTTTTCGCCTAGAACCCTATCAGGACAGAGAGCCCCATGACCTTCCCCGGCAATTCCGCCGCCAGCCGCGACATCGCCCATCACCTGCACGCCTACACCAACCTGAAGACGCACCCGACCAAGGGGCCCTTGGTGATTCAGCGCGGCCAAGGCATTCGCGTCTACGACGAGAACGGCAAGGGCTACATCGAGGGGCTGGCGGGGCTGTGGTGCACGGCGCTCGGTTGGGGCGAGGAACGGCTGGTCGAAACCGCCGCAAATGCCATGCGCAACCTCTCCTTCTACCACACGTTCGGCGGCAAGGCGCCGCTGCCGACCATCGATTTGGCGGAAAAATTGATCGGCCTCGCTCCGGTGCCGATGTCGAAGGTCTTCTTCTGCAATTCCGGATCGGAAGCGATCGACACGGCGATCAAGATCGTCTGGTACTACAACAACGCGCTCGGCCGGCCGGAGAAGAAGAAGATCATCTCGCGCGTGAAGGCCTATCACGGCGTCACGGTCGCCGCCGCCAGCCTGACCGCGCTACCCAACAACCAGCGCGATTTCGACCTGCCCCTGGACCGGTTCCTGCACACGACCTGCCCGCACCATTACCGTTTCGGCAGACCCGACGAGAGCGAGGAAGACTTCGCGACCCGGTGCGCCGAGGACCTGGAAAAACTGATCCTGGCCGAAGGACCCGACACGATCGCCGCCTTCTTCGCCGAGCCCGTCATGGGCGCGGGCGGCGTGATCGTTCCGCCCAAGACCTACTTCGAGAAGATCCAGTCGATCCTGAAAAAATACGACGTGCTGTTCCTGGCCGACGAGGTGATCTGCGGTTTCGGACGCACCGGCAACGTGTGGGGCTGCCAGACGTTCGGCTTGAAACCGGACATGATCACCATGGCGAAGGCCCTGTCGTCGGCCTACCTGCCTATTTCGGCGCTGATGGTGTCGGAAGACATCTACCAGGCACTGGTGAAGCAGAGCGAGAAGATCGGCATCTTCGGCCACGGCTATACCTACGGCGGGCATCCGGTCTCGGCGGCGGTGGCGCTGGAAACGCTGAAAATCTACGAGGAGCGCGATATCGTCGGTCATGTACGCAAGATGGCGCCGGTCCTGCAATCGGGCCTGCGGAAGTTGGGCGAGCACCCCCTGATCGGCGAGGCCCGGGGCGTCGGCCTGATCGGGGGCATCGAGTTGACGAAAAACAAGGACACCCGCGAATCCTATCCGCCCGCCGACGGCGTCGGCCCCTATTTTTGGGACCGGGTCCAGGAGCGGGGCGTGATCACGCGGGTTATCGGCGACACCATCGCCTTTGCACCGCCCTTGGTCATCACGGCGGCCGAGATCGAGGAAATGCTGGATTGCGTCGCCAAGGCCCTGGATGACACCCTGAATTGGACCATAAAAAGCGGCCTTCGGTGATGTCTGAGACCTCAAATTTCTTAATATCCGGGTCCTTGTCCTGATCCCAGTCAAGGTTGCGGCCCGCGGGACCCCTATACTACAGTAGCGTAACGAAAATCGCGGGCGGGCCGTATGATCCGGCGCGAGGATGGCGGAGCCTTAAGAAAATGGACTACGAGAAGTTTTTCGCGGACAAGGTCGGCGACCTCCGCAACGAAGGGCGTTACCGGGTTTTCGCCGACCTGGAACGGATCGCGGGAGCCTTTCCCAAGGCGCGCTATCATCGCGACGGAACGGTGAAGGAAATCACCGTCTGGTGCTCCAACGACTATCTCGGCATGGGGCAGAACCAGGACGTTCTGGACGCCATGAAGGTGGCCGTTGACCGTTGCGGCGCCGGCGCCGGCGGCACGCGCAACATTTCCGGCACCAACCACTATCATGTCCTCCTGGAACAGGAACTGGCCGACCTGCACCGGACCGAGGCGGCGCTGCTGTTCGGGTCGGGCTGGACCGCGAACATGACGGCGCTTTCCACGATCTGCCGCATGCTGCCGGATTGCGTGGTGCTGTCCGACGCGCTCAACCACAATTCGATGATCGAGGGTATCGTCCATTCCCGCGCCGACAAGTTGATCTTCCGTCACAACGACGCCGCGCATCTGGACGAATTGCTGTCCGGCATCGATCCGGCGCGGCCGAAACTGGTGGCGTTCGAATCGGTCTATTCGATGGACGGCCACATTTCCCCGATCGCGGAAATCTGCGACGTCGCCGAGAAACACGGCGCGATGACATTCCTGGACGAAGTCCACGCGGTCGGCATGTACGGTCGGCGCGGCGGCGGCGTTGCCGAGCGCGACGGTCAGATGCATCGCATCACGGTCATGCAGGGCACGCTGGCGAAGGCCTTCGGCGTGGTCGGCGGCTACATCGCCGGTTCGGCGGCGATGTGCGACTTCGTGCGTTCCTACGGCACCGGATTCATCTTCTCGTCGTCGATGCCCCCGGCGGTCGCGGCCGGCGCATTGAAAAGCATCCAGATCCTGAAAAAGAACCACGCCATCCGCGAACGGCACCACGAACGCGCCCAGACGCTGCGCAAGCGATTGCGCCAGGCCGGCATTCCGTTCCTCGACGGCGACAGCCATATCGTTCCCGTCATGGTCGGCGATGCGGTGCTCTGCAAGGGTGCCAGCGACGTGCTGCTCGACAAGCACGGCATCTACGTCCAGCCGATCAATTATCCGACCGTGCCCCGCGGCGCGGAACGGCTGCGCTTCACGCCCTCCCCGCTGCACACGGACGCCGACATGGACCATCTGGTGAAGGCGCTGCGCGAGGTCTGGGCGAGCCTCGGTCTCAAGGCCGCCGCGTAACGGAATGTTCAGCTTCTCACCGGACGATCGGGCGGCCGGCAGATAAAGCGCGGCGGCGGTCGTTGTCTTTACCCGAAAGGTGACCGTGTTCGATTTCCTGCATACCCCAGAATTCGTCCTGAAGCGGTCGAAGAACGAACCCCACTTGTTCGGCAACGTCGGCCTGACGACGCCGACCTGGGACGATATTTTCGCGAACCTGAATTCGAACATCGCCGAGGATCGTTTTTTCAAGGTTCTCGACGGCGGCGGATTCGTCACCCACGACGCCGAATCGATCCCCCATTGCGGCGGTCTTCTGGAACAGTTGAAGAAGGTCGACGACCGGCTTCCCGCGCTGGCGGTCCGGCGCAAATACACGTCGGCGACAGCGCATTGCTATATCAGCATCACGGCGATCTCGAAGACGTTCGGCGCCCATAAGGACAACGCCGACGTCTGGTTCTGGCAATGCGCCGGGACGACCCGGTGGACGGTTTACGACCGCAACGACAAGGAGGCGATCGTCCACGACCTCAAACCGGGCGAAATGGTGTATATTCCGCGAGGCTTGATGCACAGGACCCAGCCGCTTACATCGCGGGCGGGCATCTCGTTTGGATTGAATTATTGAGGGTTCGTCGATGTTTTCCGACAATACCCTGACGCCGAAGGAAGCCATCCGGCTGTGCGCGCTCGGCACGTTGGCCGCGAAGCCGGTGTCCTACAGCGCGCTGGCCGCCGCCATTCGCCATTTCGTCAGCCGCGTCATGGGGCCATCGCTCGAAGTCATGGGCACCTCGATCGAATTGCTGAAGCTGGAGCGTCTGATCGCGGCGGACGGCAACGGCGAAGATGCGCCGCTTCGCGTGACCGACGCCGGCCGGGCGGAATTGAAAACGCTTCTGGTCGCCAACGTGCGGGCGGCGGCGACGGACCTGAACAAGCTGGTGATCGCCCTCAAGTTCCGCTTCATGCACATGCTGGACGATGCCGAACGGCAGGCCCAGGCCGAATTGCTGCTCGATGTCTGCGAGCGCGAACTGACGCGCCTGGACGATCTCAGGCAGCACCACGCCGACGACGAGGGCTTTCTCGTCGAATGGCTCGACCACGATATCCAGGTTCTGGAAACGCGCCTGAAATGGCTCCAGGACTTCCGCGACCGCCGCTGCGCCGATATCTGACGGCCGTCGTCGTTACGCGACGGTCAGCTTGTCGATGACCTGACGCAGCCCCTTCAGCATCGCTTCGCCCTGCTTGCCGCCGTCGCCCTTGATTCGCTCCTTCAGCACCAAGCGGAGGGAATCGACGTGAATGCGGATCGCACCGACTTCGTCCGGGCTCGGTTCGCCCTCGATTTTTTCGATCAGCCGGCATAGTTCGTTGGCGATGGCCGTGATAAGCGGATAACCAAAGCTTCCGCCCTGCCCCTTCATGTCGTGCGAGGTCTCGAAGATCGCGGCGATCGCATCGCGCTTCGTGCCTTGGCCGGAATTGAGTCCCTCCAGCGCGGCGCCCAGCTTCTTCAAATCCTCGGCGGCCCAATCGACGTAGCTTGCGGCCATGCTGCCGATGACCTTCTCCGCGCGCTCGATCGTCGCGGCATCGACCGCGCCGGGGCCGCCCACGGTTACCTTGCTGCGCAAGGTATTCGGCGGATTGATGATCTCAAGCTTATCGTTTTCGGCCATTCCGGCCCCCCGTGTTTCGTCGGCGCCGCGACAGGTCGGCCCCATTTTTTTGGCGGCCAAGAATAGA
The DNA here is from genome assembly GCA_964504425.1 of uncultured Hyphomicrobiales bacterium. Taxonomy (GTDB): domain Bacteria; phylum Pseudomonadota; class Alphaproteobacteria; order Rhodospirillales; family 2-12-FULL-67-15; genus CAZDFF01. Next base: position 17,481 of record CAZDFF010000024.1, read on the forward strand.
CCACGACTCGCAAAGTTGAAAGCGGCCATACGGGCCGCCGCATGGCCGAAAGGCGATGTACTATAGTAGCCCGAGATTACGAAGCTCGGCTTCCAATTCCGCAGGCAGATCGGCCGATTCCGCGCCTTTCGGCAGGTCCGGCGGCACGTCTTCCGCCTTGAAGTAACGCCATCCTTGGAACGCGCGAAACGAACGCGGCACGGTCCGGACCAATTTGGGATCGAAAAGAATCGCGATTCCCGGGCTGCCGTCCGGCCGAGTGCCGGGCTCGAACCCGATCAGGCGTTGCCGGGCCCGCACGAATCCCTTGATGACCCAATAAATCGAGCCGCCATCCAGAAGCTCGTCGACCCGCTTCGGCATGTGCCGGGTGTAGTGCCACAGCGCGCGCGGCTTGCCTTTCTTGCCGACTTGTTTCAGACGTTCTTTCTGAATCTCGGCAAGATGCCCGACATCCTCGACGCCAACCGAAAGTTTGATCAAATGCACGGTCACGACGCGGCCTCGGACAATCGCGCCGCCATGGCGCGAGCGACCTTCGACGCCGGCGCGCGACCGAGAAAATCCGAAATATACCGTCCGGCGGCGGCAAGCCGGTCGAGATCGACGCCCGTTCGAATGCCGAGCCCGTCGAGCATGTAAAGCACGTCCTCCGACGCCACGTTGCCCGACGCGCCCTTGGCATAGGGACAGCCGCCGAGGCCGGCGACGGACGAATCGACCGTGGCAATGCCTTTTTCCATTGCCGCCAGGATATTCGCCAGGCCCTGCCCCCAAGTGTCGTGGAAATGCACCGCCAAACGCTCGACGGGCACCACGCCGGCCACGGCCTCGATCAACCCCTGCGCTCTGGCCGGAGTCCCGACGCCGATGGTGTCGCCGAGCGACACTTCGTAACAGCCGATGCTGCTCAGCATGCCAGCGACATGCGCGACGGCGACGGCCGAGACATCGCCCTCATACGGACAGCCGAGAACGCAGCTGATGTAACCGCGCACGCGAAGTCCCTTGGCTGTCGCCGCCTCAACCACGGGACGGAAGCGATCCAGGCTTTCGGCGATGGAACAGTTGATGTTCTTTCGGGAAAAGGTTTCCGACGCCGCCCCGAACACGGCGATTTCCTGCGCGCCGGCCGCAATCGCCGCTTCCAAGCCCTTCATGTTGGGCACCAACACGGGAAACGACACGCCCGGCCGTTTGCCGACGGCGGCCAGGACTTTGTCGGTATCCGCCATCTGCGGCACCCATTTCGGGGAAACGAAGCTGCCGGCTTCGATGGTCGAAAGCCCCGCGTCGGCCAATCGACGGATCAATTCGGCACGTACGTCGACCGGCACGGTTTCGGGCTCGTTTTGCAGGCCGTCCCGTGGTCCGACCTCGACCATCCTGACGCGGCTGGGAAGACGCATCGGGATCAGCTCCAGTTCGGCTTGCGCTTTTCCAGGAACGCGGCGACGCCTTCCTTGCCTTCGGCCGACGCGCGGATATCGGCAATTCGGCCGGCCGTGTCGTCCATCACGGCCTCGTCGACGGCGCGCCCGGCCACGTCGCGAACCAATGTCTTCGCACCCGCTACGGCGATAGGCCCGTTACCCAACAACGCATCGACAACGCGGCCGACAGCGGTGTCCAGATCGGCGGCGGCGGCGACTTCATGCACCAAGCCGATCCGCCGTGCGTCTTCGGCCGTGAACCGTTCGGCGGTCAGAAAATAGCGCCGGGCCTGGCGCGCGCCGATGGCCGCGACCACGTAGGGTCCGATCGTCGCCGGAATCAGCCCCAGGCGCACCTCCGACAACGAGAAGGCGGCATTATCGGCCGCGATCACCACGTCGCAAACCGAGGCCAGGCCGACGCCGCCGCCCATGGCCGCGCCCTGCACCACCGCCACGGTCGGCTTCGCGACCCGGTCGATGACGCGCAGCATGGTCGCCAGCCGCTTGGCATCGGTCACGCTTTCGGATCGAGGCGCTTCGGACATGCGGCGCATCCATTTCAGGTCCGCCCCGGCCGAAAAATTCTTGCCCGCCCCTTTCAAGAGGATGACCCGCACCTTGGCTTTGCCGCCCAGATCGGTAAATGCATCGGCCAGGGCGCCGATCAGGGCGTCGTCGAAGGCGTTGTGCGCTTCGGGCCGGTTCATGGTCACGGTCGCGACGCCTTTGGCGTCGATGTCGAGAAGAATGGGAGAAGTCATGCGATCACATCCTGAAAACGCCGAAAGCGGTCTTTTCGATCGGCGCGTTCAAGGCCGCCGACAGTCCCTGCGCCAGGACCCGGCGCGTGTCCTTGGGATCGATCACGCCGTCGTCCCATAGGCGAGCCGAGGCGTAGAACGCGTGGCTTTGCCGGTCGTACTGGTCGCGGATCGGCTTCTTGAAGGCGTCCTCGTCCTCGGCCGTCCAGGGTTCGCCCTTCGCCGCCAGCGCGTCTTTGCGAACGGTCGCCAAAACGCCCGCCGCCTGCTCGCCGCCCATGACCGAAATGCGTGCGTTCGGCCACATCCACAGGAACCGGGGGCCGTAGGCCCGCCCACACATGGAGTAGTTGCCGGCGCCGAAACTGCCGCCGATGACGACCGTGAATTTCGGCACCCGGGCGCACGCGACCGCCGTGACCATCTTGGCGCCATCCTTGGCGATGCCGCCGGATTCGGCCTTTTTGCCGACCATGAAACCGTTGATGTTCTGCAAGAACACCAGGGGAATGCCGCGTTGGGCGCACAGTTCGATGAAATGCGTACCCTTGAGCGCCGACTCGGAAAAGAGAATACCGTTGTTGGCGACGATACCGACCGGAAAACCGGCGATCCGGGCAAAGCCGCAGACCAGCGTCGTGCCATACAGTTTCTTGAACTCGTCGAATTCGGACCCGTCGACGACGCGGGCGATAATCTCGCGCACATCGAATGCCCGGCGCGGGTTCGCCGGCACGACGCCGTAAATCTCTTCGGCCGGATACAGCGGATCGACCGGCGGCTTGACGTCCAGATCGATCTTCTCGACCCGGTTGAACGCGCCGACGGCGCGGCGAGCGAGCCGGAGCGCATCCTCGTCGTCGTCCGCCATATGGTCGGTGACGCCGGAAACTTTGCAATGAATCTCGGCGCCGCCCAGTTCCTCGGCCGTCACCTCCTCGCCTGTCGCCGCCTTTACCAGGGGCGGGCCGGCCAAAAAAATCGTGCCTTGATTCTTGACGATGATGCTTTCGTCGCACATGGCGGGCACGTAGGCACCGCCCGCCGTGCACGATCCCATGACCACGGCGACTTGCGGAATGCCCGCCGCCGACAAGGTCGCCTGGTTGTAGAAAATCCGGCCGAAGTGATCGCGGTCGGGAAAGACCTCGTCTTGCAGCGGCAGGAACGCGCCGCCGGAATCGACCAGATAGACGCAGGGCAGCCGGTTTTCCCGCGCGATTTCCTGGGCGCGCAGGTGTTTCTTCACCGTGATCGGATAGTACGTGCCGCCCTTCACGGTGGCGTCGTTGGCGACGATCACGCATTCGGTTCCCACGATCGAACCGATGCCGGTGACGATGCCGCCGGCCGGCACGTCGTCGCCGTATAGTTCATGGCCCGCCAGCGCCGAGAATTCCAGGAACGGCGCGCCTTGGTCGAGCAACGCACGAATGCGATCGCGCACCAACAGCTTGCCGCGCGCGGTGTGCCGTTCCCGCGCCGCCTTGCCGCCGCCTTCGACGACTTTGGACAACTGCGCGTTCAACCCATCGACATGGGCGTTCATCGCCTCGGCGTTGGCAGCGAAGGCTTTCGACGCCGGATCGACCTTGCTTTCGATGACGCTCACGGCCGCATTGCCTTCCCGATCACCAGCCGATCCCCTTCATCCACTTCTTCACCATCCACATGCGGTCGCAGCCCCAGAAGCCTTCGCCGTCGACGAAAATGAAGGGCGAGCCGAATACGCCCTTTTTGATGGCTGATTCATTTTCGTCCTTCAGGCGCTGCTTGATTTTCGGATCGTTAATCGCGGCCAGAAGCTCGTCCTTCTTCACGTGCAATCCGGCGGCGATATCGGCCACGGTTTCCGGGTTCGAGATGTCGATGTCCTCGGCGAAGAAGGCGTGAAAGGCGGTCTTGGCGAACAACCGCGCCAGTTCGGGGTTTTTGTCGTCGAGCCAGTAAAACGCCCGCGCGGCCGCCTGGGTCGGGATCGGAAAGCGCGTCGGCAACTTGAAGGGAATGTCCATCTGTTTTCCCAGGCGCTCCCAGTCGTGCTTGAAGTAACTGGCCTTCGGTTCCGCCATATGGGTCAAGGGTACGGCGCCGGTCGTCTGAAACACCACGCCCAGGAGGATCGGCTTCCAAATCACGCCGCGACCGCCGCCGGCGGCCAGATCGTCGATCTTCGCCGCGGCGAAATAGCCGTACGGCGAGGAAAAATCGAAATAGAATTCGAGCGGCGCTTTCTCGGCCATGTTTTATCCTTCCTGAAGCGCGCGGCCGATGACCAGGCGCTGGATGTCGCTGGTGCCCTCGTAAATCTGGCAGACCCGCACGTCGCGATAGATGCGTTCCACCGGGAAATCGTCGACGTAGCCGTAGCCGCCGTGAATCTGGATCGCGTCGGAACAGACCTTCTCGGCCATCTCGGACGCGAACAGCTTGGCCATCGAGGCTTCCTTGAGGCACGGCCGGCCGTTGTCACGCATCCCGGCCGCGTTGAGATACATCAGGCGTGCGGCCTCGATGGCCGTCGCCATGTCGGCCAGGCGGAACGAAACCGCCTGATGCTCGCCGATCTTCTTGCCGAAGGCCTCGCGCTCCTTGGCATAGGCGAGCGCCGCGTCGAACGCGGCACGGGCCATGCCGACCGCCTGCGCGGCGATGCCGATTCGGCCGCCTTCCAGGTTCGACAACGCGATCCGGTATCCTTGCCCTTCGACGCCCAGCAGCGCGTCGGCCGGCAGGTCCATG
>CAZDFF010000025.1:0-5026 GCA_964504425.1 uncultured Hyphomicrobiales bacterium
GGACTCAAGATGTTGCGGCCTCGATCAACCGGCGGATCGGCGCGAACGAACGGCGGTGGTGCGGGGTGATGCCGAGGGCGGCGAGCGCGGCCCGGTGCTCGGCGGTGCCGTAGCCGGCGTTCCGTTCCCAGCCGTAGCCGGGAAACGATTCCGCGAGCGCCGCCATCTCGCGGTCGCGGGTCACCTTGGCGACGATGGAGGCGGCGGCGATGGACAACGAAAGGCCGTCGCCCCCGACGACACATTCGACCCGGCAGCATAGTTTCGGCGGCCGGTTGCCGTCGACCAAGGCGAGATCGGGCACATCGCCGAGCGCGTCCGCCGCGCGGACCATGGCGGTGAGCGCGGCGGCCAGGATGTCGGTGGCATCGATTTCCGCGACTTCGGCGCGGCCGATGCCGATTCGCGCGTAGGACGGCAGCGCCGCGAACAACGCCTCGCGTCTTGCCGTCGTCAGCTTCTTCGAATCGTCGATGGCGACGGCCATCGTTCCGGGCAGCGCCGTCATGTCCAGCACAACGGCGGCGGCAATCACCGGGCCCGCCCACGGACCGCGCCCGGCCTCGTCGATGCCGGCGACGACCCGGACGCCCGCTGCCATCGCCAACCGTTCCCGTTCGAAGTCAGGCATCGGGGACCTTCGGCTTGTCGGCGGCGACGGCCTTCCTGGCCTCGCGCCGGGCGCGCTGCTCGCGGACCCAGGCGCCGGCCTTCCACGCCAGCGCGCGGCCTTTCGAACGCGCCTCGTCGAAGGTTTCGGCGACGAAATCCGCCTCGCGACCGTAGACCAGGCGCGCCAATTCGCCGGCCTCGGTGATGCCTTGCGCGGCCAGCGCGCGCAGGCGCCTGACCGTCGTCACCCACAGCGGGCTGAGCGCCAGGCTCAGCACCGTGACGGCGACGATGACGCGGCTGTCCTCCTGGGTGATGACGCCGTTCGATACCGCCATCATCGCAAGCAAAAAGGAAAACTCGCCGATCTGGGCCATCATCAGGCCGGCGACGAACGCGGTCTGCCAGTCCTGGCCCAAAAGCCGCAAGGCGCCCACGTTCAGCGCCGTCTTGAACACGGCGACCAGGAAGAACATGGTCATGACGATGCCCAGGTTGTTCCAGATGTAGCCGAGATCGAGCAGCAGCCCGACCGACAGGAAGAACACCATCATCAAAAGGCTCTGGATCGGCTGCGTCGTTTCCATCATGGCCCGGCGTTCGACGCTGGCGCCGACGACGAGGCCGGCCAGGAACGCGCCGTAGGCGACCGACAGGCCCAACAGGCCCGATATGGACGCCGCGCCGAAACAAAACGCCATCGCCGCCAGCGGCTTCAGGTCGACGTTGCCGGCGACGTTGGTCAGGAACGGCAGGCGGATCTTGGGGCCGCGGCTCAGGTACCAGATCAGCCCGACCAGGAACAGGATCGAAGCCGCGATCTTCGGCACCGCCAGCCAGTCGAACCCGCCGCCGGCCATCGAATCGATGGCCAGCATCATCGGCACCACGGCCAGGTCCTGGGCGATCAGCACGCCGACCGTGATGCGCCCGGCCTTGGTCTTGGTCTCGCCCAGATCGTCCAGAATCTTGATCGCGACCGCGGTCGACGACAGCGCGACTGCGAACCCGGTCACCAGCGCGACCCCGAACGGCCAGCCGAAGGCGCGCGACAAAAGCAGCATGACCCCGGTCGACACGCCGATCTGCATCAGGGTCGCGACCAGCGCGACCTTCCACAGGCGCTTGAAGATGCGCAGCGACAGTTCCATGCCGACGACGTAAAGCAGCAGCAGCACGCCCATTTCCGCCAGCAGGTCGACGGTCGCGCGGCTGGACACGATGCCCAGCGCGGAGGGGCCCAGCAGCACGCCGGCGACGATGTAGCCGACGATGGCGGGCTGGCGCAGCCGCTCCATGCCGATGCCGCAGGCGAGCGCCGCCAGCACGACGATGGCGATGCCGGTCAGATCGCCATGGGTCGACGACGCGGCGGCCTGCTTCAGACCGTCGGCGGCGGCTTCGAGGGCGGTCGTGGCGGCGGATTCCATGCCCTAAACGTACCACACGAAAAAGGGCGGCGGTAAGGCAAGGCAGCACCGCCTTGTGGATGAATCGCGCGTTATAAAAACCGCAACTGATCCCCGGCGCGGGGCGGCGGTTGGAACAAATCGCACGTCAGGCCCTGGCGCAGGGTGCGGCCTTCGTTCAGGCCGTGCTTCTTGCAGGCGAGCTTGAAGCGGTCGGCGAGCAGGTCGGCGTGGTTGCCGGTGCCGCGCATGCGGGTCTTGAAGTCCGATACGTAAAGCTGGCCGTTGCGGCTTTCGCGCAGTTGGTTGAGCACGTGCTTGGCCTTGCCCGGCGCGTGGGCTTCCAGCCATTCGGTGAACAGTTCCTTCAGTTCCAGCGGCAGGCGCAGCAGCACGTAGCCCGCGTTCCCGGCGCCGGCCTCGGCGGCGGCGGCGAGGATGCGCTCCAGCTCCCAATCGTTGAGGAACGGGATCATCGGCGCCGCCATCACGGCGACCGGAATCCCGGCCTCCGATAGGCGCGTGATGGTTTCCAGCCGTTTCGGGGGCGTCGCCGCGCGCGGTTCCATGGTGCGCGCCAGGTCGCGATCCAGCGTGGTGACGGAAACCGCGACCGAGACCAGCCGCCGTTCCGCCATCGGCGCCAGGATGTCGATGTCGCGCGCGACGTTGGCCGACTTGGTGATGATCGCGACCGGGTGGTTGAAGGCGGCGAGCACTTCCAGAATGCCTCGCGTGATGCGGCGCTCGCGCTCGATCGGTTGGTAGGGATCGGTGTTGGCGCCGAGCGTGATGGTCGCCGGTTTGTAGCCGGGCTTGCGCAGTTCCGCGTCCAGCAGCTTCGCCGCGTCGGGCTTGGCGAACAGCTTGGTTTCGAAATCCAGCCCCGGCGACAGGCCGTGATAGGCGTGGCTCGGCCGCGCGTAGCAATAGATGCAACCGTGCTCGCAGCCCCGGTACGGGTTGATCGAGCGGTCGAACGGAATGTCGGGCGACGTGTTGCGCGCGATGATGGTTTTCGGCCGCTCGTCGGTCACCGTGGTGCGCAGCGGCGGCAGATCCTCGTCCGGCGCCCAACCGTCGTCGACGGCGTGGCGGGTTTCGGGCTCGAAGCGGCCGGTCGGGTTGGCGACGGCGCCGCGGCCCTTGGTCGGCTGCGCGGGAAGGTGTTCGTCCATGGCGCAAAGCATACGCGCGTCCGTGCGAACATATCAAGAACAAACGCAAAGGCCGCCGTGTCTTGCGCCCGCGTCCGGCCCCGGCCCATGATCGGCCCCGGAGGTTTCCGCTGGCCGAGTCCTACCCCACCGTTGCGGTCGTCATCCCGGCGAAGGATGCCGCCGCGACCTTGCCCGGCACGCTCGCCGCGCTCGGCCGCGAGGGGTTGGGCGGGCATGCGATCGTCGCCGTCGCCGACGAAACCGACCCCACCGTCGGTGCCGCGCACAGCCTCGGCGCCCGCGTCGTGGTCGCGCCGCCCGGGCGTGGGCCGCAATCGATGATGGGCGCCGCCTCGGCCGTGGCCGCTTGGCTGCTTTTTCTGCATGCCGACACGGCGTTGGGCCCGGGCGCCGGCGCCGCCGTGCGCGCCTTCATCGCCGACCCGGCGAACGCGGAACGGGCGGGCTATTTTCGCTTGGCGTTCGACGAGGATTCTCCGTCGGCCAAACGGGTCGCGCGCTTGGCGAATTGGCGGGCGCGGACGTTCGGCCTGCCCTACGGCGACCAGGGCCTGTTGATCGCCGCGCCGTTCTATCGCCGGCTCGGCGGGTTCCGTCCGCTGCCGCTGATGGAAGACGTCGATCTCGTTAGACGGATCGGCAAGGCGCGGTTGGTCGAACTCGACGCCGACGCGATCACGTCCGCCGCGCGTTACCGGCGGGGCGGTTATATTCTTCGCCCGCTGCGAAATTTTTTCTGCCTCGGGCTTTATTTTCTCGGCGTGCCGCCGCGCGCGATCAAGAAGATCTACGGATGAGCCTGCGCAATCATCTGGTCATTTTCCTGAAGGCGCCGCGCTTGGGCACGGTGAAGACGCGGCTGGGGCGCGACATCGGCGCGGTGGCGGCGTGGAAGTTCTATCGTGACGCGGTCGAATCGCTGGTGCGACGGCTGGCGAAAGATAAAAGGTGGCGCACCTGGATCGCGCTTTCGCCGGATTCGGCGGTTCGCGAACCCGGCCGCTGGCCGCGGGGGGTTACATTGATTCCGCAAGGAACGGGCGATCTGGGGGAACGGATGGATCGCGTCTTGCGCCGGCCGCCGCCGGGGCCGGTGGTGCTGATCGGCGCCGACATTCCCGATGTTCGCGCCCGGCACATCGCCGCCGCGTTCCGCGCCTTGGGAAACCACGACGCCGCCTTCGGCCCGGCGGCCGACGGCGGCTATTGGTTGGTCGGGTTGCGGCGCCGGCCGCGGATGCCCCGGTTGTTCCGGGACGTCCGCTGGTCCGGGCCGCACGCCCTTGCGGACACCCTTGCCGAAATGCCGCAAGGGACGCGCGTCGCCGCCGTCGACACCCTGGAGGACATCGACGACGGCGCTTCGTTCATGCGCTGGCGTTCCCGTCAGGCGACCGCCTTGCGGCGGAACTTTTCGCCCAAGGCATAGGCGCCGTCGCCCAACAGCGCGACCGCGACCGAGGTTGCGATCAGGAACGCCGGGTACTCCCAGCCGCCGCCCTTGGCGGAGAAGACCCAGCCGTTGCCGATGTGCACCCACGCGGCGCCCAGCAGGACCGGGATCAGGGCCACGGCCACCAGCCGCGTCTGCACGCCGAGGATCAGCAAGATGCCGCCGACGGCTTCGGCCGCGAACGTGGCGTAGGCGAGCACGCCGGGCAGGCCCAACGATTCGAAAAACTTGGCGGTGCCGGGCAGGCCGAACACCATCAGCTTCAGGATCACGCTGTGGGCGACGAACATGACGCCGAGCGTTACGCGAAGCACGAAGGCTCCAAGGGGCGCTGTCTTTTGGTCGATCATGGCAAGGTTCCTTTCTGTGTT
>CAZDFF010000025.1:5126-22370 GCA_964504425.1 uncultured Hyphomicrobiales bacterium
CCGTTTCGGGTCGCTCCAGGGCCGGAGGCTTGCGTCGGGGAACAATCTATGCTGTGCTTATTTGCAAGTGAATTAGAGAAATATGAAAAGTATGTTTGCATTTTTGCAAATATCGAAATCACACTTCTTCGGTCATTCCCGCGTAGGCGGGAATCCAGAGCCGTAGTCCGGGTGTTTGCCTGGATGCCCGCCTTCGCGGGCATAACGAAACGGATAGAGGTGGCGCGTGAACTGGGACGATCTCCGCGTCTTTCTCGCCATCGCCCGCGCCGGCAGCCTGTCGGGCGCGGCCCGCGCGCTCGGCGTCAACCATTCGACCGTGTTTCGACGCCTGAACGAATTCGAACAGCGGGTCGGCGCGCGCCTGTTCGAACGGCTGGCGTCGGGCTACGCGCTCACCGCCGCTGGCGAGGACATGCGCGCCGTCGCCCGGCGCCTGGAAGAAGAAATCGAAGGATTGGACCGGCGTCTGGGCGGCCAGGACGTGCGGCTCACCGGCACGCTGCGCGCGACCGCGCCGGACACGATTTCCTCGTATCTGCTGGGGCCGCACCTGGCCGGGTTCGCCGCGGCCTATCCCGGCATCCAGGTCGAGCTCGACATGGCGAACGCGACCTTCAATCTCTCGAAGCGCGAGGCCGACGTCGCCGTGCGCCCGACCCGCCGGCCGCCGCCGAACCTGGTCGGGCGGCGTTTGTGCACCATCGCCTTCGCCGCCTACGCGTCGCCCGCGTACATCAAGAAGGCGAAGAAATCCGGAACCGAACGCTGGCTTTCGCCCGACGACAGCATGGCGCACATCCCGTCGGCGCAATGGCTGGCGAAAAACAAACCGGACGCGACCGTGCCGTTCCGCGCGAACAGCTATCTCGCGCTCGCCGTCGCCGCCGCCGCCGGCATCGGCGTCGTGCACCTGCCGTGCTTCGTGGCCGACCGCAACCCCGCCCTCCGCCGCGTCATGGACCCGGACCCGGAACTCTCCAGCGAGCTGTGGCTGCTGACCCACGAAGACCTGCGCCGCACCGCGCGCGTGCGGGCCTTCATGGACTTCATGGCCGAGGCGATATTGAAAGACAGGGCGTTGTTGGAAGGGACCCGGCCGCGCGGGTGACGCGGCCGGGTATTTTTCCTATTCCGCCGCCTGCGCGGATTCCGCCGGCTGTTCGGCGCGCCACAGGTCGTTCATGATCTTGCGTACCCGGCGCACGGCGATATCGGATTTCAGGTAGATTTCCGAATATCCCTCGTCCGGAACGCCAAACATTTCCTGTTGCAACGGCAGGGCCCAGATGTCCTGCGCGGCGACGTCGTTGAAGGTGGACGCGAACCGCTGCGCCACGGAAACCGTCGGGTCGCCGCCGGATTTGTGCGACTTGTTGGACGTGACGATCCACTGCCAGATCAGGTTGTGCTCGTCGACCGGCGTGGTGATGTGCAGCAGGCTGTAGCCGCGCTCCTTGTCGGTGCCGAGCTGGCCGGGCGGCGCGACGCGCATGACCACGCGGGCCATGCCCGGGTTCAGCACGATGTGACTGTGATAGCGGTCGACCACGTCGTAGCCGAAATAGTCGGCCAGGTACGGCGGCAGCTTGTAGTTCTGCACCTCGCGCACCGTGCCGACGAAGGTGTTGCCGTCGGCCTCGCCTTCCGCCAGCTGCACCGGGATCAGGCTGTTTTCCAGATCTCCGATGTTGCCGTCGTGCAATGGATAGAAATGGGTGATGTCCACCAGGTTCTCGAGCAGCAGGATGTAATTGGCCGCCGCCCGGAACGGCTCGCCGGCGATGAATTCCATTTTCGGGTCGGTCATCTCGGGCGTGCGCGGCGGGCGGCACGAGGACGCCTTGGCCGGATCGCCGGGCCACACCCAGACGAAGCCATCCTGCTCGATCGTCGGGAACGGCTTGACCTTGGCGTTCGGCGGAATGGGCGCGTTCGGCTGCGACGGCACCTTCACGCACGTGCCGGTGCAGTCGTAGCGTAGCCCGTGGTAGGCGCATTCCAGCGTGCCGTCCTCCATCAGACGGCCCTTCGACAACGGAAAGCGCTTGTGGGCGCAGCGGTCGTCGAGCACGACGATCTTTCCGTCCTGTGCGCGCCAGATCACCATCGGCCGCCCGCAGATCCGGTGGCCGGTCAGCTTGCCGGGCTCGAACGCGACCGAAGGCCCGGCCGCGTACCACGCGTTGCGCACAAAGGTGTGGGGGGTCATGTCGTTCCTCCTGGATTCGGTCGCGGCGGTTTCGCCGGTGCGGCGAGAAACGGGGCCGTCGTTGACTCGAAAATAGATACCGGATAACCTGAATGTCAATAAAAACCGGATGACTTGTTTGTTTCATGGAGAGACCGTCCCTTGCTGGTCAATGAAACCGAAATCGCCGTCCCGCGAACCCAGGAAAAACGCAGCGCCGCCACCCGTCGCGCGCTGCTTGAGGCCGGCCGTCAGGCGATCATAGAACTCGGCTACAGCCGCACCACGGTGGCCGAGGTGTCGAAGCGCGCCGGCGTCTCGCGCGGCGCCCAGATCCATCACTATCCGACGAAGCAGAAGCTGATGCTGGCGGTCGCCGATTTCATATTGTCCGACACCGAGCGCGAGATATCCGAGCTTGCCAAGCGCCTGGGCGATTCGGCCGACCGGTCGACCGACCCGAAAGAAGCCATCGGCGCCTTCATTCGCGAAATCTGGCACCGCGCGTTCAGGAAGGACAAGTTTCACGCCATTCTGGAACTGATCAACGCCGCCCGCACCGATGCCGTGTTGCACGATCTGCTGACCGAACGCTGGCAGCGTCTGCTCAAGGCTTACGACGGGATCGGCGCCGACGTGCTCGGCCGGTCCAAGATCGGCGGCGACGAAATGTCCGTCGTCCTCAGCCTGACCCTGTCCTTGGTGCGCGGCATGGCGACGCAGCGCATCGTCCACGATTCCAACGACGACTATTACGAAATTCTGCTCGGCGCCTGGACCGAAATCGTCCATGACGCCGTGCAAAAGAAGCGGATTCCTCTTCTTTAAAGACGCATCCCATCGGGGGGAAACACGGACGGCCAACAAGAAACGCCGATGCGGACCGCGAAACGCCCGGGGCACGCTTGCCGCCGGTACCGGCGCGAAACCGGGCGCGGAAAGGACGAAAATGTAATCAACTTCAACCTTGGGGAGACGGTGAATATGACGAATAAATTCGGTCGAATGGCCGCCGTTGCCGCGTTCGGCATCGGCATGGCGGGGACGACGGGCGTCCTGGCGGAACCCATCAAGATGAACGTCGTCGGAACGTGGGTGAACGTCGAGAACTACGAGAAATTCGAAAAACCCTACTGGAACGAAGCGCTCGCCAAGAACACCGGCGGCGCCGTGACCGGCCAGATCAAGGCGGTGACCGAACTGGGCCTCAAGGGCTTCGAGGTCCTGCGCCTGCTGAAGACCGGTGTCTACGACTACGCCCACGGGCTGTTCACCTACGTTTCGTCCGAAAACCCGGTGTACGAAGGGCCCGACCTCGCCTCGATCATCCAAAGCTTCGACGTGCAGAAGAAGGTCGCCGACGCCTATTTCCCGACGCTGGAAAAGGCGGTTGCCAAGAACTTCAACGCCAAGCTGATGCAGATTTACACCTTTCCCAGCCAGGTGTTCTTCTGCCGGATTCCGATTACCGGCATCGGCGACCTGAAGGGCAAGAAGATCCGCGTGTTCGCCACCACGCTCGGCGATTTCGTCGAAGGCGTCGGCGGCGTCAGCGTGACCGTGCCCTTCGGCGAGGTCATTCCGGCGCTGGAAAAGGGCGTCGTCGATTGCGCGATCACCGGCACGATGCCCGCCTATCAGGCGAAATGGCATCAGGTCGCGACGCATCTCTATACCATGCGCGTCGGCATGGCGGTCTCCTTCGGCGCGATCAACATGAAGAAGTGGAACGCGCTCGGGAAGAAGAACCAGCAAATCCTGACCGCCGATCTCAAGAAGATGACCGACGGCATGTGGGCCTACAATTCCAAACTCGACAGCGAGGCCATCGCTTGCCTGACCGGCGGCGCGTGTTCGTTCGGTCCGCCGGGGAAGATGACCCTGGTCGAACCGTCGGCCGCCGACCTCAAGGTGCGCGACAAGATCGCGGCCGACGTCGTCCTGCCGCGCTGGGCCAAGCGGTGCGGCAAGGCCTGTGCCGACGACTGGAACAAGACCGTCGGCGCGGTCTTGAACATGAAGGCCGCGGCGAAGTAAGCGGAAACCGGCGCACGCGTCGGGAAGGGGGCGCCTCCGCGGCCGCAGGGCCGTCGGGGGCGTCCGCCGCTTTTCCGCGCCTCGCCCGACTCCGTCGCCCGCCCGTGGACTCCGACATTGCCAAGGTCCCGGCGCGTCCGGACAATCGGCCGGCGTTCGTCCGGTCGTTCCGGAAACGCGGCGGCCGAAAGAGAGGCTGAAGGATGAAGTCTCTTTATCGCGTTATCGACACGTTGTCCCTCGCCGCCATGCGCCTGGGCGGCGCGCTGATATTGCTTTCCGCCCTGATGGTGACGACCGACGTCGTTTTGCGGCAGTTGGGCGGCAAGTCGATCGCCGGTCTCGACGAAGTGTCCGGCTACTTCTTCGCCATCGCCACCGCGGCGGCCTTTTCCGCCGGCCTGATCCGCCGCTTCAACGTGCGAATCGAAGGCGTATACCGGTTCGTTCCGCGGCCGGTCCGCGTGGCGTTGGACTTCCTGGCGATCGTCGCGCTGGTGGGATACCTCGGGATCGTGGTCTGGGTCGCCAGCGACCTCGTCATGAGTTCGTACACCAACTGGTCGCGCTCGATCTCGCCGTTGCAGACGCCGCTTTTCATTCCACAGATCGTCTGGATTTCGTTCCTGGGCCTGGCCGTCGTCGCCGGGCTCTGCCTCATCGGCATATCCGTTTCGGCGTTGCTGGCGAAGGATTGGACGACGCTTCAGGCGCTGATCGGGCCGCTGTCCTGCGACGAGGAAATCGAGATCGAGATCGAAAGCATCGCTTCCGATTCCGCCGCCGGTAAGGCCGAAAGATAAACGCATGCTGTTGACCGCGCTCCTGCTGCTGTTCGGACTCATCGCCCTCAGCGTTCCCATCGCCGCCACGCTTGGGGTGCTCGGCATCTCGATGAGCGAATTTTTCACGACCATGCCGATGTATCGGGCGATCGGCGAGATGGCGTGGTCGACCTCGACGGAAACCCTTCTCATCGCCATTCCGCTGTTCGTGATGATCGGCGAAATTCTGCTGCGCGCCGGCATCACCCGGAAAATGTACGAAGGCATGGCGCAGTGGCTGTCGTGGCTGCCGGGCGGGCTGATGCATTCGAACATCGGCGCTTGCACCCTGTTCGCCGCGACGTCCGGGTCCAGCATCGCGACCGCCGCGACCATCGGCACCGTCGCCGTGCCCGAAATCGACCGGCGGGGATACAACGAACGCCTGTTCCTGGGCACCATCGCCGCGGGCGGGACGCTGGGCATCCTGATCCCGCCGTCGATCAACATGATCGTCTACGGGCTTCTCACCAACACGTCGATCCCCGAACTTTATCTCGCCGGGTTCATTCCCGGCCTTCTGCTGGCGGCGCTGTTCATGGCGACCATCGTCGCCTTGTGCCTGTACCGGAAGGAATGGGGCGGATCGAAGATCGAGACGTCGTGGCAGCGGCGCATGGCGGCCCTGCCGTCGCTGCTGCCGCCGCTGGCGATCTTCCTGCTGGTCGTCGGATCGATCTACGCCGGCGTCGCCACGCCGACCGAGGCGGCGTCCTTGGGCGTCGTCGGGGCGCTTGTCCTCGCCGCCGCCAACCGGACGCTGACCTTCGACATGCTGAAGCACGCCTGCGAGGCGACCATGCGCACCACGGCGATGATCATGCTGATTATCATCGCCGCGTTGTTCCTGAATTTCGTCCTCACCACCATCGGCCTGACGCAGCAGCTCACGGAATTCATCAAATCCCTCGGCCTGACGCCGTTCCAGGTGATGCTCCTGATCGTCGTCTTCTACACCCTGCTCGGGTGCGTGATGGAAACCATGTCGCTGATGATCACGACCGCGCCGCTGATCACGCCGATCGTCGTCGCGCTCGGCTACGATCCGGTGTGGTTCGGCATCCTGCTGATGGTGCTGCTGGAATCGTCGCTGATCACGCCGCCGATCGGGGTCAACCTGTTCGTCGTGCACAGCGTGCGCCGGAAGGGGCCGTTGAAGGACGTGTTCATCGGCGCGATCCCGTTCGTCGTCACCCTGTTCCTGATGGCGATCCTGCTCTTGGTATTTCCCCAGCTCGCGCTCTGGCTGCCGAAGCTGTTCTACTGAGCGGGGGCCCTCCCGTCCGCGTGGCGGTTGACTTTCTATATATCCTATGATAGGAAATAATGTTTATTTTCTCGGCGCAGCCGGGCGGGCGCCGTTTGACCGGGGCAACCGAGGTCGCCGGCGATGTCACCCTCCTAACCGATTGAATTCAAAATATTTTCGGCGGGGGAGGGTGACAAAAGATGACAAAGGATGACAAAAGATGACAGCGTCGAAAAAAATTCCGTCGCCGAATCTTTAATTTCAACGGGTTACGACGAAAAGAGCGACGGAAACCGCGTCGCATTCGGGCGAAACCGCACTCGAATCGCATCCGGCCGCATCGGGCCGTCGCCTTTTCGTTTTTAAGTCCCCGTGCGCGCGGTTTGGGGCCACAATCGAAACCGCGCGACGGCCGCGCCATCGAGGGGGCGCTATGAACGCTTCGACCGTGCTGGGGATGATCGGCGGCATCGCCTTGCTCGCCGGCTCGCTGCTTTTGACCGCGAGCGAGCCCGCCGTGTTCTTGAATTGGCCGGGGCTGCTCCTGGTGCTCGGCGGAACCGTGGCGGCGACGCTGCTCAGCTATCCGCTGCGCGAGGTCCTGCGCGTCTTCAAGGTGTTCGCCATCGTGCTGCGCACCGAGCGCACCTACGAGAAGGAGGACGTCGACGAGATCGCCGAGATCGCGCGCCTGTGGCAATCGGGCCAGATCAAGAAGATCGAGGACGCGCTGCCCACGATCCACAGCCCGTTCCTGCGCACCGGATTGCAGCTCATCATCGACGGCACGCCGCTCGACGATATCCTCGAGCTGCTGCGCTGGCGCATCCAGCGCCTGGAGGCGAAGGAGCACGCCGAGGCCCAGGTGTTCCGCAGCATGGCCAGCTACGCCCCCGCATTCGGCATGCTCGGCACGCTGTTGGGGCTGGTCAACATGCTGCACGGCATGGCCGGCGACAACTTCGACAATGTCGGCAAGAACCTGGCCGTCGCCCTGATCACCACGTTCTACGGCATCATCCTCGCCAATCTGCTGTTCAAGCCGATCGCCACCAAGCTGGAACAGCGCACGCAACAGCGGGTCGCCGTGCTGAACATGGTGCTGGAAGGCATCGTCCTGGTGAGCGAACGGCGCTCGCCCACCTTCGTGCGCGAGACGCTGTACTCCTTCATCGCGCACCACGACGACGAAGTGCACGGGCGCGGCAAGCCGGCGCCGATATCATGAGAGAATCGCCATGAGCGACGAACGGCCCGCGAACGGCACCGCCGCGCCGCCCGAGGCGGAAAAGCCCGCGCCGGCCGTTCGCGCCGGAAAGCGACCGAGCCGTCTCGCCGCCTCGCCGGTGCGCCGCTTCACCCAGGACGAGGGCGAGGATTGGATGCTCACCTACACCGACGTGGTGACGCTGCTGATCGCGCTGTTCGTCATGCTGCTCAGCTACACCATCATGAACGAGGAGAAGTACCGGCGCATGGCGAACGCGCTGTCCAGCGCCGTGCGCGGGCCGCAGGCGATCTCGATCGCGCCGCTGCCGGGGGCGGGCAGTGTCCTGCCGGGCGCGCCGTCGGCGGGCGCCGAACCGGAAGACGCCAAGGACGACGGGGGCCGCAGCCGGGCCGTCGCCGACGATTTGAAGAAGGGCATCGCCGGGTTGGGGCTGGCCGATCAGGTCGGCGTCGAGGTGCGCAGGAACCAGGTGCAACTCGACATCAAGGCGAGCGTGCTGTTCCCGACCGGGCAGTCGGACCTGACCGGCGAGGGCCGGGGCGTGCTCGACAAGCTGGCGCCGGTCCTGCAGAAGGGCGCCTACAAGATTTCGGTCGAAGGCCACACCGACGACGTGCCGATCGCCACCGAACGCTTCCCGTCGAACTGGGAGCTTTCCGCCGGGCGCGCGACCACGGTGGTACGCCACCTGATCGAGAAGGGCGTGCCGCCAAAACGGCTGCAGGCGGTCGGCCACGCCGAGATGCGCCCCGTCGCCGACAACAAGGACGACGACGGCCGACAGAAGAACCGGCGCGTCAACTTGCGCCTGACGTTCGAGGGCGAAGAGAAGTAACGGGAGAGACTACTTGCCTCGACCGGGGCGATGTTCCAACAGCCGGTCCATCAGTTCGACGAAGTTGCACGGCTTGTGCCGGTAGTCGAGCTGGTCCTTCAAGATGTCGTCCCAGGCGTCGCGGCAGGCGCCGGGCGAACCGGGCAGGGCGAACAGGTAGGTGCCCTCGGCGACGCCGCCGATCGCGCGCGACTGGATGGTGGAGGTCTTGATCTTCTGGTAGCTGATCCAGCGGAACAGTTCGCCGAAGCCCTCGATCTCCTTCTCGAACACTTCCTTGAAGGCCTCGGGCGTGACGTCGCGGCCGGTGACGCCGGTGCCGCCGGTCGAGATCACCACGTCGACGTCGTCCCGCGCGATCCATTTGCGCAGCTGGGCGACGATCAGGTCCTTCTCGTCCTTGACGATCTCGCGCGCGACCAGCGTGTGGCCGGCGTCCTGGATGCGGTCGACCAGGGTCTGTCCGGATTTATCGTCGTCGAGGGTGCGCGTGTCGGAAACGGTCAGCACGGCGATGTTGACCGGCAGGAACTCGCGCTCAGTTTTGACTGTCGACACCTTCGGCCACCATCGTCGGTTCCTGACCGAGCGCGATATACACCGGCCATTCGCCCGACGCAATCATGTCCAGCGACGGCATCGGCTGGCCCAGGCGGTTGCGATAGATCCACAGGTTGGTCAGCACGCGCTCGACGAAGATGCGCGTCTCGCGCGACGGAATGCTTTCGATGAACAGCAGCGGGTCGTTGTTATGGTTGGTCTTCTTCCACCACTTCGCCAAGTTGCCCGGGCCGCCGTTCCAGGCGGCGGCGATGAAGAACAGGTCGCCCTGGATGTTGCCGTCGCCGATCAGCATCTCGAGATATTTTTGCCCAAGCGTCAGGTTCACTTCCGGGGTGAACAGCTTCTTGCGGTTCTGGCCGCGGTGGTACGACCGGTCCCGGGCGACGTAGCCCGCCGTGCGCGGCATCAACTGCATCAGGCCGGACGCGCCGGCCCCGCTTTTGGCCGTCGGGTTGAACGCGGATTCTTGGCGGATCAGCGCGTAGACCAGCGCGCGGTCGACGCGGAAGCCGCCTTCGGGTTCCCAGCTCGGCACCGGGAAGGCGGCGCCGTCGTAGCCGCCGCCGTCGGGGAACAGGTAACGATCCAGCCGCACGGCCAATCCGGGCATGTCGGCGTTGGCGGCCAAGACCAAGATGCCGCGCGCGGTTTCGGGATCGACCCGGCCGGCGAGGCGGCGCAGTTCGCGCTCGGCCAGCGGCGATTGCCCGGCCTGCAACAGCGCGGCGGCGCGACGGCCGCCGGGCACGGCGCCCAGCTTGGCCAGCGCGTCGGTCTCGACATGCGGCGTCGACCAATCGAAGGCGATCGGCTTGCCCAGCATGCGCGTGGCCAGCATGCCGTAGAACGTGCGCGGGTGGGCGGCGGCTTCCTCGAGCCAGCGATTGACGCGGTCGGGGCGGCGGTTGATCAGGTGCGTGCGCGCCGCCCAGAACGCGGCGGCGGACGCCATCCACGGCGATTTCTTCGCCGCCACGGCGGCGGCCTCGAAGTGACCGGCGGCGTCGTCGTACTTGGCCATGCGCCAGGACGCGAGCCCGGCCAGCCAATGCGCTTCGGGCACCCGGCCGCCGGACTGGCTGGCGGCCTTCTCGGCCTTGTCGAGCGCGTCCTCGTCGCGGCCGTGGCTGTAATAGCCGCGCGCCAGCTTGGCGCGGGCCTCGTCCAGTTCGGCCTGGCTGAACAGCGACTTGACGCGCGGGCTTTCGACCAGCTTCTTCGCCGCGGTCATCGCGTTGCGGCGGACCAGATGGGCGATGCGCCGCTTGGTCGCCGCAACCTCGCGACGCTGCGCCGCCGACAGGCCCTTGCGGCCCTGGACCCACAGCCCGTTGTCGGGCACGTAGGCGGCGCGCTCGCCGGCGACCGGCGCCTGCGGATTGCGGTGCTTGGCCGGGCGGCGGGCCAGCGCCAGTTTATAAACGCGCTCGGCGCCGGGATGGTCGCCGAATTCGGCCATCCAGTCCTTCAGTTCGGGGTAGCGCGAGCGGTACTTGTTGGGATGCATGTAGCGCTGATAGAGCACGTGGCCCATCAGCAGCCGGTCCTCGAGCTTGGCGATCAGCTTGTCGGCGGTTTTCCAGTCGCCGCCTTCCTGGACCTCGAAGATGCGCGCGTAACGCTCGGCGTCCTCGGCGGAAAGCACTTGGGGCAATTGGACCGCCGCGCGCGCGGCGGCGGCGGTCGGCTTGGCGGCGGTCTGGATATCGGCGGCGCGAGAGTCGGCGATGCTCGCGGTCAGCAGCATCATGCCGACCAGCGCCCACGCGCCCCTCTGAGCGAAGGCCCCCCTCAAGATTCGCACGCCCCTCGTCTTTATATGTTGTCCGGGTGCCCCCGGAATTTCCTCGCGCCCTTCTATATCGTATCGGCACAACCCAGGCAATCAGCCATACCGAATCTATATCTAGATATTGTATGTTGGGTCGGTTCCGAACGCAACCGGTTGGTTCTATTCCGCCTCCGTTTCGAGCCGCTTCTTCAGCGCCAGCAGATCGCGCCAGGCATCGCGCTTCTGCGCCGGCGAGCGCAGCAGGTAGGCCGGGTGGTACATGGCGGTGGCCGGGATCGGCCGCGGCAGCCGCGGCGTCGAATAGGAGAACCAGCGGCCGCGCAGCTTGCTCACCCCGGCGCTTTCGGCCAGCACCGACTTGGCCGCCGGGCCGCCGAGCGTGACCAGGATACGCGGATCGACCAGTTCGATCAGCCGTTCCAGGAACGGCATGCAGATCGCCATCTCCTGGGTGGTCGGCGTGCGGTTGCCGGGCGGGCGCCAGAAGACGGTATTGGAAATGAAGGCCCGGGCCCGGTCCAGGCCGATCGAGGCCAGCATGCGGTCCAGCAGTTTTCCGCTCGCGCCCACGAAGGGCAAGCCCTGGCGGTCTTCCTCGGCGCCCGGCGCCTCGCCGACGAACATCACGGCGGCCTCCGGGTTGCCGTCGCAGAGGACCAGGTTGGTCGCGGTCTTGGCCAGCGCGCAGCCGTCGAAGCCGAGCAGGGCGTCGCGCAACGCGGCCACGCTGTCGGCGGCGTGGGCGAGCGCGACGGCGCCGCGCACCGCTTCGTCGCCGCCCGGGGTCGGCCGGTCGCGGGAAACGGCGTCGCGGGAAATGGCATCGCGAGAGGGAGGGGCGATGGGCGGCGGGCGATGGGCGGCGTCGGCGAAGCCCGGTGCGCGCGGCTTCGTTGCGGGTGTGGGGGAAGGGGCCGAAGCAGATGCCGCCACGGCACGAGCTTTGTCTTCCGCGACCGCGTAGCGGTCGACGGCCTCGTCCTGGATGGTTTCGTCGACGCCGGCTTCCAGATACCACTGGAGCAGGCGTCGCCCGGCAAGCGTTTCTCCCATGGCCGCCAGCCTACCATGGCCCCTGCCTCCATGCTATTTAGGCCCGCATATAGAGTGCGTGGATTACGGGGATAAGAAAGACCAAGGCATGACCCGCGAAGCGATGGAATTCGACGTGGTGATCGTCGGTGGCGGCCCGTCCGGGCTGGCCGCCGCGATCCGCTTGAAGCAACTGGCGGCCGAAACCGCGCGCGACGTTTCCGTTTGCGTGATCGAAAAGGGTTCGGAAGCCGGCGCGCACATCCTGTCGGGCGCGGTGATGGAACCCCGGGCGCTCGACGAGCTGATTCCCGATTGGAAGGCGAAAGGCGCGCCGCTGGACACGCCGGTCACCGAGGACCGCTTCCTGCTGCTGAGCGAAACCGGGTCGATCGCCCTGCCGACCCCGCCGCCAATGAAGAACCACGGCAACTACATCGTCAGCCTGGGCAATGTGGTGCGCTGGCTGGCCGCCGAGGCCGAAGCCTTGGGCGTCGAGATCTATCCCGGCTTCGCCGCCGCCGAGGTGCTGTACGACGATGCCGGCCGCGTTGTCGGCGTCGCCACCGGCGACATGGGGATCGGCCGCGACGGCACGCCGACCGCAAGCCATCAGCCGGGCGTCGAGTTGCGCGCCAAATACACGCTCTTCGCCGAAGGCTGCCGCGGCTCGCTGACCAAGACGCTGTTCGACCGGTTCGGTTTGCGCGAGGGTGTCGATCCGCAAACCTATGGCATCGGCCTCAAGGAACTGTGGGAAGTCGCGCCCGAGAAATCGAAGCCGGGCCTGGTCGTGCACAGCGTCGGCTGGCCGCTCGATTCCGGCACCTACGGCGGATCGTTCCTCTATCACCTGAACGACAATCAGGTGGCAGTCGGCTTCGTCGTCGGGCTCGATTACGAAAATCCGTATCTCAGCCCGTTCGACGAATTCCAGCGCTTTAAGACCCATCCCGCGGTGCGCGCGACGCTCGACGGCGGCCGGCGCATTGCCTACGGCGCGCGCGCGCTGAACGAAGGCGGCTATCAGTCGGTGCCGGGACTGGTGTTCCCGGGCGGGGCCATCGTCGGCTGTGCCGCCGGGTTTCTGAACGTCGCCAAGATCAAAGGATCGCACACGGCGATGAAGTCCGGCATGCTGGCGGCGGAAGCCGCGTTTGCCGCGTTGGGCCAGGACGCGCCGCCGGCGGTGCTGGCGGCTTATCCCGACGCGCTGAAGAAATCCTGGGTATGGGATGAACTTTACCGGGTTCGCAACATACGCCCCGGCTTCCGCTTCGGGCTGTGGGCCGGGCTCGCGCTCGCCGCCGTGGATACCTATCTGTTCGGCGGCCGCGCGCCATGGACGTTGCATCACCATCCCGACCACACGGCCCTGAAGCCGGCGGCGGCATGCACGCCGATCGCCTACCCGAAACCGGACGGCAAGATTTCCTTCGACAAGCTGTCGTCGGTGTTCGTGTCGAACACCAATCACGAGGAAAACCAGCCGTCGCATCTTCGGCTCAAGAACCCGGCCGTCGCCGTCGAGGTGAACCTGAAGACCTACGCGGGCCCCGAGCAGCGGTTCTGCCCGGCCGGGGTCTACGAATTCGTCGAGGAGGCGGGCGCGGCCCGGCTGCAGATCAACGCCCAGAATTGCGTCCATTGCAAAACCTGCGACATCAAGGACCCGACCCAGAATATCGATTGGGTCGTGCCGGAAGGCGGCGGCGGCCCCAACTACCCGAACATGTAATGCGGCCGGATACCGTGGCCGGCGCGGAAAACGGGCCGGCGGGATCGGGTTTGAGTGCGCCCCCTTCGGTCGGGTAGGATGGGGCATGATCGGCATTGCAAACGGCCGGCTTTATGCAAGGAGCGGCGATGGCCGGAACGGATAGCGGACGGATCGGATCGAATCGCGGGTGGCGTCGCCTCGCGCCCGGCATGCTGGTGCTCGGGCTGCTCCCGGCCGCCTGCGCGTCGAGCGACTTGGGCCAGCCCGCCGAACCGCCCCGTCCGGGCACGTCGACCGTCGGTAACTACTTGGCCGGCCGTCATGCCCAGGCCGAAAACGATCCCGGGGCCGCGCTCGTGTTTCTCGACGCATCGCTCGCCGCCGATCCCGGCAACGTCGACTTGTTGCGCCGCGCGTTCCTGCTGACCTCGGCCGAGGGCGACATGAAGCGCGCGGTCGAATTGGCGGCGAAGCTCGAAACGCTCGACACCAAGGCGCCGCTCGCGGACATGGTTTTGACGATCGAGGAGATCAAGCACGGCCGCAACGACGCGGCGATCCGGCGCCTCGACAAGATGCCGGACGGCGGCATCAACGCGTTCGTCGTGCCGCTGATCCGCGCCTGGGTCGAGTTCGGGCGCGGCAACGTCGACGTCGCGATCCAGACGCTGGAAAAGGCCGCGGCCCGGGAAAGCGCCAAGCCGCTGATGCATCTGCATACGGCCCTGGTCAGCGAAGCCGCCGGCCGGATCGGCGAAGCCAAAAGTCATTACCAGATCGTCGCCGACAGCCAGCGGGGCTTTTCGCTGCGCGTCGCGGAACTGATGGGCGCGATGCTGGAGCGCGCGGGCGATCCCGCCGGCGCCAAGGTGCTCTACGAGAAATATCTTTCCGAACGGCCGGAATCGCGGCTGCTGGCCGACGCCATGGCGCGCGTCGCCGGTAAGGCGAAAGCGCCGAACCTCGAGGTCGCGACGGCCGCCGCCGGTGTCGCCGAGGGATTGTTCGGAATCGCGAGCTCCCTGCGCCAGCAAAACGCGCGCGAAACGGCGCTGATCCTCGGGCAGTACGCGCTTTACCTGAAGCCGAACTTTCCGGTCGTGCAGGTTTTGATCGGCGATATTCTGGAAGCCGATCGCCGGCCCGAAAGCGCGAACAAGGTTTACGCCGGCATCGATCCGAAATCGCCGTTCGCGTGGCCGGCCAAGCTGCGCATCGCGAGCAACCTGGACCGCATGGATCGCACCGACGAGGCGATCCGGCGGCTGGAAGAATACGCCGCGCAGGTACCCGGCGATCCGGAGCCGCTCATCAACCTCGGCGACATCCTGCGCGGGCGCAAGCGGTTCGACGCCGCCGTCGCCGCCTACGACCGGGCCGTGGCGCGCACGCCCGATTTGGGCCCGCAGCATTGGTCGTTGCTCTATTCGCGCGGCATCGCGCTGGAACGCGCCAATAAGTGGGATCGGGCCGAGAAGGATTTTCTGAAGGCGCTGGAATTCGAACCCGATCAGCCGTTCGTGCTCAATTATCTCGGCTATTCCTGGGTCGAGAAGGGGATGCATCTCGACCGCGCGCTCGAAATGATCAAGAAGGCGGTCTCGTTGCGGCCGAGCGATGGCTACATCGTCGACAGCCTGGGATGGGTTCACTATCAGTTCGGCAACTACGAAGACGCGGTCAAGGAACTGGAACGCGCGGTCGAACTCAAGCCCGACGATCCGGTGATCAACGACCATCTCGGCGATGCCTTCTGGCAGGTCGGCCGGCGGAACGAGGCGCGCTTCCAGTGGCACCGGGCGCTCGGCCTGAAGCCGGAACCCGACGTGGCCGAATCGATCAGGAAGAAGCTCAAGGAAGGCCTCGCCGAGTTGCCGCCGAAGCCGAAGCGCAATGGCTGAACGGGACGCGTTCGCCGTCCCGGCGCCGGCCAAGGTCAACCTCTATCTCCACGTCGTCGGGCGACGCGCCGACGGGTTTCATCTGTTGGACAGCCTGATCGTGTTCGCTGGCATCGGCGACACTGTCGAGGTGCGGCCGTCGTCCGCGTTGACCTTCACTGTCGACGGCCCGATGGCGGCCGGTGTGCCCGCGACCGACGACAACCTGGTATTGAAGGCGGCGCGGGCGCTGGCGGCGGCGGCGGGCATCGAGGCTAGGGCCGACATCCGGTTGATCAAGCGGCTGCCCATGGCGGCCGGCGTCGGCGGCGGTTCGGCCGACGCGGCGGCGGTGCTCAGGGCCTTGAGACGGCTGTGGCGGATCGACATCGCCGACGCGGCATTGGCGAAGATCGCGCTCGGCCTCGGCGCCGACGTGCCGGTATGCCTCGCCGGTCGCGCCGCCTTCGTCGGCGGCATCGGCGAGGCGATCGATCCCGTGCCGCCGCTGCCCCGGTGCTGGATCGTGCTGGTCAACCCGGGCGTGCCGGCCTCGACGCCGGCCGTGTTCAAGGCGCGGCACGGCGCGTTCTCGGCGCCGGCGCGGTTCGCCGAAGTGCCTGCCGACACGGCGGCATTCGCGGCATTATTGCAGTCGCGCCGCAACGACCTGACGGCGGCGGCCCTCACGGTGGCGCCCGACATCGGCAAGGTGCTGGACGCCTTGGAACGCTGCCCCGGTATCCTATTGGCGCGCATGAGCGGCAGCGGCGCCACCTGCTTCGGCCTGTTCGGGGACTCGGGCGCGGCGACGGAAGCGGCGTCCGCGTTGAATCGCGGCCATCCCGACTGGTGGGCCAAGGCCGGTTCGATGGAAACCGACGCGACGCGCTTGGAAGCTTAAAAAAACGCCGGACCGGCGGACCGATCCGGCGTCGATTTCCGATTCGATGTCAGATCAGAACGAACCGCAAGCGATGCGCGCGCCGCCGCCGCCGAGCGCGGCGGGCTGATCGGAATAGTTGTCGCCGCCGGCGTGGATCATCAACGAACGCTTCTTCAGGTCGGCGACCTTGAGGCGCTTCGCCGTCAACGTGCCGCTGGTCGATCCGTCGGCGCCGACCTTCAGCACCGGCAGGTCGCCGAGATGGCCGTCGCCGTCCGGACCCAGGTGCTTGCCGGTCTTTTGCGGGTCGTAATGGCCGCCGGCCGCCAGGCCCGGCACCATCTTGCCGTCGGTATGCTTGTGCGCGGCGCAGCTGCGTTTCTCGTGCACGTGGAAGCCGTGATCGCCGGGCGGCAGGCCCTTCAGGCGCGGCACGATGACCAGGCCCTTGTCGCTGTCCTTGAAGTAGACCTTGCCCACGTATTCGCCCTGGCCCTTTTCGGCGGTCTTGTAGACCTTGACCGACACTTCGGCCGGCTTGTCGGCGGCGCCGGCCGGCATCGCGATCGCCAGCAGGAAGGCGGCCGCGACCAAACCATGATGATTCGCCATTCGCTCAATCTCCCTGTTTTCGGACGTTCTAGGGTGCCGAATCCCGTTCCGGCACGTCATGGGAGAGTATGCGCCAACCGGGGCAACTCGAAAAGGGCGTTTCGGCCCTCTAAGCCCCTCAAAAAAAACATTAATAACGACCCATCCGGCCCGGCCCAGCGGCCCGCGGCGGGCCGTTTCGGGCGCCGAAGCGCCGTAACGCAGGCGCTTCCAAGTTGTCGGATCGTGGTCTAATGTGCCGCCCGACCCGCCGTTCGGATGGGGCGTAGCCAAGCGGTAAGGCAGCGGTTTTTGGTACCGCCATTCCCAGGTTCGAATCCTGGCGCCCCAGCCATCCCCCCGGTTGCCGATCCACGTCGTTTACTGTCATTTCCATTTCAAGATGACTATT
>CAZDFF010000026.1:0-22311 GCA_964504425.1 uncultured Hyphomicrobiales bacterium
CTTCTTCAGGTCCTCGTCGGCGACCGCGCGGGTGACGGGGAAATAGCCGTCCTTGATCACCACTTGCTGGCCCTGCTTGGAGAACACGTACTTGATGAACTCGGCGCGAATCGGATCGAGCGCCTGGTTCGGGTTGGCGTTGACGTAGATGTAGAGGAAGCGGGCGAGCGGATAGGAACCGGCATAGGCGTTTTCCGCGGTCGCGGCGGCGCACGTGCCGCCCGTTTTCTTCGTCAGCGGCACGGCGCGGACGTCGGCGGTGGCGTAGCCGATGCCCGAGTAGCCGATGGCGAATTTATCCGAGGCAACGCCCTGAACGACCGTCGAGGAGCCGGGCTGTTCCTTCACCGAGTCCTTATAGTCGCCCTTGAACAGCGCGACTTCCTTGAAATAGCCGTAGGTGCCCGACGCCGAGTTGCGGCCGTAGAGCGAGATCGGCTTGGAGGCCCATTCGCCGGTCAGTCCGAGCTGACCCCAGGTCGCGACATCCTTGTCCATGCCGCCCTTGCGGGTTTTCGAGAACACCGCGTCGACCTGCTGCAGGCTGAGGCACTTGATCGGGTTGTCCTTGTGGACGAACACCGCCAGCGCGTCGACCGCGCTACGGAAGGCGACGGGCTTGTAGCCGAACTTCTTCTCGAACTTGTCGATCTCGGCGCCCTTCATCGCGCGCGACATCGGACCGAAATGCGAGGTCCCCGCGATCAGGGCGGGCGGGGCGGTCGAGGAACCCTTGCCTTCGATTTCGATCTTCACGTTCGGATAGGCCGACTTGAAGCCTTCGGCCCACAGCGTCATCAGGTTGTTGAGCGTGTCGGAGCCGATCGACTTCAGATTGCCCGAAACCCCGCTGGTGGGCTTGTAGGCATACAGTTTCGGATCGAGCTCGACGGCATTCGCCGCGCCCGCGAACGCCACCGTGGCGGCCAGCGCGAGTGCAATGGTCTTTCCAGTCATCGACATCTCCTGAGGTACAAAATCTTTGGGGAACAATGGACTAAGAAGATAGATCAATGCCGGCGCTCCCCTTGGCCGGCGACGCCCAACCTAGTCAGGGTCGGATTCCTTTTCGTGACGGATTCATGACGGTTTTGTGAAACCGGCCCTCGTAACCGAGCCCGATTTCAGCCGCGAAATTCCGCTCAGCGGCGGGCCGGCAGGAAGACGGTAAAGCGGCTGCCCTTGCCGGGCTGGCTGTCGATCTGAAGCCGGCCGCGATGGCGGCTGACGATATGCTTGACGATAGCGAGCCCGAGGCCGGTTCCGCCCATCGCCTGCGAGCGCGCCTTGTCGACGCGGTAGAATCGTTCGGTCAGGCGCGGCAAATGCTCGGGCTGAATGCCCTCGCCTTGATCCACCACCGACACGCCGACGCCGGGGCCGCCGAGATCGGGAATCCGTTCGAGCGCGACGGCCTCGATCGAAACCGGGGTCTTCTCGCGCGCGTAACGGATGGCGTTTTCGACCAGATTGCGGAAGACCTGCACCAATTGATCGGCGTCGCCGACCACCGCCGGCAGAGACTCCGCGACGGTCAGCTTCAGTTCCATGCCGCGGGCTTCGGCGCGCGGCCCCAAGGTTTCGACGACGTTGCCGAGCACGCGGCGCAGGTCCACCGGATCCTTGGGCGCGACGTGCTCGTTCACCTCGACACGCGACAGCGACAGCAGATCGTCGATCAGGCGCGCCATGCGCGTCGCCTCGCGATACATGATGTCGAGAAAGCGGGCGCGGGCGGCGGCGTCGTCCGCCGCATGGCCGCGAATCGTTTCGATGAAGCCGAGCACGGAGGCGAGCGGCGATCGCAATTCGTGGGACGCGTTGGCGACGAAGTCGGCGCGCATCTGTTCCGCGCGCAACGTATCCGTCGTTTCGCTCAGCACCAGGGCAACGGCGGCGGTATCGCCGACCCCCGGGTTCAAGCGGACGGCCCGCAGCAGAAAGGTTCTGGGAACCGGCACCGGCAACGAGACTTCCGCGGTCACCTCTTCCATCCCAGCCAGCGCCCGATCGACCGCCGTCAGCACCGCCGGATGCCGTAGCCCCAGCGACAAATCGCGGCCGACCAGATTGGGGCCGAAGGCATCCCGAGCGGCGCGATTGACGGCGACGACGATTCGCCCCGCATCGACCAGGATGATCGGGTCGGGCAAGGCGTCGAGCACGGTCGAGGGAACGGTGCTCATGGCGAGGTCGCCGAGCGGCGGCGAATGCCGATGACGCGGCCGGCCTCGGCCGGACGCGGCAGGTGGGCGTGCGCTTTCATCACGGCCCGGACGCGCGCATGCGCTTCCGGCGGCATCGGCGTCGATCGGCGGTCGGTGAAATCGATGTGCATGCCGATCAATTCGTTAGTCGCCGCCTGAAAGCCTTCGGTCGCATGAAACATGCGATGAAAATAATGGATGCGCTTGGCGTCGCAATCGAGAATCTGGGTGGTGACGCGGAGGGGGTCGCCCTCGCCGAGTTCGCGGTCGTAGGTGACGTGGGCCTCGAGCACGAAAAGCGATTTCCGTGTCCGGTTGCGATAGGCGATGCCGAGATCCAGGTAATCGAACATCGCGTCCGTCGCATGGTCGAAGGCCAAAACGTAGTAGGCCAGGTTCATGTGGCCGTTGTAGTCGATCCACGCGGGCAGTACGCTTTCGCCATGCAGCGCGAGGGGGGCCGCGTGCCCAAGAGGTGGCACGGGTCGCGTCCGGTCCTTGCCCTCGTCCATGACGTTCTCCTCGGGGTGACAACCGGACTATGCCCGAAACCGACACCGAATCCGAGCCCGCACAAGGTTACGGCGTGACGCTTGCCATCCGCGGTCTTCGCGCGCCGCCCGGGTGGGCGCCGCTGGGGCCGTTCGATCTCGACGTCTGTGCCGGCGAAAGCGTCGCCCTGCTGGGCCCGTCCGGCGCGGGCAAATCGCGACTTCTGCGCGCCGTCGCCGATCTCGATCCCAACCTCGGCGACGTGGTCCTGGCCGGCAAGCGGCGCGAAACGTTCGATGCCCCTCACTGGCGCCGCCGCGTCGTCTACGTGCCCGCGGAATCCGGCTGGTGGCTCGACATCGTCGGCAATCATTTCGAGAATCGGGCGGCGGCGGCCGAGATCGCGATTCGGCTGGATCTCAACAAGGATGCGATGTCGTGGCAGGTTTCGCGCCTGTCCACCGGCGAGCGCCAGCGCTTGGCCCTGGTGCGCGCGCTGGCGCTGGAACCGACGATCCTGTTGCTGGACGAACCGACATCAGGACTGGACGCCAAGACCACGGCGATGGTCGAGGCGGAACTGCGCCGGCACCTTGCCGCCGGCACCGGCATGCTGATCGTCACCCACGACGAGGACCAGGCCAAGCGACTGACCAATCGGCGCATGATCCTGGCCGGCGGACGCCTGGAGCGGGAGATCGCGGCATGAACTACGCGGCGCTCGGGTACGGCGACGTGGCCCTGGCCGGGCTGCTGGTGGCGATGAACGCCGTGCTGTCGATGGCGCTCGGCCTCAAACTGGAAAAGAAGCTGGCGATCGCCGCCGTGCGGATCGTCGTGCAATTGGGGCTGGTCGCGCTGGTTCTCAAGGCGCTGTTCCAGGTGGCCTCCCCCTGGCTCACCGCGCTGGCCGCCACGGTCATGATCCTGTTCGCCGGGCGCGAGGCGATGGCCCGCCAGTCGCGCCGTTTCGCCGGACCGTGGGGCTATGGACTGGGCACCGCCAGCGTCATGGCGGGCGGGTTGATCGTCACCGTTTTCGCGCTGACCGCGACCATGAAACCGGTGCCGTGGTACGACCCGCGCTACGCGCTGCCGATCCTCGGCATGATCCTCGGCAACACGTTGACCGGCGTGAGCCTCGGCCTCGAACGGCTGATCGGCGGCGCCGCGCGCGACCGGGTCGCGATCGAGGCGCAACTGGCGCTCGGGCGCGACTTCCGCACCGCCATCGGCGGCAACGTGCGCGAGGCCCTGAACGCCGGCATGATCCCCACCATTAATGCCATGTCGGCGGCCGGAATCGTGTCGCTGCCGGGCATGATGACCGGCCAGATCCTGGCCGGCATCGATCCGATCGAAGCCGTCAAATATCAGATCGCCATTATGTTCCTGATTTCCGGCGGCGCCGGGTTGGGGCTGCTGGTCGCCGTGCTGGCCGGCGCCCGGCGCCTTACCGACACGCGCCACCGCCTGCGCCTGGACCGCCTGACCGCGCCCGATAAGTAGGCAAACAGGCCATTTAAGGGGTCCACAAGCGAACCTCGGGCTGTTAGTTTTGCTATATTAATGCTGCAAACGTCCGTCCGCCGTATCGGAGGATCATCGGCCGGTGTCGCGTACGCAAAAGTTCGTTCTCGCCGGCATCGCGGTCATCGTCGCGGTGGCCCTGGCCGTGCTGTTCGCCCCCAGCGCCATCGACCGCAAACCGAAATCCGTTGCCGGAAAAACCGCACCGGCCAAATCCGCGGGCAAGACGGAGCCGCAATTCCAATTCGACGCCGAAAGCACGAAGAAACGCTTTGCCGAACGAAGTGCCGTCGACCTCGTCTCGAAACCGGCAAGCGGCGGCGCTTATGGATACGTGAACGTAACCGTCAAGGGCGACGAGGCGATCGCCGCCTTCTTCGGCTCGCTGCACGGCGGCAATCCCGCCGGCCTGGTTTTGATGGCGACGGTGCGCATCGGCGAACGGTCCCTTCCGACGATGCCGATCCTGGCCGCGGCGCGCGGCAAGGACGGCCCTCTCAAAGTCGGATATCGACTGACGGACGAGGACTCCAAGCCCGTGTCGCCGACCTTCGCGCTGGACGGCCGCAAGGCGACGGTTTCGCTGTCGATCGGATACTTGGACGCCGCCGTCGCCGACGAAGCCGGACTCGCCGCCGCCGAGGTTGCTGCCGCGATGGACGGCGCGCCGCTATGGCCGGGACCGGAGGGAACCCCCCCCGGCGCCAAGGCATTCGGCGCGGCGGCGGAAGCGTTTGCCGGACGTTTCCTGACCGGTGCCAAGGAACGAATCGACCCGCTCGCGGTTCTCGAGATCGGCGGCGCCGACGACGCGAAATCCGCCAGCGTGACCTTGAAGGATCCGGCCGGCGGCACCGTCGGCGAAATCGGTTTGTCGCTGGCGACCCACGAACCGATGCTCCCGGCCACGGCCGACTTCCGAAACGTCGCGACGATGACCGTGGGACCGGGCTCGAACGTCGGCAACGATCTGCTCGAACATCCGGCGGCGGCGCGCGTACTGCTGGGCCCAAGCACGGAGCTCACGGACGCCTGTCGCGCCTTGACGCAGGGGCTTCAGGCGCGCCTCGGTCTTGCCGCCGTCGACGCCGCCCGCGCCGGCGACGCGGTGGCCGGCATCCGCGGCCGGCTGGGCCAGTCCGACTCGGCGGGTTGCAGCGGTCCGCGCGCGGCCGCCAAGGGCTTTACCGATGTCGGCGCCATGAACCGGACACTCGACCGGCTAACAAGCGCCATGCGTACGGCCGCGCCGACAAAAATCGCGGAACGGTTCGGCGCGCTGTTCGCCGCCGACATGACTCTCGCCGACTTCAGTCGTCTGTGGCTGCCGGGCGCCGAAGCCGGGCTGATCGAAGGGCCGGCGCACGTCGCGCCCAGCGTCGAACCCGGAATCGCGGCCGAGCTTCTGGCCGGCCTGCCGATCGCGCGAATCGGTTGTTACGGCGCTGGCCGCGGCACAGACCACCGCGCAGCCCTGGTAGAACTTGCCCGAGACAGCGGGCTATGGCTGCTCGACCTCGGGTTCGACGCCAAGGGTCAGGTCGACGCCGTCGTTTTCCGCGCCGCCCAACAAGCCGACCTGTGCCGCGCCGTCGGCAACCGCAAGAACGGCCCTGGCGCCTGTTCCTTCGCGGCGCCGGGTCGCGCCTACCGAGGGCTCGACCCGGGCCGCTGTTGATCCGCAAAATTCTGGGCCGCCCGGCCTTGCGCCCAACTCCTTCAAGTGCCATAAGCGGCACGGTGTCTATCCCTTCCCAGGCCGAGGACATGGCTCCGCAGCCCTCCGATTCCATTGCGAACACAGGCGAATTGCCGCCGACCCTGAGCGTCGTCGTGCCGTTGCACAACGAGGCCGAAAACGTCCGGCCGCTGGCCCTGGAAATCCGCGACGCCTTGGAAGGTCAGGTCGCCTACGAGATCGTCTATGTCGACGACGGCAGCACCGACAACACCTGGATCGCCATCCAGGATCTGACCGGCGAGGTGCCCCGGTTGCGCGCGATCCGTCACGCCGTCTGCGCCGGGCAAAGCACCGCGATCGCCACCGGCGTCGCGTTCGCCCGCGCGCCGGTGATCGCGACGCTCGACGGCGACGGCCAGAACGATCCGGCCGACATTGCCAAACTGATCGAGGTATTCGACGCCGCCGCCGACCGCCAACGCCTGCTGGTCGCGGGCCAGCGCGCCAAGCGCCGGGATACGTTCGTCAAGCGTCTGTCGTCGCGCGTCGCCAACGGCGTGCGCTCCCGGATGTTGGGCGACCGGACGCCCGACACCGGATGCGGCCTCAAGGTTTTCGACCGCAATGCTTTCCTTGTCTTGCCGCATTTCGATCACATGCACCGATTCCTTCCGGCGCTGTTCCTCAGGAATGGCGGGCGCGTGGTGTCGGTCCCGGTCAACCACCGGCCGCGCGCGCGCGGCATTTCCAAGTACGGCCTGTTCGACCGGCTGTGGATCGGCATCGTCGACCTGTTCGGCGTGATGTGGCTGAAGAACCGGCGCATGATGCCCGAAATCGCCGAGGTCACGACCGGCGACATTCCCTCCGGCGACGAAAATCTCAACGCAGGGGCCGACGGATGAACCTGCGCGTCGTTCTGCGCGGCCTCGTCGTCTTCGGGTCCTTCGTCGCCCTGGGCGTGATCCTGAAGATCACCGGGCTCGGTTCCATGCTGGACGAGCATTGGATCGAGACCTCGGTGCGCGGCCAGGGATTGACCGGCGAGCTTTTGTTCCTCGGCGCGGGCGCGCTGGCGACCGCCGTCGGCTTGCCGCGCCAAGGCGTGGCGTTTCTCGGCGGCTATGCCTTCGGCTTCGCGCTCGGCACCGCCCTATCGGTTCTTGCCGCCGCGCTGGGTTGCGTTCTCACCTTTACCTATGCCCGGGCCTTGGGACGGGATCTGGTCGCGTCCCGGTTTCCGGCGCGCGTTCAAAAGATCGACGGCTTTCTCAGCGACAATCCCTTCACCATGACTCTGCTGATCCGATTCCTGCCGCTCGGCAGCAATCTTCTGACGAACCTCGCGGCCGGCGTGTCCAGCGTATCGGCGGTCGCGTTCGTGTCGGGATCGGCGATCGGCTATATCCCGCAGCAGGCGATTTTCGCGTTGGTCGGCAGCGGCGTAACCCTGGATCCGGCGTTCCGCATCGGCCTGAGCGCGCTTCTGTTCGTGGCCTCGGGCGCGCTGGGGGTCTATCTTTACAGACGCTACCGTCACGGCAAAACCCTGGACGAGGACATCGACCGGGCCGTCGACGGCAACGATGCTCCCCCGAAGGCCGGCTGACCGACGACCGAACCCATGCATGACAAGGCACACCGGACCTGGATATTCGCCGCCGCGATCCTGTGGGCTGCGGTGGTCGGCGTCGCCCTGTGGGCAAGGCCACCGCTGCCGGTCGACGAAACGCGCTATCTCGCGGTCGCCTGGGAGATGTGGCACGCCGGCGATTACCTGGTTCCGCACCTGAACGGCGAAACCTACAGCCACAAGCCGCCGATGCTGTTCTGGCTGATGGTTTTTTCGTGGACGCTGTTCGGCGTCAACGAATGGTCGGCCGGACTGATCGCGCCGCTGTTCGGACTCGGCTGCCTCTTTCTGACCGCGCGACTGACGCGGCTCCTTTGGCCGGGACTTTCGGTCGCGGCGGCAGCCGCGCCCTTGATGCTGTTCGGCGCGATCTTTTGGACCGTTTTCACGACCCTGACCATGTTCGACATGATGCTGGCGCTATTCACGCTGGTGTCGCTGATCGGCCTGCTGCGCGCTTGGCGCGCGACCGGCGGCGGGGCGCGCATGGGGTTTCTTCTGTTTGGCATCGGCATCGGCCTGGGCGTGCTCGCCAAGGGCCCGGCGATTCTTCTGCATACGCTTCCCGTGGCGCTGCTGGCGCCGCTTTGGGGACCCCGGCTCGACGACGGCGAACGCCCGAAACCGGCGGCCGGGTGGCGATCGTGGTACCTGGGCGTGCTGGGTGGCGTACTGACCGGCGCGGCGATCGGACTGGCTTGGGCCATACCGGCGGCGATCAAGGGCGGTGGCGAATTCGCGCACGCCATCTTCATCGGCCAATCGGCCGGCCGCATGGTCGAATCGTTCGCGCATCAGCGGCCCTGGTGGTGGTATCTGGCGCTCATCCTGCCCTTGCTGCTGCCGTGGACGATCTGGCCGGCGCTGTGGCGGGCGGTCGCCGGCCCCGCCGCGTGGCGCGCCGGGCGCGGCCTCGGCACCATCGCCGGCGACGGTGCGACGCGCTTCTGCCTCTCCTGGTTTCTGCCCGCGTTCGTCGCCTTCTCGCTGATCAGCGGCAAGCAGCTTCACTATCTGCTGCCCGATTTCCCGGCGCTGGCGATCCTGGTCGCGGTCCTGATCGCCAAAGCCGAAGCGGGCGGCGCACGGGCCGGCAACCCGGCCGTCGATCAGGCGGTGCCGGGCATCTTCGCCACCATCGTCGGTGCCGCCGCGTTTTTCGTGCCGTTCGCGCCGCTGACCGCGAAGCAGGCCGAACGCATCCTCCCCGTCGCGCCGACCTGGATGCTGATGCTCGCCCTGGCCGGCCTGCTGGTCGCCGCCATCGGCCTGAGCGCCCGGCCCCGGCACGCGGTCGGACGCATCTTCGCGCTCGCCTGCCTGTCGGCCATGGCCGTCGTCTCCCTGCATTTGGCGGCGCGACCGAAATTGCAGGTGGCCATGAATCTGCACCCGATCGCCGAACGCCTGGCGGATTGGCAGCGGAACGGCGAGGCCATCGCCCACATGGGCAAATATCACGGCCAGTTCAATTTCATCGGCCGCCTGACCGAACCGGTGACGCCGATCGGCTTGGCCCCCAAGGACATCGATGCCTGGCTGGAAAAGCACCCTAAAGGCAAGGTGGTTTCATACCGCTCACGGCTGCCTCGCGGCGTCGTCTATTCCCAGCCCTACAAGACCGACTTCCTGGTCGTCTGGGATCGCGAGGACCTGGCCCGAGATCCGGACGTGGCCGACCGCGACTGAGCCCGGCCTTTGAGGGTTTCGATCTCGGTTTCCACCGAATCCGGCCTATTGCCTTGACACGGGGCCGATTCACCCCTACATCGCTGGCACTCACCGGATATGAGTGCTAACAAGCCCCGCCGGAGAGGCAAAATTCAACCCGGATATGGAGAAAGTGCGATGAAATTCAGACCCTTGCATGACCGCGTTCTCGTGAAACGCGTCGAGCAGGAGGAAAAGACCGCGGGCGGGATCATCATCCCCGACACGGCCCAGGAAAAACCCATGGAAGGCAAGGTGGTCGCCGCCGGCAAGGGCACGATCCGCGAGGACGGCAGCCTGGCCGCGCTCGACGTCAAGGCCGGCGACCGCGTGCTGTTCGGCAAGTGGTCCGGGACCGAGGTGAAGGTCGATGGCGAGGAACTCCTGATCATGAAGGAGTCCGACATCCTCGGCATCATCGAAGGCACCCCCGCGAAAAAGAAATAAGCCCCTTCCGAGAACACAACAGAATCCAAGGAACTGAAAAATGGCAGCCAAGGAAATTAAATTCGGCAGCGACGCCCGCGCGCGCTTGCTGCGCGGCGTCGATCTTCTGGCCGATGCGGTCAAGGTGACGTTGGGTCCGAAGGGCCGCAACGTCGTGCTCGACAAGGCGTTCGGCGCCCCCAGGATCACCAAGGACGGCGTCACCGTCGCCAAGGAGATCGAACTGGCCGACAAGTTCGAAAACATGGGCGCGCAGATGGTGCGCGAAGTCGCGTCCAAGACCAACGACGAAGCCGGCGACGGCACCACCACCGCCACGGTTCTGGCCCAGGCCATCGTGCGCGAAGGCGCCAAGTCGGTGGCCGCGGGCATGAACCCGATGGACCTGAAGCGCGGCATCGATCTTGCCGTCGAAGCCGTCGTCGAAGACGTGAAGAAGCGCTCCAAGAAAGTCTCAACCGGCGCCGAAGTCGCCCAGGTCGGCACCATCTCCGCCAACGGCGACCGCGAAATCGGCAACATGATCGCCAAGGCGATGGAAAAGGTCGGCAACGAGGGCGTCATCACGGTCGAAGAGGCGAAGGGCCTGTCGACCGAACTCGACGTCGTCGAAGGCATGCAGTTCGATCGCGGCTACACGTCGCCCTACTTCGTGACGAACGCCGAAAAGATGACCTGCGACATGGACAATCCCTACATCCTGATCCACGAAAAGAAGCTTTCCGGCTTGCAGCCGTTGCTGCCGGTGCTGGAAGCGGTGGTTCAGTCGGGTCGTCCGCTGCTGATCATCGCCGAAGACATCGAAGGCGAAGCGCTGGCCACCCTGGTGGTCAACAAGCTGCGCGGCGGCCTCAAGGTCGCGGCGGTGAAGGCACCGGGCTTCGGCGATCGTCGTAAGGCGATGCTCGAAGACATCGCGACGCTGACGGCCGGTCAGGTCATCAGCGAAGATCTGGGCATCAAGCTCGAAAACGTGACCCTTCAGATGCTGGGCACGGCGAAGAAGGTCTCGATCACCAAGGAAGAGACCACCATCGTCGACGGCGCCGGCAAGAAGAAGGAAATCGAGGGCCGCTGCAACCAGATCCGCGCCCAGATCGAGGAAACGACGTCCGACTACGACAAGGAGAAGCTGCAGGAACGGCTGGCGAAGCTCGCCGGCGGCGTTGCGGTCATCCGCGTCGGCGGCGCGACCGAGGTCGAGGTGAAGGAACGCAAGGACCGCGTCGACGACGCCCTGCATGCGACCCGCGCGGCGGTGGCCGAAGGCGTGGTGGCCGGCGGCGGCGCCGCGTTGCTCTACGCGACCCGCGCGCTCGAGAAGGTGAAGCCCTCGAACGACGACCAGAAGGTGGGCGTCGAGATCGTGCGTCGCGCGATCCAGACCCCGCTGCGCCAGATCGCCGAGAACGCCGGCGTCGACGGTGCGGTGGTCGCGGGCAAGCTGCTGGAAGGCAAGGATCCGAACCGCGGATTCGACGCCCAGTCGGGCGAGTACGTGGATATGATCAAGGCCGGCATCATCGATCCGACCAAGGTCGTGCGCACGGCCCTTCAGGACGCGGCCTCCATCGCCGGTCTGCTGATCACGACCGAAGCCATGGTCGCCGAGAAGCCGGAGAAGAAGGATGCCCATTCGCACGGCGCGCCGGGCGGCATGGGCGGCATGGGCGGCATGGGCGACTTCTAAGCCCGCTCCCATCCGATACGTTACAAGGGGCCGTCCCGCCGGGGCGGCCCCTTTTTTTGCCCGCCGTTTGACCCGGGCGCCCGCGTTCTCTATAGGGACGGTGGTTCCCCGCCCGAGACCGAGGCTATGGCTCAATACCTGACCTATTTCTGGAGCGGCCCCGAAGGGCCGATGACACTCGTTACCGCCCTAGTGGCGATGGCCGCATTGAAGATCGCGGGCGCCGCCGTCGTCGGCCGCGACCGCATGGCGGAAGCCGATCCGTTGGTCGGCTGGGCGATGCTGGCGATGCTGCTGACCGCGGCGAACGTCGTTTTCGATCTGCCCTTCAAGCCGTTCGTCTGGGCGTTCCTGGCCTTCGCAACCGCCGGCCTTTTCGTCTTGCGCAAGCGCAAGGAATTGCCGTTCGAGCGCGGCACCTGGAAAATCCTCGTCCTGGCGCTGCCGCTGCTTCTGCTGGTCGCAGCCAAGGGCGTGTCGGAATGGGACGAATTTTCCCATTGGCTGGCGACGGTCAAGTTCATACTCGCGACCGACGCCTTCCCGGACCGCCGAACGCCCACGACAGGCGCCTCCTTCCCGGCCTATCCCTACAACTGGCCGATGCTCAGCTACTTGGTCGGCCGACTCGCCGGCCATTTCGTCGAGAACGCAGGCGGCGCGCTCAACGTGCTGGTGCTGCTCTGCTTCGGACCCGTGGCGGTGCGCATGGTCTGCCTGGGCGCGGAAATCGAGCGTCCGCCCCGCTGGACCTGGGGCATGGCGGCGCTGGCCCTGGCCGCCGTCACGATCCTGAACCCGATTTGGGTGCAGAAAGTCATCCTGACCGCCTACGCGGATTCATCGAGTGCCGTCGCCGTCGGCTTCGCGGGAGTCTTGGGCTGGACGCTGCTCGGCGCCATCACCGCCAAGGACGACGCCAAGGTCAGGAACCTATCCTGGCAATTGGGCATGGTCCTGGCGCTGCTGATCAACATCAAGCAGGCGAATCTAGTGCTCGTCGTTATGGTGCTTCTGGGCATCGGCATCGCCGCGCTGCGCGACCCGGAAATCCGAATCCGCGATGCCATGCGCGCCCTGCCCGTCGTCCTGCTGCCGCCGATCCTGATCTACGGCATCTGGCGCTGGCACGTGACGAGCGAAATTCCCGGCCGCGAATTCGGTTTGCTGCCGTTCAAGGATTGGGCGATCGGCCATATTCATCAAATCGTCTTTCTGATGGCGACGATCGCCGTGAAGAAGACGGTCTACTTCGGCATCATGATCGCCGCTGCCGCATTCGCCGCGCGCGGCATCGTGCGCTATCGGGGCCCCTTCGACCGTCTGGCCATCATCGTCGGCACCGCGTTCGTCGGCTACAATCTGTTTCTTCTGTTCGTCTACGTCGCGGCGATGGGCGTCGGCGAAGGAACGCGCGCCGCTTCCTATTGGCGCTACAACATGCACTTGGGGCTGCTGGCGTCGGCATTCGCGGCGTACGGGCTGGCGATGCTATGGCGCCGTCATCTGGCCCATCGCGGCCTGCCGAAATGGATCGTTTCCGCTCTCATGGTCCTCGTCCTCGCCGCGCCGGTCGTGCTGGCGCCGAAGCTGCGTTTCGACCTGGAGATGCCGAAGGCCCATTTGCTGGCCGTCGCCCGGGCCGTCCCGGCGCACCTGCCGAAGGGCGCTACCATCTACGTCGTCGATCCGACCGGCACCGGCGAATCGGGGATCATGGTTGCCTATACCATCGGGCGCGAACGGACCCTCAAAGGTTGGGTATCCGTCTTTCACGCCGACAAGACGACCGCCATCGACGCCGCATTCGATAAAGGCCTGGCGGATTTCATTTTGGTCCACTCGCTTGTGCCGGGCACCAAAATCGCGCCGCGCCTCGGTTTGAAAAACGGCGTCTCCTATTTGGCCAAGCGCGCC
The DNA here is from genome assembly GCA_964504425.1 of uncultured Hyphomicrobiales bacterium. GTDB lineage: Bacteria > Pseudomonadota > Alphaproteobacteria > Rhodospirillales > 2-12-FULL-67-15 > CAZDFF01. Next base: position 13,308 of record CAZDFF010000026.1, read on the forward strand.
GCGAACGGGACTTGGTCCGTCGTCGCTTCCTGGCCCTATCCGGGGACGAAATGACGCCGGTCGTCACCGTCGTTCTGCCGGTCTTCGCGATCATCCTCTGCGGGTACGCGGCCGGGCGCCTGAAGCTTCTGGGTCAGGGCAGTTCGGAAGCGCTCAATGGGTTCGTTTACTACGTCGCGCTGCCGGTGCTGTTCTTTTCCTCGATGGCGACGGTTGAACCGGCCAGGATTTTCAATTGGGGATTCCTCGGCGCCTACGGCGGCGGCCAAGCCATCACGTTCGTCGTCGGCATGATCACCGCGCGGGCGTTCTTCGGCGGCCGTCTGGCCGAAAACGCGATCTTCGGGATGTCGTCGATCTTCGGCAATACGGGATACATGGGCATTCCGCTGGCCATGGTCGCGTTCGGCGAGATCGGCACGTTTCCGGCCATCCTGGCCACCGTGTTCAAAAGTTCCGTCGTGATCGCCATCGTCACCGTGCTGATCGAAGCCGACATCCGGCGCGGCGCGGCGCCGGGCCGGATGGTCCGCGACGTCGCCATGGCCTTGGTGAAAAACCCGATGGTCACGTCGGCGGCGGCGGGCATCGCCTGGTCATTCACGGGACTCGGCCTCGCCGCGCCGATCGAAACCTTCTGCCGCATTCTCGGCGCCGCCGCGGGCCCGTGCGCGTTGTTCGCGATCGGCCTGTTCCTGGTCGGCAAGCCGATCCGCAAGGGCCTGGGCGAAGTCGGCGGCATGGTCGTATTGAAATTGCTGATCCACCCGCTGGTGACGTGGTGGCTGGCGTTCAAGGTTTTCGATCTCGATCCTTTATGGGCAACGACCGCGGTCGTGATGGCGGCGTTGCCGGCCGGCGCCAATTGCTTCGTCATCGCCAGCCGGTATGGCCTTTACGTGCAGCGCGCGTCGACCGCGATTCTGCTCTCGACCGTGATTTCGGTCGCGACCGTATCGATGCTGTTCTCGCTTTGGGTGCCCGGGCGCCTTAACTGAACGACAGCGTCCCGACGTCGATGGCCTGCGCGTGAATCGCCTTGCCGTCGACGCCGCGTGTCTCAACGCGGACGAGGGCCTTTGGGCCGTCCCAATCGATGGTCAACAAGCCGAAATTGTGCCGCGCCACGGCCTCGCCGATTCGATATCGATTCACGCGAATTCGACGCGCGGCGCGATTTAGGCCGCTCGACGTGATGTCCCAGATCGGATACGGCACGCCGTCCGTCATTTTCGACACTTCGCACCAATGCGTATCGCCGCTGATGAAGATCATGCCCCGGGCCCGCGTCCGCTCGATCAGGCGGATCATGCGTTCCTTTTCGAGCGGAAAATTGGCCCAGGTTTCCGTGCCGGTGAATTCCATCGCGAACGGCGTACTCGTTCCCACGATGCGAAGCTCGGCGGGTTTCGACAGTTCGACTTCGAGCCAGGCCCATTGATCCTCGCCCAGCATGCGCGCGGCCGGATCCGGGTTGGCCTTGCGATAGCCCCTGTTTTCGGCGCGGCGTTGCGCTTTTTCCTTCTCGTCGACGAACAGCACGTCGGTCCGGTCCCAGCGGCAATCGAGCATGAGGATTTGCACCCGCCGCCCAGGGGGACCGAAGACATAAGACGTGTAAATGCCGCCGTCCCTGAGGCGACGCGGCGATCCCGCCGGTTCGCCGAAGAAATCGAGGAACAGCTTCTTCGATTCGCGCTTCATCGGATAGTCGCGACCGACGTCGTCGGCGCCGTAATCGTGATCGTCCCAGGTGGCGACGATACCGGCTTGCCCCTTGAGCTTTTGAAACCCGGGCTGGGCTGCGAGCCTGGCGTATTTGCCCGCCAGCACAGCCATGTCCTCGGTATCGCCGTAGACGTTATCGCCGAGAAAGACGAACAGCTCCGGCCGGGCATCCACGACCGCGTCCCAGATCGGCTGCCTGCGGTTTTCCTTGGCGCACGAACCGAACGCGATCCGCCTGAGAACGCCGTCGGTGGTCGCTTTCGGCGCGCGCACGACCGGCACTTCGGCGCACCCGGCGAGCGCGAACGCCGTCAACATCACCGTGCGCCGCGACGCCCGAACCGGCAGCAAGGCGCGGGCCGCCAGGATCAGATCGGACAGAAACGACGCGCGCCGGAACATCGGTGAATACCCTTCAGTCGGCCAGGAATCCGGCGATGGCCGCGGTTGCCTGTTTCAACCCGACACGCTCGACCGGCACGCCGGGGGGAAAGGCTCCCAAAAGCCGCGTCGGCATCGCCCGGTCCAGCATCACGAACACGCCCTTGTCGTCGGCGCGGCGAATCAGCCGGCCGAACGCCTGTTTCAATTTCAGGCGCGTCAGCATTTCGTCGTAGATCTTACCGCCGAAATGCGCGCGCCGGGCCCTGTGCAAGATATCGGGGCGCGGCCACGGCACCCGGTCGAAGACGATGAGCCGAAGCGAACGGCCGGGCACGTCGACGCCGTCCCTGACCGCGTCGGTGCCGAGCAGACAGGCGTTTTCCTCGGCGCGAAAGATATCGACCAGCGTACCGGTATCGAGCGCGTCGATATGCTGGGCCAGCAACGGAATGCCGGCTTCGTCCAGCGGCTTGGCGATCCGCTGATGGACTTGGCGCAGTCGCGCGATGGCGGTGAAGAGACCGAGCCCGCCGCCGCCCGCCGCCAAAAACAGTTCCCGATAGGCGGCGGCCACCTGATCCGGGTCGTCGCGCCTGACATCGCCGACGACGAATACGCGGGTGCGGTTCGGATAGTCGAACGGCGAAGCGACCCCGGCGACCATCGGCGGATCGTCCAGATGCAGAAGGCCGGTGCGCTCCGCCGCGCGCGCCCAACCGTCGCCGTCCTCGCCGTCCGGCACCTGATCGCGCAGCGTCGCCGAGGTGATGACGACACCATGCGCCGGCTTCACCACGGTCTCGGCGAACGGGATCGTCGGATCGACCCAGTGGCGATACAGGCCGACATCGGCGTCCTGGCCACGATCCCGCTCCACCGCCATCCAATCGACGTAGGCGGGCGGGGTTTCCTTGCCGAGCGCGGCCAGCATCGCCCGCCAGGCCTCGGCGGGGTCGAGCGCGCGGCGTTCCAGCGACCGCATGGCGGCCTCGATCCGCACCCGCTGCGATGTCTCGAGCTCGCCGGCCTCGGCGTTCAGGATCGCCGCGAGACGTCCCATCAAAATCTTCACCGGCGCGATCAGGCGCGCGAGCGCGGCATCGAGCCCCGACGCCGCTTCGATCAGGCCGTCGACCGGCGGATGGGCTCGGCTTCGATATCGTAGCCGGTGCCTTCGTCGCCATCGCGGGCATAGACCTGCTGGCGCACGCGAGCAAGAAACGACTCCGCCGCGCCCACGGCCGCGCCGCCAGCTATGCGCTGACGCCAGCCCGGGCCGGGCAACGCCCGCGCCGCCGCCAGGACCGCCGCCAACGCTTCCTTGGCGGGCTCGTCGCCGACGACGATTTCGCCCAAGCGCGCCTCGAGCCCGCGCGAACGCCCGCGGCCGGTTTCCTCGGCGCCGAGCAGCCAGCGGCGAAGATCGGCGGTCTCGCGCCCCGACAGATGCGCCGAGAACGCGGCGTCGGCTGCGGCGAAAACGTGATGGCCCTCGTCGAAAACGTAGCGCGTCGGCGCGCCCTGGCCGTCGGCGCCGGCATCGCCGCCGCGCGCGGCATGAACCAGCACCAAGGCATGGTTAGCGACCACGATGCGGGCCCTGCGCGCGCGCCGGGCCGAGCGTTCGATGAAACAGCGGCCATAATGGGTGCAGGCGGAATAGATGCATTCGCCGCGCGTGTCCGTCAGATCCAGCGTCAGGCGCGGCCCCATCAATCCCGCCAGCCAGGACGGAAAATCGCCGCCGACCATATCGCCGTCGCGGGTCGCCGCCGCCCAACGCGCGATCAGGCCGAGTTGAACACCGTCGGCGGGGCCGCGGCCGATTCCGCGCCCCACGCCCGACATCATGCGGCCGACGGCTTCTTCGTAGTTCAGGAGGCAGAAGTAGTTTTCGCGGCCCTTGCGCACCACGACGCGGGCGGCCTTTTCGTCCGGGTCGGGATAGAGCCGATCCAGTTCGGCGTCCAGCTGCCGCTGCAGATTGCGGGTGAAGGTGCTGATCCAGACCGTGCCTTCGTTCTTTTCGGCCCACAGGCTGGCGGGCGCGATATAACCCAGGGTCTTGCCGACGCCGGTGCCGGCCTCGGCCAGCACCACCGAGGGATGGCCGGCTTCCTCGGCCGGACGGAAGGCCGCCGCCGCCGCTGCCGCATAATCGGCCTGTTGCGGCCGTTTCTCGGCACCCGGACCGACCAATTCCTGCAATCGAACGCGGGCTTCGTCCGGCGAGACAGGCTTGTTGCCGGGCGGCGGCACGGGCGCATGATCCTGCCATTCGGGAAGACGCTGCCAGATTCTGAACGCATCGCCGCCGCTGCTCTTCGGTGTCCAGTCGGCGGCGCCGAGCGCGGCCAAGACCGCCGGCCCCCATGCCCACCCGGCACGGGCCATGACCCACGCGACGGCGCGAGCGTGGGCGTTCGCCGTCGGGTCGAACGCGGCCAGGTCGCCGAGCAGCGTTCGCGAAATCCGGATCAGGCTTTCGGCCTCGCGTTCCATGGTTGTCGGCAGCGCCAGATCGAGCGCCTGGGTCAGACCCTTGACCGTCGGCAGGGCAAAGCGCGCCGGGCGCACGAAGGCGAACAGTTCCAGCACGTCGAAGGCGACGATCGATTCCAGCCCCAGGCGTACCGCCGTCGCCCGCGCATGGCAGACGATGGGCGCCCGGCCGGACTCGATCCGCGACGCGGCTTCCGAAGCCTTCAGGGTTTCGATTTCACCGGTCGGCTCGAGCCAGGCCGCGCCCCTGACGCCCGCGACCAAGGCGGGCGCGGGCGGCGGCAAGGGTTCTGGAGCGGGTGACGAATCGAGCATACGCGAAGTATAAATGGCCCGGGGGTGCTTTGTCCCCGAGCCAAGGGAGGCTATCGGCGACGGTCGACTTCGCCCGGCTTCTGGCCGCCGAGCGTCGCGTCGATCATCCGTTGCTCGTGCCGGCGACGTTCCAGCAGGCGGCGTTCATGGGCGCGGCGGTCTTCCTGCCGTTGCTCGTCTTTATATTCCTCCACCAGAGCATCCCAGAACTGCGCGGCGGTGCCGTATTGGTGCGGCTGGGCGCGGCGGTCCTGGCCGCGACGATCCGCCTCCCGGCGCCCGGTCTCGCGCCGGTCGCTCTCCGACGGCGTATCTTCCGCTTCGAACTTGGCCGGTTCTCTCACGGTGCAATGTCCTTAGAATCGAACATGGGGCCGAACGGCCCCATGCGACGTCGACCGTTACGGCTTGGTCACTTGCCGGTCAGCGACTTCTTTTCGGCGACCGTCTGGCCGTCCTCGGCGTTGATGTCGGGGAACGCCAAGGTCGGCCCGCGACCGTTGTCGACCTGGAATTGACGGTTTTGTTCGTAGGCGTCGCGTTCCACGGCATAGCGGTCGAGGGATCCCTCATTCAGCGCCTTGATGGTGTCTTTCTTGTTCGTATAGGTGACCCCGCCGTCGGCGGCCTTCACGGCCAGCGGCGCGGGACTGAGGAGGCCGATCGCGATATCGGCGGTGGCGTCGCGCAGGTTGGACGGGCCGAATATCGGCAGCACGATGTGCGGACCGGGCGCGATCCCGCCGGCGCCCATCGCCTGGCCCAGGTCTTCCTTGCGCTGTTCGAGCCCCTGGTCTTTCGCCGGATCGCCGATGCCGCCGATGCCGACGGTGGAATTCAGCAAGAATCGCTGCGTCGCGACCGACGCGTTATCGGTATCACCCTGAAGCAGGCTGGATGCCGCGGTCACCGGTTCGCTGAGATTCGAAAAAATATTCGAGATGGCCTTTTGGAAGTCGTCCGGCGTGATCGCCCGGTAGCCGTCGACCAACGGATCGAGCACATGTTTTCTGAGCCCGGCGTTGAAATCGGATGTGACCCGGTTCACGCTTTCCAGCGGATCCTCGGTCTTGACCGGCGTTCCGTCGGCCATGGCCGGCACCGCCCAATGCATCGCCGCCGCCACCCCAGCGATAGTTAATACATTGAAAACAAAAGATTTTCTGTTTCGCATGACCGCCCCCTCGGCCGGCCGCGTATGCGGCCAAGGCTTCACTTTACCTTTTACTTCAAGCGGTTTCGAATCGAAAATTCGCGGGCGCGCCTAGGGGCGGCGCGCCGCCGCGCGGGATACACTCCACGCTGGCGTAAATGGGGAAAGGAAATTCGTGATGGTCGAGCCGAAATATGTCGTCGTCGCCAATCCGACGGCCGCCGAAATCTTCGCCGACGGCGCCTTCAGCGTATCCGTGCGTCGCAATGTCGCGCGCATCTCGTTGTTCAGCGAACGAGTCGGACCGGGCGGCGACGGCAAGACGATCGATCGCGTGGAGGTCGGCCGTGTCGTCATGCCGCTACAAGGGTTCGTGGCCCTACACGCCCGCATCCACAACGTCGTCGAACAAATGCGTCAAGCGGGCGTGGCGGGATTCGCTCCCTCGGCCAAGACCGGCGGCGCGGCATCGGCAAAGAAAACGGAAGCACCCGCGAAAAAGGGCAAAGGCAAGAAAAAATAGCCGTGCGGGTGTCCTATCCCGCCTTTTCGATCGCCGGGTCGTAGTTCAGGTTCGGCGACAGCCAGCGTTCCATCACGCCCAAGGCTTCGCCTTTCCTCTCCGCGTAGTCGACGACCTGATCTCGATTGATCTTGCCGACGCCGAAATAGCGCGCTTCCGGGTGCGCGAAATAGAGGCCGCTGACGGCTGCGGTCGGCAGCATGGCGAAGCTTTCGGTCAAATGGATGCCGGCGTTTTTCTCCGCATCCAAGAGCCTGAACAGCGTTTTCTTTTCGGTGTGGTCCGGACATGCCGGATATCCAGGCGCCGGACGAATGCCGCGATAATTCTCCGCGATTATGTCCTCGTTGCTCAAATTTTCGTCGGGAACATAGGCCCAGAATTCCTTGCGCACTCGTTCGTGCAAGCGTTCGGCGAACGCTTCGGCCAAACGATCCGCCAGCGCCTTCGCCATGATGGAGGAATAATCGTCGTGGTCACTTTCGAATCGCTCGACGACCTTGTCTAAACCGATACCGGCGGTCACGGCGAACGCGCCGACGTAATCCTCGACGCCCGATCCTTCGGGAGCGACGAAATCGGCCAGCGCGATGTTGGGCCGGCCGTCCTTGGCGCGCGCCATCTGCTGACGCAGCGTATGGAAGACGGCGATGGATTTCTCGCGGCTTTCGTCGGCATAGACCCGTATATCGTCGTCGCCGACCGACGCCGCCGGCCAAAAACCGACCACGGCGCGCGCCGTCAGCCACTTCTCGCCGACGATTTTCTGCAGCATCGCCTGGGCGTCGTTGTAGAGGCTCCGCGCCGCCTCGCCGACTTTCGGATCGTCCAGGATGTCGGGGAATCGGCCGGCCAGTTCCCAGGTCTGGAAGAACGGCTTCCAATCGATGCGCGAAACCAGTTCGGCCAGGTCATAGTCGTCAAACGCCTTCACGCCAAGCCAGGCCAGACGCGGCGGCGCATAGGCCGTCCAATCGATGGGCGTTTTGTTGGCGCGGGCCTTAGCCAACGGCAAGCGGACCTTTTCATGCTGCTGATTCGCATGATCCGCGCGCAGCCTGTCGTATTCGGCGCGGACTTCGGCGTCGAACGATGCCCGGCCATCGACCGACATCACCTTGCCTGCGACGCCGACCGCGCGCGAGGCGTCGGGTACGTAAACCAACGGCCCTTGATAATTGGGCGCAATCTTGACCGCGGTGTGGATGCGACTGGTGGTGGCGCCGCCGATCAGAAGCGGCAGATCGAGCCCCTCGCGTTTCATTTCCGACGCGACGTAGCACATTTCGTCGAGGCTGGGCGTGATCAGACCGGAAAGGCCGATCATGTCGGCGCCTTCCCTGCGCGCGGTCTCGAGAATCTTGGCGCACGGCACCATCACGCCGAGATCGATGACCTGATAGTTGTTGCACTGAAGAACCACGCCGACGATGTTCTTGCCGATGTCGTGCACGTCGCCCTTCACGGTCGCCATGACGATCTTGCCGTTCGGTTTCGATGCGCCGACCTTTCCGGCCTCGATGAACGGCTGAAGGTAGGCGACCGCCTTCTTCATCACGCGGGCGCTTTTCACGACCTGCGGCAGGAACATCTTGCCGGACCCGAACAAGTCGCCGACCACGTTCATGCCGTCCATCAGCGGCCCTTCGATCACGTCCAGCGGACGCTTGGCGTGCTTGCGGGCTTCCTCCGTGTCCTCTTCGATGAAATCGGCGATGCCGTTGACCAGCGCATGGGTCAACCGCTCCGCGACGGCGGTTTGGCGCCAGGACAAGTCCGCTTCGCCTTTCTTCGCACCCCCCGCCTTGAATTGCTCGGCGATTTCGAGCAAACGGTCGGTCGCGTCTGGGCGGCGATTCAAGATCACGTCCTCGACCCGTTCGCGCAGTTCCTCGGGGATTTCCTCGTAAATCGTGATCTGGCCGGCGTTCACGATCCCCATGTCCATGCCGTTGCGGATGGCGTGATAGAGGAACACCGAATGCATGGCGCGGCGCACCGGTTCGTTGCCCCTAAAAGCGAACGATACGTTGGAAAGCCCGCCGGAAACATGGCACCCGGGCAGGTTCTCGCGGATCATCCGCGTGGCTTCGATGAACGCCTTGGCATATTCGTTGTGTTCCTCGATGCCGGTCGCGACCGCGAAGATGTTCGGATCGAAGATGATGTCCTGCGGTTCGAATCCGACCTTCTCGGTCAGGATGTCGTAGGAACGCTTGCAGATGTCGAACTTCCGCTGGGCGGTGTCGGCCTGACCCTTTTCATCGAAGGCCATGACCACGACGGCGGCGCCATAGCGGCGCACCAGCTTGGCGTGCTGAAAGAACGCGTCCTCGCCTTCCTTCATGCTGATCGAATTGACCACGGCGCGGCCCTGGACGCATTTGAGGCCGGCTTCG
>CAZDFF010000027.1:0-22168 GCA_964504425.1 uncultured Hyphomicrobiales bacterium
TAGGCCTCGCGCCTGGCGACGTAGACGGCGGCGGCCAGCACCGCCGCCGCGCCGACCGCCGTCAGCGGATGCACCGGCTCGGCGAACGCCAGCCAGCCGATCCCGGCGAACAGGATCAGGTGCAGGAAGTTGAACGGCGACAGGAACGAAATGTCGGCCATGGCGAAGGCGCGCGTCGCCGCGAATTGTCCGGCCGTCGCGGACAGGCCCAGGCCGGCAAGCCAGCCGAGCGTTTCCAGGCCCGGCGCCTTCCAAACGAACAGCGCCGGGATCAGCGTCATCGGCGTCGCCAGCAGGGTCAGCCAGGCGACCACCGACCAGGCGGACGCGCGCCGGGATAAGGGTTTCAGGCTCAGCCAATCGCCGGCCGCGAACACGGCGGAAATCAGCGCCAGGGCGACGCCCAATCCGATCGCGCCGAAGCCCGGCCGCACGATCATGAGCACGCCGGCGAATCCGGCGGCGATGGCCAACCAGCGCCGGGCCCGCACGGTCTCGTTCAGGAACAAGGCCGCGCCGGCGGTGGCGAACAAGGGCGTGGTGTAGGCGAGCGCGGTCGCGTCCAGCACCGGAATCAGGATCAGCGCCCAGAACGACGTCAGCATCGAGGCGACCAGGCAGAAGGCGCGGAACAGATGCAGCTTCATCTGCCCCTTGGGCGGCGCCGCGATCTCGGTCTTGACGAACCAGGGCAGCAGCAGGATCAGCGCGAAGAAGCAGCGGAAGAACGCAACCTCGAAGGCATGCACGTCTTCGGCGGCGCGGCGGATGCAGACGATCATGGCGACGCCCGCGACGCCCGCGGCGATCATCCAGAAGGCGCCCGCGATCGGGTTTTCGGGCGTGCTCGGCGCCGTCGGCGCGGCGGCGGGATCGACCGTGTCCGCCCGCACCGCCGGCCGCCTACGGCTTGTTCTTGTTCATGCCGGCGAGCCGCAGCCGGAGCGCGTTCAATTTGATGAATCCTTCGGCATCGCGCTGATTGTAGACCGAATCGGCCTCGAACGTGACGATCTCCTGGTTATAGAGACTGTTCGGCGACTTGCGCCCGGTCAGGATGACGTTGCCCTTATAAAGCTTCAGGCGCGCCGTGCCGGTGACGCGGTCCTGGGACTTGTCGATGAGCGCCTGGAGCATCTCGCGTTCCGGCGAGAACCAGAAGCCGTTGTAGATCAGCTCGGCGTAGCGCGGCATCAGTTCGTCCTTCTGATGCATGGCGCCGCGATCCAGGGTCAGGCTTTCGACCGCCCGGTGCGCGACCGACAGCACCGTGCCGCCCGGCGTTTCGTAGATGCCGCGCGACTTCATGCCGACGAAGCGGTTCTCGACCAGATCCAACCGGCCGACGCCGTTCGCCCCCGCGACCTTGTTCAGACGGTCGAGCAGCGTCGCCGGCGACATCTTCTTGCCGTCGACCGCGACCGCATCGCCCTTCTCGAAATCGACCTCGATCTCGGTCGGCGTGTCGGGCGCGGCCTCGGGCGACACCGTGCGGATGAACATGCTCTCGTCGGGCGCCACCCATGGGTCCTCCAGCGCGCGACCCTCGTAGGAAATGTGCAGCAGGTTCGCGTCCGTGGAATAGGGCGGCTCGCCGCGCTTGTTTTTGGCGATCGGGATCTGATGCGCTTCCGCGTATTCCAAAAGCCGGGTGCGCGAATTCAAGTCCCACTCGCGCCACGGCGCGATCACCCGGATCGCCGGGTTCAGCGCGTAGTAGCCCAGTTCGAAGCGCACCTGGTCGTTGCCCTTGCCGGTGGCGCCGTGCGACACCGCGTCGGCGCCGACCTCGGCCGCGATCTCCATCTGGCGCTTGGCGATCAGCGGCCGCGCGATGGAGGTGCCGAGCAGATAGACGCCCTCGTAGAGCGCGTTGGCGCGGAACATCGGGAACACGAAGTCGCGCACGAATTCCTCGCGCAGGTCGTCGATGAAGATCTGCTTCACGCCGGCCATCTCGGCCTTCTTGCGCGCCGGCTCGACCTCTTCGCCCTGGCCCAGGTCGGCGGTGAAGGTCACCACCTCGCAACGGTAGGTCTCCTGCAGCCAGCGCAGGATCACCGAGGTATCGAGGCCGCCGGAATAGGCGAGCACGATTTTCTTCACGTCCTTGATCATGTCGAATGCCCTGGAATGGATGGCGAAAACGGTCGAATCGGCGCGCAGTATAGGCGTTTGCCCGGACGGGGCAAGCGGCGGCGGGGGCGGGACGAAGAAAGGGAGGATTCACCACCAAGACGCCAAGGACTTTACGCGCGCCGAAGGCGCATTTTCCCTTCTTGGTGTCTTCGTGCCTTGGTGGTTATTCCTTCTTAACCCGGCGCCTTCAGCAGGTGCACGGAGAACAGCATTTCCGGGTCGGCCCACACCGCGGCGGACTCGAAGCCCTGGGCCTTGGCGGCATCCTTGAACTCGTCGACGATGTATTTGTAGGAATTTTCCGTGTGGATGGTCTCGCCGTCGGCGAAGCGGAACGTCTTGCCCGCGACGCGGACCTCCTGGGCGCCCCGGCTGACCAGGTGCATCTCGATCCGTCCTTTCGACGGGGCGTAGAACGCCCTGTGGCAGAACTTCGCGAGATCGAAGTTGCCGCCGATTTCCGCGTTGGCGCGGCGGAGCACATTCAGGTTGAACTTCGCCGTCACGCCTTGGGCGTCGTCGTAGGCGGCGTCCAGCACCGCCTTGTTCTTCTTCAAATCGACGCCGACCAGGAACCAGCCGCCGGCCAGCATCCCGGCGGCATTTTCCAGGAATCGCGCGCATTCCTCGGGCGTGAAATTGCCGATGGTGGAGCCGGGGAAAAAGCCGAGCCGCCGGCCGTCGTTCATCGTCGGCAGCGCCATCGGCTTGGTGTAGTCCGCGCACACGGCCGCGATCTCGATCTTCGGATAGGCGCGCGCGATTTGCTCGGCGCCGGCCAGCAGCGACTCGCGCGAGATGTCGATGGCGACGTAGGCGGCGGGCGCCTCCAGCGCGTCCAACAGGATGCCCACTTTCCGCGCGCTGCCGCTGCCGAATTCGATCAGCCGGCAGCCCGGCCCGACGGCCTGGGCGACGGCGGGCGCGCAGGCCTTCAAAATTCCGATCTCGGTCCGCGTCGGATAATATTCGGGAAGCGCGCAAATCTCCTCGAACAGCTTGGCGCCGCGCGCGTCGTAGAAGAATTTCGCCGGGATCGATTTTTGCGGCTTCGACAGGCCGGCGACCACGGCGTCGGCAAAGGTTTCGACCGTCGGTTCCAGGTCGTAGAGGCGGACCCGGCCGGGCCGCGCCTTGAGGGCGGGTTCGCGTTTCATCGGTTGTCCGCCAGGCGCACGCCGCTGAACTGCCAGCGGGCCGATGCCGGAAAAAAATTGCGATAAGTCGAGCGCACGTGGCCGGCGGGCGTGGCGCAACTGCCGCCGCGCAGCACCGTCTGATTGACCATGAACTTGCCGTTGTATTCGCCGACCGCGCCCTTGGCCGCGCGGAACCCGGGATAGGGCGAATAGGCGCTGCCGGTCCATTCCCAGACGTCGCCGAACATCTGTTTCAAGGGGCCCTCGCCGCCGTTCGCGGCGACCGGATGCAGGTATCCGTCGTCGGTCTCGTTGCCGTCGGTCGAGGCGTCTTGCGCGGCGACCTCCCACTCGGCCTCGGTCGGCAGGCGCTTGCCGCGCCACTTGGCGTAGGCGTCGGCCTCGTAGAGGCTGATCGAGGACACCGGCGCGCTGTCGTCCAGCGGCCGCGCCCCGCCCAAGGTGAATTCCGAGAACGCGCCGCCGTCCTCGCGCCAGTACATCGGCATGGTCCAGTTTTCCGCCTGTACCGTCGCCCAGCCGTCCGACAGCCAATGATCCGGTTTCGCGTAGCCGCCTGCGGCGACGAATTCCCTGTATTCCCCGTTCGTCACCGGCCGGCTCGCCAGGCGGAACGGCGCCACGTAGGTTTTATGCCGGGGGCCTTCGTTGTCGAAGGCGAAGCCGTTGCCGGCGTGGCCGATCTCGACCGCGCCGCCGTCGAAGCCGATCCAGTCGAGCGCGGGCGCGGTGCGCGCGGGCGGCATCGGCAAATCGTCGCGATAGGCGGGCAGGGTGGGATTCAGCGACAGCATGTGCCGTGCGTCGGTCAGCAGCAACTCTTGGTGTTGCTGCTCGTGATGGAGGCCGAGGGTCAGCAGATCGCCGATCGCGGTCCATGCCTTCTTGCCGGCGGACTCGATCAAGCGCGCGACGGCGGCATCGACGTGGGCGCGATAATCGCCGATCTCGGCCGCCGACGGCCGGGACAGCATGCCGCGTTGCGGCCGGGCGTGGCGCGGGCCGACGGATTCGTAATACGAATTGAACAGATACCCGTAGGCCGGATCGAACGGCGCGTAGTTCGGGAGATGCGGCGCGAGCACGAAGGTCTCGAAGAACCAGGTGGTGTGCGCGCGGTGCCACTTGGCCGGGCTGGCGTCGGGCATCGACTGGATCGCCTGATCCTCGGCCGACAGCGGCGCCGCCAGTCGTTCGGTCTCGGCGCGCATGTCGAGGAAGTCCCGGCGGGCACGGGCCCGATCGGTTTCAGGTTCTTTCGTCGCGGTCGCGGTCTCGATGACGCCTCTCCCTTCGTCGCGGCCATTAAACCAGCCGAAGCGGACAGCGGCAACCGGGGCCGGCGATTTTGCGGTCGATTCCCCCTTAAAAATCGGGGACATCCTGCGTCCCTTTGCCGGAACGGCGGGGCGGCGTATCATCGCGACACCGATTGTTCACGACAGGAACCGCCCATGAACCTGCACGATTTACCGACCCCGGCGCTGATTTTGGACCGGCAACGGCTGCGCGCCAACGCCGCCGCCATGCTGGCGCGCGCCAAGACATTGGGCGTGAATCTCAGGCCCCATTGCAAGACGGCGAAATCCGCCGACGTCGCCAAGCTTGCGACCGAAGGCGCGTTCGGCGGCATCACCGTCTCGACGCTGCGCGAAGCCGATTATTTCCTCGGCCGCGGCTTCACCGACATCGTCTACGCGGTCGGCATCGTGCCGAACAAGCTCGATATCGTGGCGCGGCTCCAGGAACGCGGCGCCGACATCAAGATCGTCACCGACAACGTGCCGATGGCCGAAGCCGTCGCCCGCCACGGCGCGCCGTTCCGCGCGCTGATCGAAATCGACACCGGCGACGGGCGCGGCGGCGTGCCCGCCGACGGCAAAGACCTGCCCGATATCGCCCGCGCGCTGACGGCGACCAACACGGTGACCCTGATGGGCGTCCTGACCCATGCCGGGCAATCCTACGACGAACGCGATCCGAAATTGATGGCCGAGGTCGCGGAACGCGAACGCGCGGGCGCGGTGGCGGCGGCCAAAAGGGTGCGCGACTTAGGCTTCGAGGCGCCCATCGTCAGCGTCGGTTCGACGCCGACGGCGACGTTCGCCCGCGACCTGACCGGCGTCACCGAAATGCGCCCCGGCGTCTACGTGTTCTACGATCTTTATCAGGCCGGCATCGGCGTCTGCGACAGGGACGATATTGCCTTGAGCGTGCTCGCCAGCGTCATCGGCCATCGCAAGAACGACAACGTCGTACTGATCGACGCCGGCGCGCTCGCTTTATCCAAGGATCGCTCGACGGAAAAGCTGGGCCGTGGCGACTGCGCCTTCGGGCTGGTCTGCGACGCCGACACCGCGAAACCCATCCCCGGCCTCAAGGTGATCGGCGTCAGCCAGGAACACGGGCGGATATCGGCGGACACGCCGCTGCCGTTCGATAAGTTCCCCATCGGCAGCCAGGTCCGCGTGCTGCCGAACCACGCCTGCATCACGGCGGCGGCCTACGATACCTACACCGTGGTCGACGGCGGCACCGACGTGGTCGCGCACTGGGACCGCTGCAACGGCTGGTAGGTCGGGCGGCGCTCGGGCCGGAGAGCGGTGCCCCTCCGTGTCGATGCCCGGCGGCCGCCCGGACGATATCCGTCGGCGGATATCAGCGCGTGGTGACCACGACTTCCAGATATTCGCTCGGGACGATCAGCGTGCCGCCGGTACCGCGGTTCATGCTGTCGAGAAGGTCGAGAATGTCCGCCTCGAGTTCGGCTTGCTTCGCTTCGTCGAGCGAGGCGAACGCGCGATGGGTCGGCCCGTAATAGGTCCTGAAGGTTTCGAGCCAATGCGCGGCCGACCGGTAGCGGAAGTGGAATATCCGCTTTTCCGCCGATATGTCGTGCCCGCGAAACAGTTCGGCCAAGCGCGCCCGCGTTCCCCACAGCGCCGGCGAGACGACGCCGGGCGGCGGCGCGACGTGCGCACCGATGATTTTGAACAACCGGCCGATGAAACCTTCCGGTGTCCAGTTCGCCAAGCCGATGCGTCCGCCCGTGCGGACGACGCGGACGAGCTCGGCTGCGGCCCGTTCCTGGTCGGGCGTGAACATGACCCCGAAGGTCGACAGCGCCACGTCGAAGGCGCCGTCGGCGAACGGCAGGGCTTCGGCGTCGGCTTCCCGAAAGGCGACGGGCAGGCGCTCGGCCGCCGCGCGTTCCTTGGCGCGATCTAAAAGGGCACCGACGTAATCGGTCGACGTCACATCGGCGAAGTGTCGCGCGGCCGCCAGCGTCGCGTTTCCGTTTCCGGCGGCGACGTCGAGGACGCGTTCGCCGGCGCATAGGTCGACGGCCTCGCAAAGGCGCTCGCCGACGATTTGAAGAGTAGTGCCGACGACGGCGTAGTCGCCGGAACCCCAGGCGGCTTACTGACGGGCCTTGATGCCGGCGTAGTCCGGTTTTTCGAGCGTGATGGTCATTGACAGAACTCCAATATGATGATGCTTTTCGCGGTCGCCGGCGGTGTCGATCGAACCCGATCGGCTTGCGGGGGCGAGACTTAACGGGGGCCGCCGGTCCCGTGAATGACCGGGCCGCTCGTTCGCTTGACCGCTCGTCCAAATCTGGAGACGACGACCATCGCCGACGTCCTTTCAGACGTGCTTCGATCGATCCGCCTGAAGGGCGGCGTCTTTCTCGACGCCCGCTTCACGGCGCCCTGGGCGGTCAATTCCTATGTCACCGGCGAGGACTGCCGGCCGATCCTGGCCCGTCCCGCACAGATGATCGCCTACCATTTCCTGATCGAAGGCAGAATGTTGGTGTCGGTCGCGGGCGAGCCGACGATCGAAGTCCGTGCGGGCGAAATCTTGCTGTTGCCGCGGAACGATATCCATCTCCTCGCGAGCGAATCGGGAGTCGCGCCCGTCGACGGCCATCGGCTCGTTCGGCCCTCGCCCAACGGCGGCCTCGCGCAAATCGATTACGGCGGCGGCGGGGCGCCGGTTCGCATGGTGTGCGGCTTTCTCGGTTGCGAGGACGTCCATAATCCGCTGATTGCGTCGCTGCCGCCCTTGCTGACGATCGACATGCACGAAGCGACGTCGCGCGATCTCATCGAAACCTCGGTAAAGTTCGCCGTTCGCGAACTCGGCGAGGGCCGGCTGGCCGCGTCGAGCGTGCTTTCGCGCCTATCGGAGTTTTTGCTGGTCGAGGCCGTCCGGCGTTACACCGACCGCCTCGACAATCTGCCGACCGGGTGGCTCAAGGGACTGACGGATCCGCATGTCGGCCGCGCCCTCGCGCTCATGCATCAGAACATCGCGGCGTCGTGGACGGCCGAGACCCTCGCCAAGGAAGTGGCGCTCTCGCGCAGCGCCTTCGTGGATCGCTTCACGACCGTCGTCGGCGTGCCGCCCATCCGCTATCTGACGGCCTGGCGGATGGAAACGGCGAAGATTCAATTGCGCGAGACGACCAAGTCCGTGGCCCGGATCGCCAACGCCGTAGGCTACGAATCCGAAGAGGCGTTCAGCCGGGCGTTCAAGCGCGAGGTCGGATTGTCGCCGGCGCCGTGGCGCGCGCAACGCGCGCCGAACTGAATCGCCGATCGCGACGGCCCATCGTTCACCGGAACGCCTCGGGCCATTCCCGGAACCAGGCGTAGGATTCGCTGCTGCGCGCGTAGGGGAAGCGGTTCCAGGTGAAAACCCCCTCCGGTGTTTCCGCGAACGCGCCGTCGAGAAACGGGGCGCGTTCGCCCAACGGATTGAAAACGAACAGGAACGGATCGTCGATCACGTGGCGTTCGAGCATGACCGCGCCGGGATAGGCCGCGAGGATGGGCGCGAAGAATTCGTTGTCCGTGGACGCGTCGGTGCAGATCAGCAGCGGCGCGTGGCGCGGCATGACGCCCGAGAGATTTTCCACGATCGCCTGCGGCGTCATCGCCGCGTCCTTGTAGTACCCGGTCATGAAGTCGCCGCGACGGATGTGGACCGCGTTGAAGTCGCCGAAGGCGGCGGCGATATCCTCGCCGAGCCGGCGGTAGGGCTCGCGCGGCCGCACGCGCGCGATGGTCTGCCGCAGCTCGGCGCGCAGATCGTCGGGCAGATAAAAGAAGTACGAATAGAGGCTCAGGCTCCGATTGGCGAAACACGCAGGCGAAGAGATCGGGCCAGGCCAGTTAGCGGACGCCGCTGTCGGCGGCGATCCGCGCGCATTCCAACTCCGGCAGGGTCGGCACGGGAACCTGGAAAAGGTCGAGAATCGTCGCGCCGCCGCGATGGCCTTCCATCGGCACGACCGGATGCGAGCCCTGCCACAGCGGCTTGACGTCGTAGGGGACGAGGGTGCGTCGCGTCAGATGGGCCAGCCAGACGCCGATCTCCAGCCCCATGCGGGCGTTGCTGAGGCCGAACGAGCGGTCGGCGCGGAATTCGAGATAGCGGGGGCTCACCGGGTGCCTCGTTTGCGCCGGGCCGCGACGGCGTTGTAAAGAGACGGCCCGGACAGCCCCCGTCTCCGGATCCATAAAAAAACGCCCCGTTGCCGGGGCGTTTTCTTTGTCTCCGAGAACGGCGCCGCGTTACGGCTTTTTCGGCGTCGTGTACGGGACTTCCTTTTGCCAGGGCGTCCAGGTGGTTTCGTAACCGACGAAGCCCTTCTCGGTGGGCGCCATCTGCTTGGTCGTTACGTACGAGGCCTTGCCGTCCGGAACTTTCGGTTTTTCTTTCGATGGTTCGCTCATGGTTCACTGTCCTCCGTGCATTTTATGCGGTCGTTGCGTGATAAAAAAACTTTCGTGGGCATCCTCAAATCGGCATCAACAGCGATCTGTTGACATCAGGCTCCGCGTCGACGGGGCCGCCCGCTTCGATTTCTTCGTCGGTTGCGTCGCGAACGTCGAGAACCTCCAGCTTGAAAACGACGTCCCTGCCGCACAGCGGGTTGTTGCCGTCGAGGGTCAGCGTCTTGTCGTCGACCCTGGTGACGATAAAGCTGCGGGCCGTGCCTTTCTCGTTCTCGGCGAAGATGGTCGTGCCGACTTTCCGGTATTCCTCGGGAACGTTTTCGATGGAATCGGTGAACACCAGGGACTCGTCCCTGGGGCCGTAAACCTGATTGCCGTTGAACGTCACCTCGATCACGTCGCCCGCGGCCTTGCCTTCCAGATCCTTGGTGACGGCGGGCATCAATATGTCGTTGGCGCCGTGCACGTAGCCGATCGGGAATTCGACCGCAACCAGGATTTCGCCCGACTTCCGGTCGATCACCCTGTAGGCCAGCTCGACGTACTTGTTGTCTCGGATCGTTTCGCGCATGTCGGTCATCAGAAGATGGATGCCCCGAAAATCTTGATCTCGTCGTCTTCGTAACCGAGGACAAGCCGGCCGAGCCATTCGCCCGGCTTCTTGGTGCTCCGCGTCCGATAAAGGACCGTCACATGGGCGCCGCGGCGGATCGTGCCGATGAATTCGACCGACTCGGACAGGTTCCGCGTCAGTTCGCTGTTCGCGAATTGCTTGCCGACCTCGACCTCGTTCAGTCCGCGCAGAAGGTCGTGCGAGAAATGCCGGACGAATTCCCCGTACTTGCCGTCGTTCGATGCCTTGATGAGATGGCTCCAAAGCGGGTTGGCGATGGCGAGAATCTCGTCGTCGGTCTTTTCTATAATGTTCATTTACCGATGTCTGACAGGGGCCTTGGCCGGCCGGGTTACGCACACAAGATCGAAACCAATATTAAAACGAATGCGTCGATTTTTTTAAATGGCGTTTTCAAATGGCGTCGCCGCCGGACGGAAGGCCGGTTCGGCCTCCCGTCCGGCGATCCGCTACTCGTCCTTGCCGACGAGGTGATAGACGGGCGCTTTCTCCATGGTGTACTCGCCGGTTTTCGGATCGCGGCGCGAAACCGTCAGAACGTGCCAGTTAGCGTCGTCCAGCTTCATCGCGTCGCCGCGGTAATAATAACCGGGCCAGCGGGTTTCCTTGCGGAACATCGTGTGCTGCATGACGCATTCGGCCGTCCGTTGCCGGTGTTTCAATTCCCACGCACGCAGCAGTTCGTGGAAGTCCGACGCGCCCAGCTTCTCCAGGTCTTCCTCGAAGATCTTCATCTTCTTGAGGCCGATGTTCAGAAGCTTCTCGTTGGTCATGTAGCTGACGCCCACGCCGCCGCAGTATTCGTCCATCAGCTTCTGCAGACGGTCGAGACCCTGTCGCGGGTTGATGTAGTGGGGGTTGACGTCGCCGGCGACGATTTCGTTCCGGTACATCTTGTAGTGTTCCAGCGGCTTGAAGACCTTTTCCTTGAGCCGGTCGACCTGCGCGTCGGACACGACGATGCCCTCGCCCTTGCCGTCGTCGATGTACTTGCAGGCGGCTTTCGCCGCCAGGCGTCCTTCGGTGAACGACCCGGAGGAGAAGGCGTGCGGCGTGCCGCCGACGGCGTCACCCGCCCCGAACAACCCCTCGATGGTCATCATGCGGTTGTAGCCCCAGAAATATTCCGGCGGCGAGATGTCTTCGGGGCCCGAGCACCAGGCGCCGCTGGCGGTCGCGTGCGACCCCATGACGTACGGTTCCGAGGTGGTCAGTTCGGGGTTTTCGTTCTTGGGGTCGACGTCCGTCGCGGCCCAAAGCACGGCCTGACCGATGGTCATTCCCAGGAAGTTCTCCCAGCCCACTTCCTCGAGGTGCGGATCCTGGAAGGCCTGCATGGTGACCATGTGAATCGGACCGCGGCCCGCGTTCACTTCGTTGATGATGGCATGGTTGCGCAGGCAGGTCGGGATCGGCCGATGGGTCCGGTGCGAAAGTTCCGGATCCAGATATTCCTTGCCCACCATTTGCTGCAGGGCGGGGAACCATTTGGATTCGTACTCTTCCCCCAGGCAGTTTTGCGTATAGGTCTTGAGGTGCAGGAAGTAGGCGCCGACCGGACCGTACCCGTCCTTGAAACGGGCCAGCACGATCCGGTTTTCCATCTGCGTCATCTTCGCGCCGGCGTCGATCATCAGGCCGTAGGCGGAACCGGACGACCACGGCGCGTACCAGACGCGGCCGGAGCCTTCACCGGTCGACCGCGGCTTGAAGATCATCGAAGCGCCGCCGGCGCCGCAGATGACGGTCTTGGATTTGAAGACGTGGAAGTCGCCGGTACGGACGTTGAAGCCGACGGCGCCGGCGATCCGGTTTTCCTTGGCGTCGTCCAACAGCAGATGCGTCAGGCAAACGCGGTTGTACACCTTGTCGGCCGACTTCTTCGCGGCCTCGGCGACGATGGGCTTGTACGATTCGCCGTGAATCATGATCTGCCACCGGCCTTCGCGCTGATAATGACCCGTCTTCGGGTTCTTCATCAGCGGCAGGCCCCACTCCTCGAACTGGTGAACGGTGGAGTCGACGTGACGGGCCATGTCGAACAGCAGGTCTTCGCGCACCAGACCCATCAAATCGATTCGCGCGTACCGCACGTGATCTTCCGGGTTATTTTCGCCCCACCGCGTGCCCATGTAGCAGTTGATCGCGTACAGGCCCTGGGCGACGGCACCGGAACGGTCGATGTTGGCCTTTTCGGCGACGATGATCTTCTTGTTCTGGCCCCAGAACCGCGCCTCGAAGGCCGCGCCGCAGCCGCCGAGGCCGGCGCCGGCGACCAGGATGTCGATGTTGTCTTCTACGATCGTTTTGTAAGCCATATCAGTACACCACGCCCTTTTTGAACTTCAGACCGTTCGATTCCAAGGTATGCACGCCGCCGTCGTCGAAGCGGATGTACTTGGGCTCGTTGTACAGCAACTGGCTGTCGCGCATCTCCTTGGACGGCCCGGGGACCTCCGCGAGCTTCGGGATGTGCTTGCCCCACGGCTTGGTGGTGATCGGCGACAGGAAGTTCTTTTCCGTGCCGTTCCGGAACTTGATCCGCCAGGCGATCGTGCCTTTTTCCTCTTCGCGGAGCACGCGAACGCTGTGGCCCAGCGGCGCGAAGTCGGCGTAGCCGCGAACGTCGATGGCGTTCTGCGGGCAGGCCTTCACGCAGGAATAGCATTCCCAGCACATGTTGGGTTCGATGTTGTAGGCACGCCGATAGGTCTTATCGATGTGCATGATGTCGGATGGGCAGATGTCGACGCAGTGGCCGCAGCCGTCGCATCGCGTCATGTATACGAATGTAGGCATTGTACTGTTTCTCTCTGTTCGGAAGAGGGATGTGACCGGAAATCAGTAGTGGCGGGGCGCTTCGCGCTTGATGCCGAGCCCCATATCCAACGGCGCGTCCTTCAGCAGCTCCATGGAGTGCCGATCCCGATCCGCCGCGTTGGTCCGGTCCGCGGGTTCGGGCAGGTTGTCCCTGGAACCGTCCGCCTTGGCGATCCGCTTTTGGAACGCCGCCGCCGGCTTGAAGAACATGTGCGAGAACTTCGACCAGGGCACGCCGCCGAACAGTACCACCGTGGCGATCAGGTAGACGCCCAGGAAGACGGTGGACCAGCCGCTGCCCTTCGCCTGCAGGTAGGCCCAGATCAGGCCCGCGGTGCAGCTCGCCAGCAGGGAAAGGACGAACAGGTCGGCCTTCATCAGGCGGAACGGGGAATGGCCCTCGGCGCTGACGTCGGCGCGGATGAAGAACCAGAACCAGTATCCGCCGACGCAGACCGCCAGCGCCCCGATCCACCACATGGGCGCCCAGACGGCGACCGTGGCCGCGGTCGGATGGAAGAACACCATCATGAAGGTGGCGACCGCGTAGGCGACGAAGCCGTACATGCCCAGCAGGTGGGCGATCCGGCGCTTCGGGTTGCAGAACTCGGCGGACGTCAGCACATCGGCCACGCCGGTCTGGATGGCGATGCCGATCTTGTCTCCGCCGGAAACCGGCCTGGCGGCGCCGCGCTGGGCCTTGCGCATTTTTTCGAAAAAGAACTTGGCGCTGCCCTTGTGCACGATGTCGAACAGCGTGCCGAGCACGACGAACGCGATCATGACGATGACGAACGTCTGCATCACGGTGGGCGATATGGACGCCGAAAGCGCGGCGAACGGATTGCTGGTGAACATTCAATTACCCCAAAGTTAGCCGATTGTTATAGACGCACAAACCGATGGCGGGACTGTCGCGAGGACTCCGAAAGACGACGCGATCGGATTCCCGGCGCATGGCCCGGGTGCCTTCCGTCCCCTGTCACGGGCACGGCGGATGAAAAACGTGGAGCGTGGGCTTGAAACGCCCGCATGTTTCCCTCCCCCCTGCGAACGGCCCGTTCAACCGGCCGTTCTTAAGTCAGCGGCAACACCCGCCCGCACGGACTGCCAGGGTCGCGTGCGGCATAACGCCACTTACTAATGTCTAATATAAGGTATCTAATATAAGGCAGTCACGGCAAATCAAAATCGCGCCCGGGCCACAATTAGAACACGGCTCAAACTATCGCGTGTTCGGCTATACCTATCGCGTTGACGGGGCCGCCCGGTTTCGGGCGCCCAACCGCCCAACCGCGAGGAAACGGACATGGCCGTCACCCTGAACCACACCATCGTGCTGGCGCGCGACAAGGAGGCCGCCGCGCGGTTCCTGACGGAAATCCTGGGCTTGGCGCCGCACGCGGTCCTCGGGCATTTCGCCGTGGTGCAGGTTGGCGAAACGTCGCTTGATTTCCTGGAAACCGACGAAAAAATCCCGTCGCGCCACTTCGCCTTTCTCGTCAGCGAGGCGGAATTCGACGATATCTTCGCGCGCCTTCGCGACCGCGGCCTGCCTTACTGGGCGGATCCGTCCCATAACGAGCCCGATCGAATCAATCGTTGGGACGACGGGCGCGGCGTTTATTTCGACGACCCGAACGGGCACATCCTGGAAATTCTCACCCGGCCCTACGGCAGCGCCGGACTCGACGCGGAACACCCGCACCCGCTACTGACGCGCTGAAACGCTCGCGAGCGCGGTTTTCCGTCACCGATTTCGGTCAGCCGGGTCGGTCAGCATGCCGTTTTCCGCCGAAAGATGGCCCACTTTCACGTAAATCAGGCAGCCTTCCTCCGAATACGGGGTATGAACGCTCTCGTGCGGGTTCCTGAGCCAGGTGCCCGCCGGATACGCGCCGAATTCGTCCTGGAACGTTCCTTCGATGACGTAGATTTCCTCGCCGCCGAAATGGCTGTGCCGATGAAAGCGGGTGCCGGCCGCCCAGCGGACCAGGGCCACGCTTTCGGTTCCGAATTCGTGCAGCGGCATGACCTCCAGTCCCTCGACCGTGCCGGGGACGAACGTCGAATTTTTTGTGTCGATGCGGACCTGCGCGTCGTCGCCCGACTGGAACTGCCAAAGTTTCACGAAAATCGTCGCGCCTTCCTTCGTATGCGGCGCATGGGCGGTTCCCACCGGATTGCGAATGTAGCTGCCGGGCCCGAAATCGCCGTCCTCGTCGGAGAATACGCCGTCGAGCACCAGGAATTCCTCGCCCCCGCCGTGAACGTGGCGCGGGAACGCGCTGTCGGGCGCGAACCGGACGAGGGAGGTAGCGCGGGCCACCTCGCCGCCCAGCCGATCCAGCATGATCCGCTCGACGCCCGGGCTCGGCGAGGCCGTCCAGGGTCGCCGACCGGTTTCGACGACGATGCGTTCGGAAAAGTCCGCGTTGATCAGCATTGCCTCGTCATCCTACCGCTATTGATTCCGTCCCGCCATGACGCCGCCGTCAACGTCCCAGATCGCGCCGGTCACCCAGCTCGAACGATCCGATAGCAGGAAATCGATGGTCCTGGCGACATCCTCGGCGCGCCCGACGCGTCCGATCGGATGGAAGGCGTCGAAGCCGGCCGTCAGGGTCTTTTCGATCGCGTCCGGGTCGATGAACGCGCCGTAGATCGGCGTGACCACGACGGCGGGAGAGACGGCGTTGACCCGAATGCCGTAATCCGCCAGTTCCATCGCCAGATGCTGGGTCATCGCGTGCAGCCCCGCCTTGGCCATGGAATAGGCCGACGACGGCGTGGCCTTGATCGCCTGATTCGCCCACATCGAGCCGATGTTGACGATCGCCCCGCCGCCGTGTTCCCGCATGTTCCGCGCGACCGCCTGGGTGATCGCGAAGAACGCGCGGTTCAGCTTCTGGTAGCCGTCGTAATCGCTCAAGTCGTGTTCCAGAAACGACTTGGGGGAAAACGTGCCGGCGGCGTTCACCAGGTAGCGAATACGGCGCGTGCCTTCCGTCACCGACGCGACGACCCGGGCGACGCCGTTATCGGTTCGAAGGTCGGCCTCGACGACGTCGACGGCGCCGGGCCCTGTCCGTTGCAGATCCGCTTTGGCCGAGGCCAGCTTCTTGGGGCTCGAGCCGACGAGAATCACGTTCACGCCGCGCGCGCTCAGCAGGCGGGCGGTCTCGAGCCCCATGCCGCTGGAGCCGCCGACGATCAGGGCGGTCTCGTCGCGTCGATTCGAAGGGGTCATTTTTTCGTCCTTTCAATGTTTCTTGCGGTATCCGTTCGTTGTCGACGAAAGCGGCGGGCCGTTCGACCGGCCCGCCGTTTCGCGCGGCTTCGATCGTCGAGATTCAAAGCGCGCTCGGCGCCTTGTCCTTGATGCTCGGCCAATTCGCCGCCGCCTTGGCGATGTTGCCCTTGGGGTCTTCGAGCCATCGCGTTTGCGCGCCCTTATGGACGTTGAGGTAGAGCTTGCCGTCGACGATCCGCCAAAGTTTCGGGTCCACGTCGAGCTTCTTGTTCAACGCGACGCCCATCGCGCAAAAGCCGCCGAACGCCGGCGCGTATTTGCCGGGGTCGGCCTTGAAGGCGTCGCGGTTGGCGGCGGTGGCGAACACATAGGTCGCGCCCTCGTGCTTGGCGGAAAATTCCGGCTTCCCTTGGGCCGGGCCGTTCGGCAAGCGGTACGAGACCGGATCAAAGCCCTTCAGGGCAATCCCCTTCGCGTCGACGTTCAGCGCGGCGGTCGCGCGTTCGTCGTAGGCGTGGGCGATCTTGGGAATCGCGATCGCCGCGACCGAAAGCGACGCGGCCGTCGCCGTGAGAATCAGAAACCTGCGCCGCGAGGGGCGAGAATCGGTAAGCATGGGTACCTCCGTGGTTGAACCAATCGTGATGGCCTCGGCGACCGCCGGTCGGGATCGCCGTGGACGAGGAGGAAATTAGCGGCTAAGGTGAGACGAAGAGTTTCTAAAAGTCTTGAATAATTGATAGATCGTCTCGAATAGGCATGGACACGCTCGCCGCGCTGCTGGCCCATTTTTCGTTGCGGGCGGGGGTTTTCTACAGCGGGACCCTCTGCGGCGTGCAGCAGTTCCGCGACGACGGCGCCCAAGGCCATATTCATCTCGTCAAAAGGGGGCCGGTCCACCTTTCTGGCGTCCGTCGCCGGCCCTTGACGATTATGGAACCCAGCCTCCTTTTCCTTCCGCACGCGCGCCCGCACAAATTGATCGCCGACAAATCCTCCGGCGCCGACCTTGTTTGCGGCACGATCCAATTCGGCCACGGGCGGGGAAATCCGATCGTCCAGTCGTTGCCGCCGGTGATATGCGTCGGGCTGGCTTCGATGCCGGGCGTCGAATCGCTCCTCACTTTGATTTTCGAGGAGGGTTTCGCGCAGGAGCCCGGCCGGCAGGCCGTTCTCGACCGGCTGTGCGAGATACTGATCGTTCGCCTTCTGCGTTACTGCCTCGAGCGAGGGCTTACGCGGAACGGAGCCCTGGCCGGTCTCGCCGATCCCCGGCTTTCCAAGGCGCTCGTGGCCATTCACGAAGATCCGGCGAGCGACTGGAACTTGCCGAAGATGGCCGAATTGGCCGGCATGTCCCGCGCCCGCTTCGCGGCGCGCTTTCGCGATGTCGTCGGCGAAACGCCGGCGGACTACCTCGCCGCCTGGCGCGTCGTCATGGGCCAACGGCTGATCAAGGACGGCGTTCCGGTCAAGGAGGCCGCTCTCGATGTCGGCTACGGGAGCGCGAGCGCCTTCACGCGCGCGTTTATCAGAAAGGCGGGCGTTCCCCCGTCCGCCTGGATAAGGCGCGAGCGAAAATCGGGCTAGCGGGCGGTCGCAAGGCGGGCGGCGGGTTATCCGGCCGTTTGCGGCGGCGGATTTTTCAGCCAAGCCTCGATCGCCGGTGCGATCCGCTCGTAGGGCTGGAAGCCGGCGGTCAGCACCGACATGGAATTGCCGGCGCGCAGCAGCACGGTCGGGAAGCCGTTGACGCCCAATCGCCGCGCCGCGTGGAAATCGCCCGCCGTCTCGTAGACGATGTCGATGGTGTTGAACAGCGCGACGAACCCGGCCCTGGCGACGCCCGCCGCTTCCGCGATATCCGCGAGAATATCCGCGTCGGTGACGTCCTTGTTCTCGGCGTAGAAGGCGCGGTGCGCGCGGTCGAGGAAATCCCGCGCGGCTTCTCTCTTTAACGTGCGCACGGTGACCAGCGCCCGGCACGCGGGCTCGGTGTCGTAGACGAAGCCCTCGCGCGCGAAGAATTCGAAATCGAACGGCTGGCCGCTCGCTTCCTGCACGTGTTGCCAATGCTCGCGGGTTTCGGCCTTGGCCTTGTCGTCCATCTTGCGCTTGGTCAGCGGCCGCAAGCCGCCGGCGACGACGGTGAGCGGCGCGACGGCGCCGAAGTCGCGCTCGATCGCCGCCAGCGCCGGCGAAAAGCCCCAGCACCAGGAACACATCGGATCGACGACGGCGACGATTTCGCGTTCCGGCGGGGAGGCGGGCGCGTTCACGGCGCGGCCGCCTCGACCGCCGGCGCGGTCTTGGTCCGGCGCTGCCGCTCGCTGTCGGATTTCAACTGGCCGCAGGCGGCCATGATGTCGCGGCCGCGCGGCGTGCGGATCGGCGCCGACAGGCCGGCGTCGTTCAGCATGTCGGCGAAGCGCTTCAGCGTCGCGTCGTCGGAACATTCGTAAGGCGCGCCCGGCCACGCATTGAACGGAATCAGGTTGAACTTGGCCGGGATGCCCTTGGTCATGCGGATCAACTGCTTGGCGTCGGCGTCGGAATCGTTGACGCCCTTCAGCATCACGTATTCGAAGGTGATGCGCCGGGCGTTGTTGACGCCGGGATATTCGCGGCACGCCTTCAGCAAGGCCTTCAGCGGATATTTCTTGTTGATCGGCACCAGCACGTCGCGCAGTTCGTCGGTCACGGCGTGCAGGCTGATGGCCAGGTTGACGCCCAACTCGGCGCCGACCTTCTCGATCATCGGCACCACGCCGGAGGTCGAAAGGGTGATCTTGCGCTTGGAAACCGAAATGCCTTCGCCGTCCATGACGATCTTCAAGGCCTTGGCGACGTTATCGTAATTGAACAGCGGCTCGCCCATGCCCATCATCACGATGTTCGACAAAAGGCGGCCCTCCTTCGGGCTCGGCCACTCGCCGACGGCGTCGCGCGCCACCATCATCTGGCCGACGATCTCGGCGGCGGTCAGGTTGCGCACCAGCTTCTGCGTGCCGGTGTGGCAGAACGTGCAGGTCAGCGTGCAGCCGACCTGCGAGGACACGCACAAGGCGCCGCGATCCTCCTCGGGGATGAACACGGTCTCGGCCTCGTTGCCGTCGTCGAAGCGCAGCAGCCACTTGCGCGACGTGTCGAACGAAATCAATTCGCGCGCGACCTGGGGCCGGCCGACGACGAAATGCTCGGCCAGCTTGGCGCGCAGCGCCTTGGCCAGCGTCGTCATCTTCTCGAAGTCGGTTTCGCCGCGGTAATAGATCCAATGCCAAAGCTGGCGCGCGCGGAACGCCGGCTCGCCGATCGCGGCCAGCTCGGCGGTCAGCTCCTCGCGGTCGAGCCCGACCAGGTTCTTTTTAGGCGTGGTTTGGGGGTCGCTCATGGGCCGATAGATAGGCCCGGGCGGGTCGGATTCCCAGGAAAAAGAGGGAAAAAGGCGGTTTCCCGGCCTATTTCACGCCGCAGGCCTTGGAAATGGCCTGGTGCGCGGCGGTGAAGCCCGACAGGGAATAGGTGTCCTTGGTCGCCGTGCCGCGCGACGACATGCCGCTGACGATCATGCCGGAACCGCCCCGCATGGCTTTCACCAACGCCTTGTCGGCGGCGGCGTCCTTGGCCCAGGCCTGGCCGCCCTTGGTGAACAGCGAGAACTTCTGGGTGCCGATCGCGACGGTGACCTCGCCGCCGTCCTTGTAGGCGTAGCCGGCCTCGACGTTGACGGTGTCGAAGGCCTTGTCCTTGGGCCGGTGGGTGACCAGCATGAAGGTGTCGCCGCGCTGCGCATACTTGCCCTCGGCCTTCTTGGGCTTGCTGCCCATGTAGCAGACCTTGGCGCCGTTTTCCGATTCGGCGTAGGCCTCCCAGTCGCCGAAGGTGCCGAGATGGCCGGACTTCTCGGCCGACGCCGCCGGCTGCGAAACGGCGGCGAGGCCGAGAATCAGGAGAGAAACGAGAGAAAACGACTTCACGGGCGAAAATTCCGTAGGCTGGGAAGGAAAATCTCTGTGCGGGGATCATGCCCCGCACCGGTTTATAAACGCTTAAACATCGGCGAAATTATGGCGATCTTCGGGGCTTCGCTTGCCATCGGCCGGGGCGTTTGCCATTGATGGCCGATGCAACCCGCCAATCCGGTCCTTATAGAAGTCACCCGCGGCGGCATGGTCGAAAGCCGCCACCGGGGCGCTGCCGTGGTGGTGGACGCCGAAGGCCGAACGGTCGCCGCCTGGGGCGACGTCGAGGCGCTTATCTATCCCCGCTCCGCGATCAAGCCGATCCAGGCGCTGCCGCTGATCGAATCCGGCGCCGCCGACCGCTACAAGGTCGGCGCGGAGGAAATCGCGCTCGCCTGCGCATCGCACGGCGGCGAGCCCGCGCATGTGGACCGCGTGACCGCGTGGCTTGCGCGCAACGAGCTGTCGGAACGCGATCTCGAATGCGGCGCGCACATGCCGAGCGAGGCGGAGTCGGCCGCCGACCTGATCCGCGCCCGCCGCCCGGCCTCGGCCCTGCACAACAACTGCTCGGGCAAGCACGCGGGGATGCTGCTGACCGCGCGGCACCTGGGCGAACCGACGCGGGGCTACATCGACATCGGCCATCCGGTGCAGCGGCGCCTGCGCATGCTGCTCGCCGACCTGGGCGGCTGCGAGCTGGAGCGCGTGCCGTCCGGCATCGACGGCTGCGGCATTCCCGTCTACGCCATGCCGCTGAAGTCGCTCGCGCTCGCCATGGCGCGCCTCGCCGATCCGGCAAGCCTTCCCGGCGCGCGCGCCGACGCCGCCCGGCGCGTCGTGGCCGCGATGACGGCGCATCCCTATCTGGTCGCGGGACGCGGCCGCTTCGACACCGAGATCATGACCGCAGGCAAGGGCGCGGTCGTCGTCAAGGGCGGCGCGGAAGGCGTGCACGCGGCGATCCTGCCGGGACTTAAATTGGGCGTCGCGCTCAAGATCGACGACGGCGGCGCCGGGCGGGCCTCAGGCATAGCGATGGCGGCGCTGCTGGCCCGCCTGAAGGCGCTGCCGGAAGACCGGCTCGCTGACTGGCTGGAACGGCCGGTGCTCAACGTCGCCGGCCGCCGCGTCGGCGCGATCCGCCCGGCGGCGGAGTGGCAATAGGTTTTTGAACCACAGAGCGCACAGAGAACACAGAGAGGAAGAACTGCGCGCCGCAGGCGCGCGAAAGACTTCCTCGGTGAACTCTGTGTCCTCTGTGTTTCACCGCTTCTGCTACAAAGGACTGGCCCGAACAGCAATAGGTTTTTGAACCACAGAGCGCACAGAGAACACAGAGAGGAAGAACTGCGCGCCGCAGGCGCGCGAAAGATTTCCTCTGTGTTCTCTGTGTCCTCTGTGTTTCAACGCTTCCTTTAAAGAAAATCCGGCGCGTCGATATCGTATTTGCGGCACGCCGCGATCGCGGTGTTGGCGAGCTGGCAGGCGATGGTCATCGGCCCGACGCCGCCCGGTACCGGGGTGATCGCGCCCGCGATCTTGCGCGCGGCCTCGAAATCGACGTCGCCGACGATCACGGCCGCCGCGCCTTTCTTCTCGATCTTGTTGATCCCGACGTCGATCACGGTGGCGCCCGGCTGGATCCAGTCGCCCTTCACCAGTTTCGGCGAGCCGGCGGCGGCGATGAGGATGTCGGCCTTGCGGCATTCGGCGGCGAGGTCGAGCGTGCGCGAATGGGCCAGCGTCACCGTGCAATCCTCGTTCGCCAGCATCAGGGCGACCGGCTTGCCGACGATGGCGGAACGGCCGATCACCGTGGCGCGGCGCCCGGACAGGTCGCCCAGGTGGCCTTTCAAAAGCTTCAGGCAGGCCAGCGCCGTGCACGGCGCCAGGCCCGGCTCGCCCGCGAACAGGCGCCCGGCGTTCACCACGTGGAGCCCGTCGACGTCCTTGTCCGGGTCGACCGCCTGGGCCGCGACGGCGGCGGCAATGTGCTCGGGCAGCGGCCTCGGCACCAAAATGCCGTTGACCTTGGCGTTCTTGTTCAGGCCCCGGATCACGGTCAGCAGTTCGTCCTCGCTGGCCTCGGCCGGCAGCGTGCGCGCGAACCAGCCCATGCCGATTTCCTTGGCGTGGCGGGCGATGCCGGCGATGTAGATCGCGCTCGCCGGGTCGTCGCCGACCGTCACCACGGCCAGGCCCGGCGTCACGTGGCGCTCGTCCTGCAGGCGGTCGATGGTCTGGGCGATCTTCTGGCGGAAGACATAGGCCTCGTGGCGGCCGTCGATGATCTTGGCTTCGGCCTGCTCGCTCATGATTTGCGCGCCGCCATCTTCGCCAGCAACGCATCGGCGTCGCCTTCGACGAACAGGGTCTTGTTTCGATCCGTCTCGCCCTTGATCACGGACAGGGAGGATTTCGGCACGCCCCAGGCCTTGGCCAGCAAGGCG
>CAZDFF010000028.1:0-399 GCA_964504425.1 uncultured Hyphomicrobiales bacterium
TTTCTCTGTTCGACCAGCGCGCGCGCCACCGGATGGTTGAAGATGCGCTCGGGGAGCACCGTCGCGATCGCGTCGCTGAGCCCCTTCTGGCCGCGGCCGTCGACGGCTTCCAGTTGAATGGTCACGCCGACTCCGGCCCACGGGTGCGCCGTCAGGTCGTGCAGGCTGCTGCCGTCGGCCTTGGCCGTGCCGACGCCGACGCTCGGCAAGGCCAGGCGAATTTCCTTGCCGCCGCCGGGGATGGCGCGGCCTTCGGCGTGGCGCACGATGGCCTCGATCCCGACCACCGCGTAATCGTCCGTCGCCTCGAAATCGATCTTCAGGTTGGCGCGGCCGGCGCGCGACGGCGCGATGAGGAACGCGGCGGTCGGCGGCCGGTCGACGACGACGTCCAGCGGC
>CAZDFF010000028.1:409-21405 GCA_964504425.1 uncultured Hyphomicrobiales bacterium
CTCCGCCAGGACCCGGCCGCTGTCCTCGACCGCGAGGCGCGTGCCGCTTTCGATCGTGTCCTCGGCGCGGAACGCGTGTACCTGGGGCTCGCCCGGGCCGGCCGCGGTCGCCGCGAGCGCCTGGAACGGCACTTCGCGATCGCCGATCTTCAACTTGGGCGCTTTGCCGATGCCGCCCGCGTGCGCCAGGATCGTGCTGCCGGCGGGAACGACGACGGTTGCGACGTCGGCGGGTTTTGCGTCCTC
This sequence comes from uncultured Hyphomicrobiales bacterium, assembly GCA_964504425.1. Lineage (GTDB taxonomy): Bacteria > Pseudomonadota > Alphaproteobacteria > Rhodospirillales > 2-12-FULL-67-15 > CAZDFF01. Next base: position 656 of record CAZDFF010000028.1, read on the forward strand.
GGCGGCGGCATCCTTCTTCGCCGCCGCGCGCTTGAGGAAGATCGGCGCCTCGCGCGTATAGGCGGGCGGCGTGATCCAAACTTCGAGAACCAGATTGCGCGCGACCGCCGGGTCGGCCGGCGTCAGTGCGCGTTGCAGCCGCAAGGCCGCGTCGCCGCGCCCGGCGGCCAGGCCGATCACCAGGAACAGCAGCGCCGCGGCGCGGATACCGTATGGATCGAGACGCGCCAATCCCGGCGACGGCAGGTGCAGGATCAGCCGCCTTGTCGCGGCCATGGCCCGTTCCCGGTGCCGAAGCCACAACGCCCGCGCCATGGCGTCATCGGCGCCGACCGCGAGCGTGTCGCCGATGGCGCTCAACGGACGATGCTTGAGGCCGCTGTCGGTTTCGAGCCGGCGGCGGGCCTCGACCGGGCCGACGGCGCGGACGCGCGTCCAGCCGCGGCGGAACAGCCAGGCTTCGAGCGCGCCGAAGGCAATCAGGAATGTGCCGTGCAGCCATGTCGGCAGCATCGGCAACCAGTCGAGCAAGGCAATGGCCAGAAAAACCGCCGCCAGGGATGCGGCCGGCCAGAACGCGCGCCAGATGCGTTCCCAGAGGACGGCGGCGCGGGCGAGCAGCAGCAATGGACCGGGGGCGCCCCCTCGGGGGGCGGCGTCGTGATCGGCGGCGGGGCCTTTCGCGTCGCTCATCGCTTCTTGCTTTTCGCCTTCCTTCCCTTCGAAGCCAGCGCGGCCCCCTTCGTCGTCGCCGTCTTCTTGCGTGTCTTCGTCTTGGTCGTCTTTTTCGCCTTCGTCTTCTTAATTTTCGTTTGGCGGGCCTTCAGCCACGCCGGCATCGATTCCATCGCCAGCAGCGCCGGCACGTCCTGGCGGCGGCGCACCACCGCCCACTTCCTACCGTCGACCAGAACCTCGGGCACCAGCGCCCGGGTGTTGTAGGTCGACGCCATCGCCGCGCCGTAGGCGCCGGCGGTGCGGACCGCGAGCAGGTCGCCCGCCTTCAGCGGCGGCAGCGGCCTTTGCGTGGCGAACGTGTCGCCCGTTTCGCATACCGGTCCGACCACATCGACGTCGCGAAGCTTCGCGCCGGAATCCGATTCGCGAACCGGAACGATCTCGTGCCACGCATTATATAGTGTCGGCCGGATCAAGTCATTCATCGCCGCATCGACGACGGCGAACGTGCGCGTCGCGCCTTCCTTCACATAGATGACGCGCGTCACCAGAATACCCGCGTTGCCGACCAGCACCCGGCCCGGTTCGAACGTCAGCTTGCAGCCGAGATCGCCGACCGATTCGGCCACCATGCGGCCGTATTCCGCGGGCGACGGGATCGGTCCGGCGTCGGCGCGGTACGGTATGCCGAGGCCGCCGCCGAGATCCAGCCGTTCGATGGCATGACCGTCGGCGCGCAGCATGGTCACAAGATCGCGAGCGCGCCGGAACGCGGCGCGGAACGGTTCCAGGTCGGTCAGTTGCGAGCCGATGTGAATGGCGACGCCGACCGCCCGGATTCCCTTCAGGCGCCGAGCCCGTTCGTAGACCGCGTGAGCGCGCGTCCATTCGATCCCGAACTTGTTTTCGCTTTTGCCGGTGGTGATCTTCTCGTGGGTATGCGCATCGACGTCGGGATTGATGCGGATTGCGATCGGCGCGACTTTCTTCAAGCGGCGGGCGACGGCGTCGAGCGCGTTCAGTTCCGGTTCCGATTCGACGTTGATCTGCATCACCCCGGCCTTGAGCGCCGCCGCCATCTCGTCTTCGGTCTTGCCGACGCCGGAAAAGACGATCTTGGACGCCGGCACGCCCGCCTTCCGCGCGCGCGCCAGTTCGCCGGCCGAAACCACGTCGGCGCCGGCGCCGAGCCGCGCCAGCGTCGCGATCACGGCGACGTTCGAATTCGCCTTCACGGCGTAGCAGATCGTGGCGTCGAGACCGGCCAGCGCCTCGGCGAAGACCCGGTAATGACGTTCGACGGTCGCCGTCGAATAGCAATAGAACGGCGTCCCGACGGCCTTAGCGATCCGCTCGACGGCGACGTCCTCGGCGAACAACCGCCCGCCCGTGTATTGAAAGTGATCCATCGGAATTACCGGCCGTAGGTGGGGTACGCGGACGGAACGAGGGGCTCCTGCTGGACTTCCGGTTCCTCGGTCTTTGCGGGGGCGTCTTCGGGCAGGCCGCGTCGGCCGAGCGACGCCGGGGTCGGGTATTCGCGCGGGTAGGACGAGCCTTCGGGCGCCTTGGGCAGCGAGCGCCGCCCGCACGCGCCGAGCGGCGCGAGCAAAAGCGCGCCGAGGCCGATCATGAACAGTCTGCGCCGCATCGACATCTTATTGGCGGTCCCAGGCGTTAAATCAGAAACGATAGATTAGCCGAGAAAGCGGCGCCGTGCATCGGCGACGGCGCGGCGCACGTTGACCGGCGCCGTGCCACCCTGGCTGGTGCGGCTTTTGATCGAGTTCTCGATCCCCAGAACCCGGAATATGTCTTTCGTGATTCCCGGTTCGATCAGCCGCATGTCGCCGAGGCCCAGATCCTCGAGCCCGCACTTGCGGTCCTCGGCCAGCGCGACCAGCCGCCCGGTGACGTGGTGAGCCTTGCGGAACGGCAGGTGCAGGTTCCGGACCAGCCAGTCGGCGAGATCGGTCGCGGTCGCATAGTTCCGGTTGGCGGCGGCCTTCATCGCCGGCGGCTGGAATTCGGCCTCGGCCAGCATGCCCCCCATCGCGGTCAGGCAGACGATCAGGGTTTCGGCGGCGTCGAACACCGGTTCCTTGTCTTCCTGCATGTCCTTGCCGTAAGCGAGCGGCAGCCCCTTCATCATCACGATCAGGGCGTTGAGCGCGCCGATCACGCGGCCGGTCTTGCCGCGCACCAGTTCGGCGGCGTCGGGGTTGCGCTTCTGCGGCATGATCGAGCTGCCGGTCGAAAACGCGTCCGACAGGCGCACGAAGCCGAAGCGGTCCGACGTCCAGAGCACGATTTCCTCGGCCAGCCGCGACAGGTGCACCGACAGGATCGCGCCGGCGGCCAAAAATTCCATCGCGAAGTCCCGGTCGGAAACCGCGTCGAGCGAATTGGCCATCGGCCGGTCGAAGCCGAGTTCGGACGCCGTCATCCGCCGGTCGATCGGGAACGACGTGCCGGCCAGCGCCGCCGCGCCGAGCGGCGATTCGTTCAGGCGCTTGCGGCAATCGGCGACGCGCGTGCGGTCGCGGCCGAACATCTCGACGTAGGCGAGCAGATGGTGGCCGAGCGTGACCGGCTGCGCCACTTGCAAATGCGTGTAGCCGGGCATCACGGTTTCGGCGTGCATGTCGGCCTTGTCGATCAGCACGGCCTGCACCTGCTTGAGGCAACGGTCGATCTGGTCGAGGGCGTCGCGCACCCAGAGTCGGAAATCGGTCGCCACCTGGTCGTTGCGCGAACGCGCCGTGTGCAGCCGCCCGGCCGGCTCGCCGATCAGCTCGGCCAGCCTGGCTTCCACGTTCATGTGGATGTCCTCGAGCGAGCGGCGGAACTTGAACTGCCCGGCGGCGATTTCCTGCTCGATCTTTTCCAGGCCTTCGATGATCGCGGCGGCGTCGGGCTGGGCGATGATGCGACGCCGCGCCAGCATCCGCGCGTGCGCCTTCGACGCCTGGATGTCCTGGGCAAAGAGTTTGCGGTCGAAATCGATCGAAGCGTTGATCCGTTCCATCACCGCCGACGGCCCGGCGGCGAAGCGCCCGCCCCACATGACGTTGGCGGCCGGGCGCGGCGCGAGCGCCGTTGCCGCGGGCGGACGGGCCTTCTTGAATTCAATCGGGCCGGACGGCTTGGCGCCGGAAATGGGCGGCTTTGGCGGTTTCGCGGGCACGGCCTTGGCTTTCCCGGCCAAGGGTGTTTTCCTGGCCGATGGTTTCGCCTTCAACTTGGCCGGGGCGGACTTGTTCTTGCTCTTGGCCGGCGCCGGCTTACGTTTGGATGTCATGACCGAAACGCGAAAAAATCGCCTGATTACGAGCCTGTGGACCGCCGCCCGGGAAAGCCTGTGGGCGGTCGGCGTGATTCTCGCCATATCGGGGCCGGTTGCAAGCGCCGAAGCGGCTTCGTGCCCGAAAAAATCGCCGGAAATGGTTAATTTCCAAGGACTTCCGGAGCCCCGCCCGGTTCCGACCGAAGCCTTTTTCGACGCCGGCGACGCGCCGAGGCGGCTTTCCGACTACCGGGGCACCGCGCTGGTCGTGAATTTCTGGGCGACCTGGTGCGCGCCTTGCGTCAAGGAGATGCCCGAACTGGACCGGCTGGCGGCCGGCCTGAGCCACGAGCGAATCGAGGTGCTGACGATCTCGGCCGACATCGGCGGCGCGCCGGTAGTCGAGAAATTCATGAGCCTGAACGGCCTGAAGAACCTGCCGGTGCTGATCGACAAGAAGACCCGATTGATGCGCGCGCTTGGCCTGAAGGGCCTGCCGACGACACTGCTGATCGACCGCGACGGATTCGAGGTCGCGCGCGTGGTCGGCGCGGAAAAATGGGACGGCCCGGCGGCCAAGGCGCTCATCAGGGCCTGCATCGGCTCGGGCGTGGTCCCGGCCCGGGCCGGAGGCTGAAACGATGGCCGCGCGCGCCGTTGCCGCCGCCGTCCTGCTGGCGATGCTGGCCGGTTGCGCCGGCCAGGAAACCCGGCCGGCCGGCTGGAAGAAGGAGGGCGTCGGCGCCGAGGACGCGCGGCGCGCCGAATCCCGCTGTCGCGCGCGCGCGAATTACGAGGTCGATCGCGAATTCGGCCGCGAGATGGACAGCGCGCCCGACGGCCGCGACGTGTTCGCCGGCTACGCCCGCACCACCCGCCAATACGACGCCAAGCGCCGGATCGAATCGCTGGTATCGGACTGCATGACCCGCGAAGGGTTCGCGCCGATTCGCTGATCGCCGATAAAACGTCCAGGCAAAAAAACGGCGGCTCCTTGACGGAGCCGCCGCTGCAATAATCGTTGTCTCGAAGACTCAGGCGGCTTCGCGATGGTGCTGCGAACGCGACGGCATCGGCGCCGATGGCGATTGCACGGCGGTTTCGAGCGAGGGCGAAACACGCGTGGCGGAAACCGCGACCGGACGCGTCGGCACGGCCGAGGCGGTACCGAGCACGTAATCCGCGATCTGATCGCGCGTGATGCCGAGCCGGGCGAGCGCCCTGTCGTCCATCATCACCAGACGGCGATAAACCTGCTCGCGGGCGACCGCGAGTTGAAGGGATTCGAAAAAAGCACCGACGTGGCGGGCGACGAATCCGGCGGCCGCCTTGACGAGGTTCACGACGGTTTCGGCGCGCTCGCGATGGACGCGAGCGGAAATGGCGCGGATTTCTTCGGGCGTGGGCGCGACATACTCGCCGAAAAGGCTCATTTCGGCGCGGGGGGCTCGGATGGCATCCATGTTCTTATTCCTTCTTCCAGGGATATCGAGCTTCGGTCTCGCCGCTCCGGAACCCGACCTTCGGGCGCCCTTTCAAGCGGCACTCTATAGCTATAACGATATTGCATTGCTCAACCGTTTGGGGAGCGTGATTTTTGCGTTGCAGCATTGCAACGATTGCATGAATCGGCCCCGTCATGGGACTGTCACGCATGGCTGCGGCTAAAAACAAAAACGGCGGCTTCCACTGGAAGCCGCCGCATTGTTTGAAATCGGCTTGGCGCCGTTAGGCGGCGCGGCGCTCGATCGGCGCGGCCGGCGACTGCACGACCTGAAGCGTGACCGGGCGGGCCTTCAGGACCTGGCCCATCGGCTTGGCGTTGATCGGATCGCGGACCAAGTGACCGGCGACGACCGATGGGATCTGGTCGCGGGTGATGCCCATGTCGGCGAGCACCCGGTCGTCCAGGGCCATCAGTTCCCGGTAGGCGCGGTCGCGGGCGACGGCCTCGGCCAGCGGACGGAACAGTTCGGCCACGAACTTGCCGGCGGCGCGCGCATGGCGGGCGAAAACCTCGCTGCGGGCCTGGCGGGCACGGGCGATGATCGCGTCGATCTCGTTTACCCGCGGGGCCACGGATTCGGCGAAAAGGTTCAGTTGGTCGTTCATCAAGGGCTCGGTACTCATGGTCGCTGTTCCTAAATTCTCAAAAATGGTGCGCGGGCGGGGTATAAACCGGCTTCGCGCTCCAAACCGCTTCGGCGCCCGACGGCCGGGCGTCTTCCAATGCGGTGCTGGAAAGGACCATAATCCCCGCTGCAGCCTTGTAAAAAGTGCGATTGTTGCACCGCAGCAATGCAATTTGAGCATGGCTCGGAGAAACCCGGCGGGCCGCGAACCCGGGGCGAGAAGCTCAGGCGAGGGGCGGCTTGCCTCGCCCGCGAAGGGCGGGACCGGTCGCGGCGGCCGACGGCTGATAGGCGACGCTGAACTCGTCGAACGCCGCCAGCGCATCCTTGGCGTCGTGGCCGGCCTTCAAATCGAACGAATCGAAGCCGCAGCGGGCCATGAACAACAGTTGATCCTTGAAGACGTCGCCGACGGCGCGGATTTCGCCCTTGTACCCAAGCCGGGAGCGCAGCAGGCGCGCCTTCGAGAACGCCCGCCCGTCGCCGAATTTCGGAAACGAGAGCGCGATGAGGCCGAACCGGCCGAGGTCCCGGATCGCGTCGTCGAGCGGATCGTCCGGTTCCAGCAAAAGGCCGAGCGGCCGGTTGAGCGCGGCGAGGCTCTCGCGCTCGGCCCGCCAGCGCTTCAGGCCGACGATCGCCGGGCGGTCCTCGGGCAGGGGCGCGTCGTCCGCGACCCTGACCCAGGGATCGTCTTCAACCAGCCGCCGGTCTTTGATCAGCGCCATAAAGGGCCTCGCGGAAGGGTTCGATGCCGAGCCGGCGCACGGTGCCGAGGAAGCGTTCACCCGGTTCGCGCAGGCCGACGTAGGCGAGTGCGAGCGTTTCGATGGCGGCGGCGACATCGGCCGACGACACAGCTTGTCCGAGGATGGTGCCGATGGCGGCGTCTTCGGCCGACGAACCGCCGAGCGTGATCTGGTAGAATTCCTCGCCTTTCTTGTCGACGCCCAAGAGACCGATGTGCCCGACGTGGTGATGGCCGCAGGCGTTGATGCAACCCGACACGTTGATCCGGAGATCGCCCAGGTCGAATTGCGAATCCAGCGCGTCGAGCCGGTCGGCGATGCGCTGCGCGACGGGAATCGACCGTGCATTTGCCAACGAGCAGAAATCGAGCCCGGGGCAGGCGATGATGTCGGTCGCACGCCCGACGTTGGCGGCGGCGAGGTTCAACCGTTCGAGTCCTCGCCACAGCGCCGGCAGATCGACCCGGCGCACGTCCGCCAGCACCAGATTCTGGCGATGGCTGACCCTGATCATGCCGAACGAATAAGCGTCCGCCAGATCCGCCAGACCGTCCATCCGGTCCGCCGTCACGTCGCCGGGAATGCCGCCGACCGGTTTCAGCGAGATATCGACGATGACGTAGCCCGGACGCTTGTGCGGCTTGACGTTAGTCCTCATCCAGCGCCCGAACGCCGGGCTGGCGGCGACAATCAGCGACAAATCCTCGTCGGCGACGGCTTCCGGGGCGTAGGGCGGCGGGCGGAAATGGGCCGCGATCCGGTCGATTTCGGCCCCGTCCCAGCTCACCGGCTCGGCGGCGATGGCGCGGAATTCGGCCTCGACCTTATCCCGGAAGGCGTCGATGCCGAGCGCCGTCACCAGGATCTTGATGCGCGCCTTGTAGATGTTGTCGCGGCGGCCTTCCAGGTTGTAGACGCGGAGGATCGCTTCCAGATAAGGCAGCAGGTCCTCCTTCGGCAGGAAGGCCCTTATCTCCTGGCCGACCACCGGCGTGCGCCCGAGACCGCCGCCGACCAGCACGCGAAAACCGACCCGTGCCGACGCATCCCGCGTCATCAGAAGACCGATGTCGTGAAAGCGCGTCGCCGCGCGATCTTCCGCCGATGCCGAAACGGCGATCTTGAACTTTCGCGGCAGGAACGAAAATTCGGGATGCAGCGTCGACCACTGCCGGATCAGTTCGGCGTAGGGACGCGGGTCCTCGATTTCGTCGGCAGCGACGCCGGCGTAGTGATCCGACGTGATGTTGCGAATGCAATTGCCGCTGGTCTGCATGGCGTGCATTTCGACCGCCGCCAGGTCGGCCAGGATGTCGGGCACGTCGGTCAATTGCGGCCAATTGAACTGGATGTTCTGGCGCGTGGTGAAATGGCCGTACCCGCGATCGTAAACCCGCGCGATCGTGCCCAGCGTGCGCATCTGTTCGCCGTTCAACAGGCCATAAGGAATCGCGACCCGCAGCATGTAGGCGTGAAGCTGCATGTAGAGGCCGTTCCGCAGACGCTGCGGCTTGAATTCGGTCTCGCTGAGTTCGCCCGACAGGCGGCGGCGCACCTGATCGCGGAATTGCGCGATCCGCTCGGCGACCAGGCGCCGGTCGATCGCGTCGTAGAGGTACATATGCATCGGGTCAGTCCTCCGTTCCGGCGTAGGCGACCGTGGGCCCATCGGCACGGATGCGTTCGCGCAGGCGCTCCGGTTTTCCATTCTCGCCGAGCGCCACCAGATAGGGCTCGACCACCTCGCAAGCGGCGATGGCGGCCTGGCCCCGCGCCAAGGCCTCGGCTTCCTCGCCGTCGTCGGCGAGGCCGCGCGCATCGGCAAACCGATCCGACCAGCGGTCGTGCGGATCGAGAAATACGACCGCCCCATCGACGAGGCGGTTGGCGGTCAGCACGGAACGCATGACGGAATATCCTCCAGGGCACGGCGGCGACAAACGCGCGCTTGGCGAATTAATACACTTCAGTATCGTTCTTGAAAGACAATTTTACGTGAATTATATATATTTTATATAATAAATACGTATTATAATTGTAATATTGATCGAAATGCCCGGATGGCCTACGTACTGGAGAATGCCGCCGAATGAGGCCCCGATGGACGCCGATGCCCGCCGCACGAAAGCCCCCCTGAACCGCCTGAAGGATTTGGGCGCGCGGTTCGATTCCGAGACGATGCGCCGTTTCCTGGCGGGCGTCGCGGCCGCCCCCGAGGGCGCCGATCCGAACGGTTGGATGACCCTGGTGGCGCCGAGGAACGCACCCACGGCGGTCAAGGCGGCGCTGGCCCGCGCGCTCGTCGCCGCGCGCGCCAAGGCGTCGGGCGGCTTGGACCGGCGCGGCACCGATCCGCAACGGCTTCGGGCCCTGCGCCGGCGCCTGAAGGCGGACGGGTTGGACGGATTCATCGTGCCGCGCAGCGACGAGCATCAGGGCGAATACGTCGCCAAGCGCGCGGAACGCTTGGCCTGGCTGACCGGATTCACCGGATCGGCGGGATGGGCCGCGGTGCTGTCGAAGCGCGCGGCGATCTTCATCGACGGGCGCTACACGCTCCAGGTTCGCGGCGAAACCGACATTAAATCGTTCGCGCCGTTCAACGTCGCCGAGACATCGCCATGGGCATGGCTGGCCCGCGAACTTTCGCATGGCGCGCGCATGGGCTACGACCCATGGCTGATGACGCCCGATCAGGTCAGCCACCTGAAGGCGGCCTGCGACAAGGCGGGCGCGACGCTGGTTCCCGTCGCCGAAAATCCGCTCGATGCGGTGTGGACCGATCAGCCGGCGCCGCCGATCTCGCCGGTCGTGCCGCATCCCGATCGATTCGCCGGTTGCGCCGCCGCCGACAAACGACGCATCGTCGCCGATATCCTGAAAAAGGAGAGCGCCGACGCCGCGGTGCTGACGGCGCCCGATTCGATCGCCTGGCTTTTGAACGTGCGCGGAGGCGACGTGCCGTTCACGCCGCTGGCGCTTGGCTTCGCGATGCTGCACGCGGACGGGTCCGTGAACCTGTTCATGGACAAGCGAAAGGCCTCGCCGGGGCTGAACAAGCATCTGGGCAAGGCGGTCCGCCTGCACGATCCCGACGCCTTCGGGCCGGCGCTCGACGCCCTCGGTCGGACCAAGGCCCGCGTGCGCGTCGATCCGCAAACCGCGGCGGCCTGGATCTTCCAACGACTGGAGGCCGCCGGCGCGCGCATCCGCCGCGCCGACGATCCGTGTCAGGCGATCAAGGCGGTCAAAACCCGGGCGCAACTGGACGGCATCCGCGCCGCGCACCGGCGCGACGGGCTGGCGCTGTCGCGGTTTCTCGCCTGGCTGTCCGACGAAGCCCCAAAGGGCCGGGTCACCGAAATCGCCGCCGCCGACAAACTGGAATCGTTCCGCCGCAAGGGCGAGCATTTTCGGGGCCTGAGCTTCCCGACGATTTCGGGCGCCGGCGCCAACGGCGCGATCGTGCATTACCGCGTGACCCCGGCGACCGATCGAAAACTGAAGCCCGGCACGCTCTACCTCGTCGATTCGGGCGCGCAGTATTTGGACGGCACCACCGACGTGACGCGCACCGTCGCCGTCGGCAAGCCGACGCCCGAGATGAAGGATCGCTTCACCCGCGTCCTGAAGGGCCACATCGCGATCGCCACGGCGACCTTCCCCGAAGGCACCACCGGCCCGCAGTTGGACGCGCTGGCGCGCGCGCCGCTGTGGGAAGCCGGACTCGATTACGATCACGGCACCGGCCATGGCGTCGGCCATTACCTGGGCGTCCACGAAGGTCCGCACCGGATCGGCAAGGCCGCCAACCGCCACGCCCTGATGCCGGGCATGATCGTATCGAACGAGCCCGGCTACTATCGCACCGGTGCATACGGCATCCGCATCGAAAACCTGGTCGCTGTCGTCCGTCTGAAGCCCGGCAAAAAGGACGAACGCCCGATGTTGGGGTTCGAGACCCTGACTCTGGCGCCGATCGATCGCGCGCTGATCGAGACGCGCATGCTGACCGACGCCGAGATCGCTTGGGTCGACGCCTACCACCGCACCGTCATGAAAACGCACGGGCCCCGTCTCGATGCCGCCGCCCGGCGCTGGCTCCGAACCGCGACCGCGCCGCTGAGGGCACGGCGACGGGCGCGCTTAAAACTGGCCCCGGCCAAGGCACGCAAGGGCTAAGGCCGCGTTGACGATTCTCACGGCCTACGCGCAAGCCGCTACTCTTGTTTATTATTAACCATTTTATAACGAACCCTCGGCATGGTAGACCCTGCGGACCCGCCTCAGCGGCAAAGGGGCGGGCAAAACCTGGGCAAACCCGATGGCACTGTTCGGTCGCAAGAAGCCGACGATCCCGACCCGCCCGACTCCGGTCGATTGGGGGCGTAACCCGCGCGGCCAATTCTACAAGTTCCTGACCTTCGAACCGGAAAAAGCCGGTTTGAAAGGCGTGGGCGGCGTCTATGTGCTTTGGCATTCCGGCGTGCAACCGCGCTGGGTCTACGTCGGCCATTCTGCAGATATCGCCGGCGATCTGGACGCGCTGGCCGACAACGACGAGGTCATGGAATACAAGCGTCGCGGCGGCCTGTTCGTCAGCTGGGCGCCGATCAAGCCGGAATACCGCCAAGGCGTCCTGCGCTTCCTCACCGAAAGCATGGAGCCGCTGATCGACAACCCGAAAGCGGCCAGGATTACCGAAGAACCGGTCCCGGTCTTGGTGCCGGGCGCCAAAGCCGCCTGACGTTCCGGACCTTCCCTTTCGCCCTAACCCCTGCCCTGGCGATGCCACAATCGGTGGCCTATACTCTTTCGCCGTGAATGAACCTTTGGGCGGAGCATCGGCGCTTTTGGACAAAATCCCCCTGAGCCTCGAATCGAACCCGCATGCCGGCATGGGCGGCGTGCCACGCCCGCAGCCGGTCAACCATCCGGTCATGGGCTATTTCGCCGTCGGCTTCGGCATCCTCGGCATCTTCACCCACGGCTGGATCTTCACGCCGATGGGCCTGCTCTGTTCAATCATCGCGCTGTTCGTCGGTCAGGTGACCTGGGCGGTGGGCGGCCTGTTCCTGTCGGTGATCGGATTGCTGACCTCGCCGATCTTGCTGGCCCTGATCGGCCTTGGCTTTTTCCACAAGCAGATCGCCGCGTGGTTCCACTGGCTGCATCTGCCCTGGTACTAGACCGCGCGCCGATCAGCTTCGCGCCAGCATGCCGTCGGCCACCAGGTCGATCAGCATGCCGATCATGAAATCCATCGCGACGATGCCGGCGGCCACGGTGCCCGGAACGCCCAACGCCGTCTTGGCCACGAACCAGGCGTAGCCCAACACCAGGACGAACGCGATCAGCAGCAGCGTCGAGCCGATAGCGCCGGGGAAGGCGCCAAGATCGGACAGCGCGATCAGGATCATGAACAATCCGTTCTGCAGCGCGCCGGCCCAATTGTAGGCGACGATGAAGCCGATGTAGCGATCCCACTTTCCCAGGCTGGCCGCGAGCGAGATCATGACGACCGGAAACGCCAGCCACGAGATCGCGAAGGCGACGCCCTTGATCGGCACCAGGCGGCCGAGCGGCGCGACCTCGATCCCCTGCTCGTAGCGAATCCACAGCATCAGCACGTAGAGCGGCAGCACCAGGACGGCGGCCGTGAACGACGCCCAGAAGCCCCGCACCGAGGTGTCGAAATAGGCCATGCCGCCGGGATCGAGCCGCGCCAGGCGCACGGCGCCGAACAATGCGCGATAAATCTCCGGCAGCGAGGCCATCGCCTATGCCTTCGCGAAGTAACGGTCGAGCACGCCCGCGTAGATGTCGACGAGCTTTTCGATGTCGGCGACCGCGATCCGCTCGTCGACCTTGTGCGCGGTCGCGTTGATCGCGCCGAATTCGCAAATCGGGCAGTGGTCCTTGATGAAGCGCGCGTCCGACGTGCCGCCCGTGGTGCTGAGTTCGGGGCGGCGCCCGGTCGCCGCGTGAACCGCGTCGGCGACGATATCGCTCAATCTACCCGGCGGCGTCAGGAAGGCCTCGCCGCTGACCTTGACGTCGAGCGCGTAGCGGCCGCCGACCGCCTTGCAACGATCGTCCAGCAGTTTCGCCAGCGACGCGCCGGTATGGTTGTCGTTGAAGCGCACGTTGAAGCGCGCCTCGGCCCGGGGGGGGATGACGTTGGTCGCCGGATTGCCGACGTCGACGGACGTGATCGCCACCGTGGACGGCGGAAAGTGCGCGCTGCCCGGATCGAGCGGTTGGTCGTTGATCGCGGTCAGCATCTTCATCAGTCGCGGAATGGGGTTGTCGGCGATTTCCGGATAGGCGGAATGCCCCTGCACGCCTTCGACCGTCAGATGCGCGTTCAGGCTGCCGCGCCGGCCGATCTTGGCCATGTCGCCGATGGCTTCGGGATTGGTCGGTTCGCCGACCAGGCAGGCGTCGATGGCTTCACCCTTTTTCTTCATCCAATCGAGGACCTTGACCGTGCCGTTGACGGCCGGGCCTTCCTCGTCGCCGGTGATGAGAAAGCTGATCGAGCCGCCGAAATCGCGCCCGCGCGTTCGCAAAAACCGATCGACGGCGGCGGCGAACGCGGCGATCGAGGCCTTCATGTCGGCCGCGCCGCGCCCGTAGAGCATGCCGTCCCGGACCGTGGCGGCGAACGGATCGACCGTCCATGCACCGACGTCGCCGGGCGGCACCACGTCGGTATGGCCGGCATAGCAGAAGTTCGGTGCCGCCGTGCCGAGCCGGGCATAGAGGTTGTCGACGTCGGGCGTGCCCGGCGCGGAAAAGACCATGCGGTGGCACTTGAAGCCCATCGACGTGAGCGCGCCTTCGAGCACGCCGAGCGCGCCCGCGTCCGTCGGCGTCACGCTGGGGCAACGGATCAGGGCTTGGCTCAGGCCCAACGCGTCGATCGGACCCGCCATGTCGGAAGATTCCTTATGCCCGCAGCAGGTCGTTGATCGAGGTCTTGGCGCGCGTCTTCTCGTCGACCCGCTTGACGATGACGGCGCAGTAAAGCCCCGGCCCCGGGCTGCCGTCGGGCAGCGCCTTGCCCGGCATGGTGCCGGACACGACCACCGAATAGGCGGGCACCCGGCCCATGAAGACCTCGCCGGTGGCGCGATCGACGATCTTGGTGCTGGCGCCGAGATAGACGCCCATGGAAAGGACCGAGCCCTGCTCGACGATCACGCCTTCGGCGACCTCGGCGCGAGCGCCGATGAAGCAGTTGTCTTCGACGATCACGGGGCCCGCCTGAAGCGGTTCGAGCACGCCGCCGATGCCGGCGCCGCCGGAGATGTGGCAGTTTTTTCCGATCTGCGCGCAGCTGCCGACCGTCGCCCAGGTATCGACCATGGTGCCGGAATCGACGTAGGCGCCCAGGTTGACGAACGACGGCATCAGGATCACGCCCGGCGCGATGAAGGCGGAGCGGCGCACGACGCAGCCCGGCACGGCGCGGAATCCGGCCGCGCGGAAGGCGGCGTCGTCCATGCCGTCGAACTTGGACGGCACCTTGTCGAACCAGGCCGCGCCGCCGGGCGCACCCGAAATCGGCGCCATGTCGGCAAGACGGAACGACAGCAGCACCGCTTTCTTGAGCCACTGATTGACGGCCCACGTCCCGTCCTTCTTCTCGGCGACCCGGGCCTTGCCGGAATCGAGCAGGCCGAGCGCGGTTTCGACGGCGTCCCGGACCGCGCCCTTGGTGGCGGGTGTCAGCGTGTCGCGGGTTTCCCATGCGGCATCGATGGTGGCTTCGAGGGTCTGGCTCATGGCTCTCCGGGTCTCGTTCAATCGGCGAAAGGTCTTGGAACGTCGGGGAAAATGGCCCTTGGGAAAGGGGCTGTCAACCGCGCGCGGGAGCCGACGTCACAGCGTCGAGCCAGTCGGCGACGTCGTCGATGACGTGATGCACGTGGTCGCCGCCCGATCCTTCCTGCCCGACCTGGCAATCGGTCCGGACCCAGACCGTCGTCATGCCCATCGCCGCGGCCGGTTCCAGGTTGCGCGCCAGATCCTCGACCATCACCGTGCGATCCGGTCGCAAGCCGTGACGACGGACCAGTTCGGCGTAGACGCCGGGGTCGGGCTTCGGGACGTAACCGGAGGCGACGATGTCGAACACCGTTTCGAAGCAATGACCCACCCCCAGGCGCGCCGTCACGCGCTCGGCATGGCCGACCGATCCGTTGGTGAAAATCAGCTTGCGGCCCTTGAGCCGTTCCAACGACCGGGCCAGCCTGGGACTCGGCGGCACCGGCGAGACGTCGATGTCGTGGACGTAGTCGAGGAACGGCCCCGGATCCATGCCGTGATGGTGCATCATGCCGCGCATGGTGGTGCCGTGCTCGCGGAAGTATTGCTTCTGCAGGCGATAGGCTTCAGCCGCGTCGATTCCGAGATGATTCGCCACGTAATCGCGAATCCGCACGTCGACCTGGGCGAAAAGATTGCTTTTGGCCGGATAGAGGGTGTTGTCCAGATCGAAGATCCAGGCTTCGGCGTCGCACAGGTCGGTGGGGCTGGAGTTGTATGCAGGCATGGCCGGATCGTGGGTGCAATGCTTAAGGATGGCAAGAGGATAGCAAATAGGACTTGAGCGCCGAATCGGTCGTCGTCGCGACCGGATATATTGCGGCTGGACTGGCGGTTGTATCGATCGTCATTTAAAATAAACGTATGTAATCCGCCCCGCCAATTCAGCGAATTCGCCCCGATTGCGCCGTTTTTCGCGACTGACGACCGATTATTCTCGGTTTTCCCCATTGCGTCAGCAATTTGTCAGATTGTCGTAAGGAAAAAAGAGCCTTTTGCTGTGATGACCGACGAGCACAAGCCAGCCGGGGAATCCTTAACCCCGGCCACCGGTTCGCTGAACGGGAACGGGCTGCTCGATGGCTATCCCGGACCCGCGTTGATTCTGCGCCCGGACGCCGGCGTGGTTGCCGCCAATCCGCGCGGCGCCGGCGTCGAGGCATTGCTGAAGCACAATGCCCTGCCCGAAGTCATGACCCTGCTGAAGCGGGCGCACGAGGGCCGCACCATCGCCGTCGGCACGATCACGCTCGCCGGCTCGAAGGGCGACGTCGTGCTGGAAATCACGATCTCGCCGTGGAACGACGCCGACCTTCTGCTGCTGCTGGCCCGCGACTTGACCATGGAACGCAATCTGCGCGCCGCCTTGGTCGAATCCCGCCAGCGCTATAAGGACCTGGTCGACGTTTCGAGTGATTTCTCGTGGGAAGTCGACGTTCAGGGCCGCTTTCAATTCGTCTCGCCCAAGGGCGCCATCGGCTATCGCGCCGATCAGATGGTCGAACGATCGGCGGCCGACTTCGTCATCGATCCGGAAAACTACGACCCGCTGCCGTTTCTCACCCAGACCCCGATCGAAAACGTCGAAATGTGGATGCGCCGCGCCGACGGCAGAACTGCCTGCGTGGTTCTCTCCGCCGTGCCGCTGGTCGATCCTTCCGGGGCCTGGATAGGCGCCAGGGGCAGCGCCAAGGACGTGACCGAGGAACGTGCTGCCGAGGCCGAACTGTCCCGCGCCCGGCGCCGGGAACAGCTTCTGAATTACGTCGTCGGCACGATCCGCGACGAAGTCGATCCGACAAATATGTTGAGCGCCGCCGCCCAGGCGACCCATCAGGCGCTGAGCGCGGACGGATGCCGCATCTTCCGCCTGGTGGGCAAGAACAAGTTCGCCGTCGCCGCCGAATCCGGCGCGGTCGAGGGCGTCGACGACGCCCAAACGGCATTCAACGCGGAAGACACCGAGGGCAACGTCGCCGAAATCGCGATCGGGCGCTGGAGCGTGCTGGCCGCCACCACGCGCTACCGCCACGCGGTGAACGGCGCGGTGACGCTGTGGCGCGACAAGGCCAAGCACCCGTGGGACGACGACCAGCGCCTTTTGGTCGGCGCCGTCGCCGGCCAGCTCGGCATCGCCAACGAACAGATCACCAACCACGAGCGAATCTTGAATCTGTCGCGCACGGACGGCATGACCGGCCTTCTCAACCGTCGCGCCTTCTTCGAGGAAGATCTGCCGCGGCGCCTTGCTCGCCTGCAGCGCAACAACCAAACCGCGGCCCTTTATTACGTGGACATGGACAACTTCAAGAAGGTCAACGACATCCGCGGCCACCAGGCGGGCGACGAGGCGATCTTGGAACTGCGCGACATCATGATGGAATTTTCCCGCCCCGGCGACGTGATCGCCCGGCTCGGCGGCGACGAATTCGCCATGTGGCTCGACAACATCGCGCCCGACGTGGCCTTGAAACGCGCCGAAACCCTGATCGAAAACAGCAAGCGCCTGCGCAAGTTCTCGGGCATGGAAAGCCATCCGCTCGGCATTTCGGTCGGGATCGCGACATACGACCCTACGACCAACGAAGGTCTCGACGACCTCCTTGCCCGCGCCGACGCCGCGATGTACGACGTAAAGCATCACGGCAAGGGCGGGTTCCGGGCGGCCCCGCCGCCGGGGACGCCGCTGGACTTGCCGTCCGACGCCAAGAAAAAGACCGAGACGAAGAAGTGATCGACCCCGCCGGGAAGCCCATCAGCTACGAAGAAGCGAAAGTGCTGGCCGCCGACAAGGACCCCAAGGTCCGCGAGGCGCTGGCCCGGCGCGCCGACCTGCGGCCGGAAATCCTGTTTTTCCTGGCCGCCGACACGTCCGCCGAGGTGCGCCGTGCCGTGGCGGAGAACGAGGCTTCGCCGCGCCAGACCGACATCCTGCTCGCCCGCGACGCCAGCTCCGACGTCCGCGCCGGGCTGGCCGAGAAGATCGCCACCGTCGCGCCCGATCTTTCCGCCGACGAGATGAACCGCATCCACCGGTCGACCCACGAAGCGCTCGAGGTGCTCGCCCGCGACCAGATGACCATGGTCCGCCAGATTCTGGCAGAGGCCCTGAAGGACGTCGCGCACGCGCCCGCCGACATCGTCAAGACGTTGGCGAGAGACGCCGAGATCGCCGTTTCCGGCCCGGTGCTCGAATTCTCGCCGGTCCTGACCGACGACGACCTGATCGAGATCATCCGTTCGGGACCGGCGGCGGGCGGATTGAACGCCATCGCCAAGCGCAGCACGGTCGGCGAAACCGTATCCGACGCGATCGCCGCGACCGACGACATTTCGGCGATCGCCGACCTGCTGGGCAATCACGGCGCGCAGCTTCGCGAGGAAACGCTCGACAGCCTGATCGAGCGCTCGGTCGACATCGACCTGTGGCACGCGCCGCTGGTCGGCCGTCCCACGCTGCCGCCGAAAGCCGCCATGCGGTTGGCCGAATTCCTGGCCGACAACCTGCTCGACGTGCTGCAGAAGCGCGCCGACCTGGACCCCGATACGCTTGCCGCGGTCAAGTCGACGGTGCACCAGCGCCTGAGCGGCGGGCCGGCCAAGGCAGTGCACGCGGGCCCGCGCGACGCACCCGATTTTTTGAATCCCAAGCTTCCGCTGGACAACGCGAAGCAGCTTTACGCCGCAGGCCGGCTCGACGCCGCCGCCATCAACAACGCGCTGCAAGCCGGCGACCATCCGATGGTTTTCGCCTCCCTGGTGGTGCGGTCCGGCGTCGACGCCAAGGTCGCCCGGATGATCTTTTCGGAAAAAAGCGCCAAGGGGATCGTCGCAGTCGTCTGGAAGGCGAAGCTGCCGATGAAGATGGCCGTCCTGGTGCAACAGCGTATGGGCCGCGTCGCGCCCGGCGAACTGATCAAGCCGCTGATGGGCGACGACTACCCTTTGGGCGACGAAGAACTGAAGTGGCAGTTGGATTTCTACGCCAATCTGGCCGCCAAGGGCGCCTGAGAAGAACGCCGAAAGCGATCAGCCGGCCTTGATCAGCGTGCCGGCGCCGTGTTCCGTGAACAGTTCCAGTAGAATCGCGTGCGGCACCCGGCCGTCGATGATGACCGCGCCGCCGACGCCTTCCTTGACCGCGGCCAGGCAGGTTTCGATCTTCGGAATCATGCCGCCCTTGATGGTGCCGTCGGCGATACGGGCGCGCGCCTCGGCCGCCGTCATCGACTGGATCAGGCGGCCCTGACCGTCGAGCACGCCCTCGACGTCGGTCAGCATCAGGAGGCGCCGCGCGCCCAAGGCGCCGGCGATGGCACCGGCGGCGGTGTCGGCGTTGATGTTGAGCGTCTCGCCGTCCTGGCCGACGCCGATCGGCGCGATGACGGGAATGATGTCGGTTTCCTCGAAGAAATCGAGCACGTGGGTCTGAATCTCGGTCGGCTCGCCGACCAGGCCGAGATCGAGAATCCGTTCGATGTTCGAATCCGGATCGCGCTTCGTGCGCTTGACCCGCTCGGCGCGAATCAGATGGCCGTCCTTGCCCGACAGACCGACGGCGAACCCGCCGACTTCGTTGATCGCCTGGACAATCTGCTTGTTGATCGAGCCCGACAGGACCATTTCGACCACGTCGACGGTCGCCCGGTCGGTAACGCGCAATCCGTCGACGAAGGTGCTTTCGATCTTCAGCTTCTCCAGCATCTTACCGATCTGCGGACCGCCGCCGTGGACGATCACCGGATTGATGCCGATCTGGCGCAACAGCACGATGTCGTGCGCGAACAGCCGCGCCAGGCTTTCGTCGCCCATGGCATGGCCGCCGTACTTGATCACGAACGTCTCGCCGGCGTAGCGGCGCATGTAGGGCAGCGCTTCGGACAGCACCGCGGCCTTGGCCAACAGTGGGATGTCGACCGTGTCGGGCGCCTTCGCCGGGGTTGTCAAATGCGGCTTCTTGCTCATGGCGCGGCACTTTAACCGATCGCGACGAGCGTCGCCAGCGCGGCGCGCAGGTCGTCGATGCCGGCGCCGGTGCGCGCCGAGGTCACGATGACGTCGGGATGCGCCGCCGGATGCTTGGCCGCTTCCGCCGCCGTCGCCGCCAAGGTGGCCGCCAGTTCGGCGGCGGGGACCTTGTCGGCCTTGGTGAGCACGATCTGGAACGACTGGGCCGCCTTGTCGAGCAGCGTCATCATGTCGCGATCGGTGGGCTTGATGCCGTGGCGGGCGTCGATCAGCAAACAGGTGCGTTTCAATTCCTGGCGACCGGCGAGATAGGTTTCGATCAAGCCGGTCCAGCGTGCGATCCGCCCCTTGGGCGCACGGGCATAGCCGTACCCCGGCAGGTCCGCCAGCATCAGGCGTTCGGCGATGACGAAGAAGTTGATTTCCTGGGTCCGGCCCGGCGTGTTCGACGTGCGCGCGAGTTGCTTCTGGCCGACCAGCGCGTTGATCAGGCTCGACTTGCCGACGTTCGAGCGGCCGATGACGGCGATCTCGGGGAGGCTGCTTTCGGGAATGTGCTCGAGCCGCTCGGCGCCGAGAACGAAGCGGCAAGCCCCGGCGAACAGGCGTCGGCCCGTATCGACGGCTTCGGCATCGGGCAGGAATTGGTCGGCCATGCGGACGCGCCCTCCGGGCCGGCGGCGACGATCAGGTCGCCGGGACGCCCATCCGCCGCATGATGACCCACTGCTGCAGCATCGACAGGGTGTTGTTCCAGGCCCAATAGATCACCAAGCCGGCCGGAAAACTGGCCAGCAGGAAGGTGAACATCAGGGGCAGGAACAGGAAGATCTTGGCCTGGATCGGGTCGGCCGGCTGCGGATTCATCTTCTGCTGCAGGAACATGGTGATGCCCATGATGATCGGCCACACGCCGATCATCAGGAAATGCGGCGGCGTCCACGGAATCAGCCCGAAGAAGTTGAAAAGCGTGGTCGGGTCGGGCGCGGAAAGATCGTGGATCCAGCCGTAGAACGGCGCGTGGCGCATCTCGATGGTGACGTAGAGCACCTTGTAGAGCGCGAAGAACACCGGGATCTGCACCACGATCGGCAGGCAGCCGGA
>CAZDFF010000029.1:0-20971 GCA_964504425.1 uncultured Hyphomicrobiales bacterium
TACAGGCAGCAGGCCTTGAACAACTCACCCATCTGGTTGGCGCTGACCAGCCGGCCTTCGGGCGGATTGAACACTTGCGGCAGGCGATCAAACGGCACGAAGCCGGCCCAATCCGCCTCGCCGGTCCAGCCGGGGGCGGGCAGCCAGCCTTTGCCCGATTTGCGCACCGGCACGCGGCCGGGGGCGTAGAAGCCGATATTGGCCTTGGTGTCGGCGTAGAGGATGTTTTGCTGCGGCGCGTGGAATTTCGTGAGCGCGGCGGAGAATTCGGTCCAATCCTTGGCCCGGTTCATCCCGTAGAACGCCTCGGGCGTGCGGTCGTCGGGCTGCAGGAACGTCGCGGCGAGCGCCAGAACCCGGCCCTCGCCGCCGGCGGCCGCGACCGCGCTTTCGCCCAGGACGTCCGAGATCACCGGCCCGTGGCGGGTGGCGCGTACCGTCAGCGTGATGTCGTCGCCGCCTCGGACTTTAATGATCTCGGTTCTGGTTTCGAAGGGCTTCGGGCCGTCGGGCGAGGCGTAGCCGTCGCCTTCCAGTTTTTCGACGAAAAGATCCTGAAGATCGGACTGGGTCGCGGTGATGCCCCAGGCAACGTCCTTGTTGTGGCCCAACAGGACGAACGGCACGCCCGGCACCGTGGCGCCGGCGATGGTCAAATCGGGCGACTCGATCCTGGTCAGATACCAGAGGATCGGCACCGTCAGCCCCAGGTGCGGATCGTTCGCCAGCAGGGCCTTGCGGTCCTCGCCGGTGCCGGTGACGGCGGCCCAGGCGTTCGAGGCGCCGCGCGGTTCGGCGGGCGCGGGCGGCAGCGCCGCAGCCAGCTTGTCGAGGGCGATGCCGTTCCAAGGTCGCGCGTCGGCCCCTTGGCGCGGCGCCGATTCCGGCCGCTCGGGCCAAAGCTCGTCGACCTGCTGGGGCGTCAGCTTTTGCAGCAACCGGGCGCGCAGCAGTTCGTCCTGCCAGTTGCCGCTCAGGGTCATGGCCATGGCCTTGCCCCATAACAGCGCGTCCGCCGGCCGCCAGGGCTCGGCCGTTGCGCCGACCGCCAGGAATTCCAAGGGCAGGGCGCCGCGCCGTGCTTCGATGCCGGCGTTGACGCCCGCCACATAGGCGTCGACGGCGGCTTTTACCGGCGCCGCCAGGATTGCGTATTGCGCCTCGGCGGCGCGACGAATGCCCAGCACCCGCATCAGGCGGTCGCTGGCGAGGCCGCGCGGGCCGATGAGTTCGGCCAAGCGCCCGGACGTCTGCCGGCGCATGGCTTCCATCTGCCACAGGCGATCCTGGGCATGGACGAAACCTAGCGCGTAAGTCGCGTCCAGTCCGGTCTTGGCGAAGATGTGCGGAACGCCCCGGTAGTCGCGCACGATCTCGACCGCCTGGCCGAGGCCCGGCGCATCGACGGTGCCGCTGGTCTTGGGCAGGCCTAGGCGCAGCCACAGCCACCCGCCGCCGATCCCCAGGCCGATCACCAGCGCCAGGACGAGAAGCGGAAGGAGCAGCTTTCGGAGCATCGTTGGCGGAACCCCAGGGGCCGCGTGGCTGCGCGGCTATTCTTATTCAGTTCAATGTATTAGGAGATTTTATTCAAGTTCACTGACAATTTCCTGACGATTACCGTCGAGGTCCGGCGCCGGCGTTCGGACGGGGCTGTCGGGAAACGCCGACAGCTTGATCGGATTGCCGGCCATTTCAAATTTTCCGACCACCGGATCGTTGGCGGCGACCACCATGGTGCGGGCACGGACGTGCGGGTCGGCCAGGACCTTGTCGACGGTGTTGATCGGCCCTGAGGGCACCCCGGCGGCGTCGAGCGCGGCCAGCCAATGGTCGATCGGCTTGGTCTTGAGCATCGCTTCCATTTCGTCCTTCAGGGCGGCGTTGTGCTCGGTCCTGAGGTCGTTGGTCTTGAACAGGGGATTGCCGGGCAGGTCCGGCCGGCCGATCGCATCGGCCATCTTGCGGAACAGCGCGTCGTTGCCGGCGGCGATGATCAGATGGCCGTCCTGGGCGGCGAAGGCGTCGAACGGCGTGATCGACGGATGACGCGCGCCCAACGGTCCCGGCGCCTTGCCTGTCGCGGCGTAGCGCGCGATGGCATTTTCCAGGATCGCGACCTGGCAATCGAGCATGCCGACGTCGATCTTCATGCCCTGGCCGGTTTTTTCGCGGTGATAGAGAGCCGAATTGACGCCGATCGACGCGAACAGGCCGGCGACGATGTCGCCGATCGACGAGCCGACCCGGGTCGGCGGCCCGCCGGGATGGCCGGTGACGCTCATGATGCCGCCCATGGCCTGCACGACCATGTCGTAGGCGGCGCGCTTGGAATAGGGACCGGTGTGACCGAAACCGGAGGCGGCGGCATAGATCAGGCGCGGATACTTGGGGTGCAGCGCGTCCCAGCCGTAGCCGAGCTTTTCCATGGTGCCGGGACGGAAATTTTCGACCACCACGTCGGCCTTGGCGAGCAGCGCCTCGAAGGTCTTGCGATCGGCGTCCGCCTTGAGATCCAGCGCGATGCTTTCCTTGCCCCGGTTCAAGGACATGAAGTAGGTCGACTTGCCTGCGATGAACGGGCCGAAATGGCGCGCGTCGTCGCCGACCTCGGGAACCTCGACCTTGATGACCCGGGCACCGAGATCGGCAAGCACCATGGTGCAGTAGGGACCCGCCAGGACGCGGGTCAGGTCGATCACCAGAAGTCCGTTCAACGGGCCCTGCATCATGGCCGGATCAGCCTTTCGTTCCAATCGATTCGCCGGGAATTGTCATAAAGGAGCCGGCCGTTCCATGCAACGCGCACAAACGCACGGCGTATTGCGCGAATAGGCCGATGGACTCCCTGGGATTCAAGGCTTTTTCGCGCCGGTCAGTGCCACCTGCCGAGGACGGAAATAACGATGATGCCGAGCACGGCGACGACGCCGACCCAGACCAGGGCCTGGATCCGATTATCCTTGCCGGCGCGCCATTTCTGGATGCTTGCGGCGTTGGTTATTGCCGTAGCCTCGGCTTTGGCCGCGGCTGTCCGTGCGGCGGCGGCGCGCCGCCCATCCGGCAGCGAGGCCCGCAGGCTTTCGATATCTTTCTTGTCGACGGCCACGACCGGTTATTTCGACGGGTCGGCGACGGTATCCGTCGCGGTTGGGGTCGGCGGCGCGGCGGCCTTGCGCTTCTTCGGCGGCTGGTCGCGGGCGGCGATCAGTGCGGCCTCCTTATCGGCCGCTTCCTTGGCGAGGCGGAGCGAACGCAGGTGGGCCACGTGGTCGGCCTTTTCCTGCTCGACCTTCTGCTTTTCCTTAAGGGCTTTCTTGTCCTGCTGGCGGATGCTGGCGAATTCCGCTTCGGCCTTCGATCTGACGGACTTCCTCATGTCGGCAATCCTTTCGTTCGAGGGGAATCGGCGTGCCGGAGTCGTTGCCTAGGCCCTGTTTACATAATCTTTGTGGGGTTGCATCGTGGCGCGTGGCGGGGAAGCGAGCGAAAACCGCCGGGCGCAACGGTCCCTACGGCCAGGGCCGGCGGCAACGGCAATCGGCCCGTCGCAACCTTCGGATGACGATAGAAACGAGGCCTAGCACGGTCCGCGCGTATCGCGCGGACCGGCTTCGAAAAGGCGCAGGACGGTGTTAGTCGACGAGAGAAAGGTTCTCGGCCGAGGACTTGCCGTTTTTGCCGGGCTCGACGACGTAAGAGACCTTCTTGCCTTCGGGTAGCCCCGACAGGCCGGCGCGTTCCACCGCCGAGATATGGACAAAGACGTCTTTCGAGCCGTCGTCGGGCTGGATGAATCCGTAGCCCTTCGTTGCGTTGAACCACTTGACGGTACCGGTTGGCATAGTTGCTCCTGGCAATGAGAATGTCCGGCGGCGACGACCGCGAGCCGGGGCGGAAGAAACGTCAATGTCAGGGGTCAATCGGCCTACCTGTGCCGATAACATTTAGAATAACACCGGGACAAATGCGCGATCCGCTCCAATGGTGTAGCCGGTATTTGGGCCGGACACAAGGAAGCTGAGCAATCCGGTGGGAATTAGCCCGGCCTAAAGCTTAATTTTGGGGCGAGCCAGTCTCTGAGGGGGGGCCGAACAGGTTGAAGGCGAACACGGCGAGGCCCGGGAAGATGATCATCCAGGGGGCCTCCCTGCGCGGGGCTGGCTGCGCGCCAACTCGGCTTCAAGCTCGGCGATCCGTGCCGCCAACGGCTCGGTCATCGTCTGGATCTCGCCGAGCGTGTAGCGCTCCGTGATGTGCTGCGGGCAGTTCCAGTCGAAGGCCTCGATGGCGATCAGAATTCCACGCTCCACCCGGGCTCGATAGTCCGGCATTTCGAGCTTGCCGAGCACCGTTTGGTCTTCGAGGCCGACGGTTCGAGCGCGGCCGAATACCTTCAGACGCCTCTTGTTGGAGTAATCCATGAAGAACAGGGACACCCGGTCGTCGGTCAGGAGATTGCCGACGCTGACATACTGGCGATTGCCGCGGAAATCCGCGAAGCCGATGGTCCTTTCGTCGATGGTGTGGACAAAGCCGGTTGGGCCGCCGCGGTGTTGTACGTAGGGCCAGCCGGTCTCGCTGACGGTCGCCATATAGAGCGAGTCCCGCGCCGCGATGAAGCCGGCCTCGGCGGCGCTTAGGTTATGATTCGCGTCTTCAGGGACGCCTTCCATCCGTGCATACGCGGTGCGGCTTCCCTGCTGTTCCTGGACCTTCTTCACCGACTCGGTGAAGGCGATGTCCGCGAAGCGGTGCGACATGATCGTTTTTCCTGCCCTGATGCCCGCGCTATAGGCCCAAATCCGAGAGGCCGGGATGGTTCGCTGGGCGCGGGCCCTGCGGCCAGAAGAACTTGCGGTCGCTCTCCCCAATTCGCTGGTCATTGATGCTCGCGAAACGCAGCCGCATCAGGCCGTGCCCGTCGAACTCCCAGTTCTCGTTGCCATGCGACCGAAACCAGCTGCCGTCCTCGTCGTGCCACTCGTAGGCAAAACGAACCGCGATTCGGTCGTCGGTGAAAGCCCAAAGTTCCTTGATCAGCCGGTATTCGGTCTCGCGCGCCCATTTGCGCCGCAAAAATGCGACGATCTCGGCCCGGCCGACCGGGAATTCGGCGCGGTTGCGCCAGCGACTGTCGGCCGTGTAGGCGATCGACACGCGCTCGGGATCGCGCGTGTTCCAGGCATCCTCCGCCATGCGCACCTTCTGGATCGCGGTCTCGCGCGTGAAGGGTGGCAGCGGCGGTCGGGCTTCGGTAGGGGACGAATACGACGGCATGGGGCAGGTGTCCTTCTTTAACCAAGCGGCGGGTGACGTGCCGGGGCATCGAGAGACACCGGCGCGTCGCCCGGACCGTGTTCGGGTGCGTGTCAAGCGGCCTTGTTGAGGTCGATCTTCGGAAAGTCGATCTCGACCTGCGTCGCCTTGCCGAGCAGGTTCGTGAAGATGTTCATCGCGACATGCGTGATGATTTCGACGATCTCCGCGTCCGAGTGGCCGGCTTGGCGAACCGCGTCGAATTCGGCCTTACTCACCTGGCCGGTATGCTCGACGAGGGCTCGTGCGAAGGTCAGGGCGGCTTCCGCCTTGGCGTCCGACGAACGACCGTTGCGGTTGGCGAGCATCTCGTCGTTGTCGAGCCCGGCCTTGCGCCCGATCGCCGTGTGCGCGGAGACGCAATACTGGCAAGCATTCCGCTCGGCGACGGCGAGCGCGATGCGCTCGCGGGTTTTCGGGTCGAGGGTCCCGGCGCCGGCGATTCCATGGATGCCGAGAAAGGCGGAGAGCGCCGCCGGCGAGTTCGCCAGCACGCGGATGAAGTTGGGAACCATACCGAGGCCGTCCTGGACGGCGTCCAGCAACTGCTTGGCCTCGCCAGTGGCGGTTTTCGGATCGATGACGGTAACACGAGCCATGGGGTTTAATCCTTCCGGTGAGTGGTTTTGCGACGCGTACAGGCCTCGCACCGCCAATCTGGCCCAACATGGATATTGAAAGAATACGCAATATATGAAACTCATTATTCCTTCTTAAGGAATAATGATGGACCGCCTGCACGAACTCGAAGTCTTCGTCGCCGTGGCCGATGCCGGTAGTTTTACGAAAGCCGGAACGCGCCTTCGGTTGTCCCCGCCGGCAGTGACGCGCGCCATCTCGGCGCTCGAGAGCCGTCTCGGCACCCGCGTCTTCAACAGGACGACACGCAGCCTTACGATCACCGATGTCGGTCGGCGCTTTCTCGAGAACGCGCGCCAAGTGCTCGCGGACCTGGACAATGCGGAAAAGGAAGCCGTCGGCGAAGCCGCCGCGCCGCAAGGACATCTGACCGTGACCGCTTCGGTGACGTTCGGCCGATTGGCGCTCACGCCCATCGTGTGCGCCTTCCTGGGCGCGTACCCGCGGGTCTCCGTCTCGATGCTGCTTCTGGACCGCGTCGCCAATCTCGTCGAGGAAGGGATCGATGCCGCGGTCCGTATCGGACCTCTGCCGGATTCCAACCTCATTGCGAAGCGGATCGGCGACGTCCGGCGCGTTCTCGTCGCAAGCCCGGATTATATTGCCCGGCGGGGCGCCCCGGCGACTCCGTCCGACCTGCGCCGGCATTCGGTCATCGCCTTCACGGGGCTGATGCCCAACCGCGAGTGGCGTTTCCTCGATGGGCGCAGCGGCAAGAACGTCTCCTTCGCATCGCGCCTGGAGATCAACGACGCGGTCGCCGCCATATCCGCCGCCGAGATGGGGGACGGGATCGCGATCGCGCTTTCCTACATGGTCGCGGAGAAGATCCGGGAAGGACGGCTCACGACAGTGCTCGACGACGTCGCCCCGTCGCCGGCGCCAGTCCATCTCGTCTATCCGCAGAACAGACTGATCGCGCCGAAGCTCCGTGCCTTCGTCGATTTCGCCGCGCCCCGCCTGCGGGAGACTCTCACGACGCTTGCGCTATCGACGGATGACGCCCCCCTTCATCGCTAAGAAGGGACGTGCGCGTTTAGAGCTTGATCTTGGGGTCGAGCCAGTCGCGCAGCGAGTCGCCGAACAGGTTGAAGGCGAACACGGCGAGGCTGATGGCGACGCCCGGAAAGATGATCATCCAGGGGGCCTCGCGGTAGAATTCCTCCGACGATCCGCTGAGCATCAGGCCCCAGGCGGGGGTCGGCTCGGTGACGCCGAGGCCGAGGAAGGAGAGCGAGGCCTCGAGCAGGATGGCCTGGGCGATGAAGGCGGTCAGCATGATCAGGAACGGCGCCACCACGTTCGGAATGATGTGGCGGAAGATGATGCGCAGGTGCGAATAGCCGGCCGCCCGGGCGGCGTCGATATAAGGCATTTCCCGGATCGCCAGCGCCGAGGAACGCACCACGCGGGCGACCTTGGGGACGATCGGGATGGCGATGGCGATGACCAGGTTCAGGTCCAGCCCCCAAAGCGGGAACTTGCCCAGCACGGCGACCACGGCGAGCGCGAGTACGATGATCGGGAACGAGAGCAGCACGTCCATAACGCGCTGGATCGCCATGTCGATGCGGCCGCCGAAGTAGGCCGACACAACGCCGATGACGGCGCCGATGGTGGAACCGATGAACGACGAGAAGAAGCCGACCATCAGGGCGGTGCGGGCGCCGTAGATGACGCGCGAGAAGACGTCGCGGCCGAAGGCGTCGGTGCCGAGCGGATGCGCCAGCGACGGCGCCGCCAGCATGGAGCCGTAATCGACCGCCAGCGGATCGTACGGTGCGACCCACTTGGCGAACACGCCGGCGATGAACATGACGATAATGACGATCAGGCCGGCGAAACCCAAGGGCTGGGTGATCGCGAATTGCAACGCCGGGTGGCGCCGTTTCGGCACCTTGTAGGCGATGACGGGATCGGCGGCGATTTCGGACATGTCAGCGGTACCGGATGCGCGGGTCGAGCGCCGCGTACAGCATGTCGACCGCGAAGTTGATCAGGATGAAGAATGTCGCGACCAGCATCACGAGGGCCTGCACCATGGTGTAGTCGGCGCGCGACACGGTCTCGACGAACAGCTTGCCGATGCCGTTCAGGTTGAAGACCTGCTCGGTGACCACCAGGCCGCCGATCAGGAAGGCGAATTCCAGGCCGATCACGGTGATGACCGGCAGCATGGCGTTGCGCATTGCGTGGCGCGACACCACTAGGCGCTCGAACACGCCCTTGGCCCGCGCCGTGCGGATGTAGTCTTCCTGAAGCACTTCCAGGATCGTCGAGCGGGTCATGCGGGTGGCGACCGCGGAATAGCGATAGCCGATGGCCATGGCCGGCCAGATCAACTGCGACAGGTTGGTCCACGGGTCCTCGTAGATCGGCGTATAGGTCAGCGGCGGAATCCAGTTGAAGTTCAACAGCAGCGCCAGGATGATCAGCATGCCGAGCCAGAACGACGGGATCGCCAATCCGGCGATGGCGAAGACCCGGATGATCTGATCGATCCAGGTGTCCTTGAACAGTGCCGCCACGGTGCCGAGCGGGATGGCGATGACGGTCGCCATGATGGTCGCCATGATCGCGACCTGCATCGACAGTTCGAGTCGGCTGGCGATTTCGTCCACGACCGGGCGGCCGGTCCACATGGAAATGCCGAAGTCGCCGACGAAGATGCCGGCGATCCAGTCGATGAACTGCTGCCACAGCGGCTTGTCGAGCCCGAGGCGGACGCGTTCCGCCGCCAAGGTTGCAGGGTCGGCCGCGCCGCCTTCCATGAGGAAGCGCAATTCCACGATGTCGCCGGGCATCATGCGCAGCATGACGAACACCAGGATCGCGACCCCCAGCAGGGTCGGGATCATCAGCAGGATGCGGTTGATCGTGTATCGAAGCATGGCAATGGCCCAGCACAGGGAAAGGGGGCCGGGCGGCCCCGAGAGGAACCGCCCGGCGGTCTCAGGTCGCGGTTACGAGTCGAGCCAGACGTCCTGAAGGTCCTGGTTCAGGTAATGACTCGGCGTCATGTGCCAACCCTTCAACTGCTTCCAGTTCACGATGATGCGGTGCCACCACACCGTCGGGAACGTGTATGCCTGATCGAGCGCATATTTCTCGAACTCGCGCAGGATCGCGATGCGCTTGGCGTTGTCGAGTTCGCCTTTCTGCTTGTCGTACAGTTCGTCGAGCTTGCGATCGTTGAAGCGGCCGTAGTTGATCGGCGAACGGTCTGCCGAGATGTACTTGGCGAGCTGAAGGTTCGGGTCGTCGACCGCGTCGCAGTTGAAGTCGAGGCCGACCTCGTAGTTGCCGCCGCGCAGGTTGGCGATGTAGGCCTTGGTTTCCGGCTGGTCGTGCTCGGCGGTGACGCCGATCTGGCGCCACTGGTCGATCAGGAACACGCCGACCGGCGTGTACGGCATCGGCACGTTGCGGTTCAGGAACTTGAACTTCAGATTCTTGACCCCGGCGTCGGTGAGCAGTTTCTTCGCTTCGGCGCGGGCCTTGGCGATGTCCTTGCCGTAACCCGGCAGGCTGGTCAGTTCCGCCGGCGGCGTCGCCAGCTCGTAGCCCGGGCGCAGCAGGCCGCCGACGTGGCGCACCAGCGCGATCTTGGAAAGGGCTTCGGCGCCTTGCCAACGGTCGATCGCCAGCGTCAGCGCCCGACGCACGCGCGCGTCGTCGAACGGTTTCTTCTGGGTGTTGAAGGTGACCACTAGGCTGCAGATCCAGGGGCTTTCGTGGATATCGATCTTATCGCCGAGGGCGTTTTTCAGCTTGTCGCGGTCGGCCGGCGAATGGCCGCGGAATTCCGACAAGACCTCGCCCGCCTGCAAGGCGTTGACGCGCGCCGCGGTGTTGCGGATGAAGATGGCGCGATAGCCGTCGAGATGCGGCTTGCCCTTGACGTGATAGTCCTTGAACTTCTCGCCGACCCAGTGCGAACCGGCGGCGTGCTCGACGAACTTGAAGGGACCGGTGCCCATCACGTTCTTCACCGGGAAGTTCGGGTCCTGCTTCAGCTTCGCCGCGCTGTAGATGCAATCCCAGGGCGAGGCGAAGTTGGTCAGCATCGAGGCGTTGCGCGCCTTCAACTTGAAGATCACGGTGAGGGCATCCGGCGTCTCGATTCCGGCGATGTCCGAATAGGCCGCCTTGCGGATCGACCGCACGCCCTTCGGTGGGTTGGCGATGCGCTCGTAGGTCGCCTTGACGTCGGCGGAAGTGAACGCCGAGCCGTCGTGGAATTTGACGCCTTTCTTCAAGCGGAAGGAGTAGGTGAGGCCGTCCGTCGACACGGCCCACGATTCCGCGAGGTCGCCGACGACCTTCGGATAGGCGGCCGGGTCGAACTTCAAGAGCGTGTTGTAGTGCGGACGCACGGGGTGGATGAACGCGAACGACGTCGCCGCGTGGCAATCGTAATCGGGCGGCTCGGCGCTGACGGCGAACTTCAGCACGCCGCCGTTCTTCGGTGCCTGGGCTTGGGCAAAGCCCGGCGCCAAGGTCATCGCCGCGCCGATCGCGGCGAGTATCAGATATTTCCCTGACATCTTTGTTCCTCCCATTGGATGTTGTGTAACGCGACCGGACGAACGCGATGGCCGGTACCACCAAGTTGAACCACGGTGATTTTCAATCGATGCGTATGTACTTTCCATAAATACTACAAATTGATGCAGGCGGCGAAGTGATCCGATCCGACCGCCGCCAGCGGCGGCACGACCGCCTCGCATTCCTTGGTCGCTTTCGGGCAACGGGTCCGGAACACGCATCCCGACGGCGGGTTCAGCGGGCTCGGCACCTCGCCGCCCAGGATGGCGCGGGCACGCTGCTGCTCGGCCACCGGATCGGGGACCGGCACGGCCGCCAGCAACGCCTGGGTGTAGGGGTGGGCCGGGTTGCGATAAAGCTCGTCGCGGTCGGCGATTTCCATCACCCGGCCCAGGTACATCACCACGACCCGGTCGGAAATGTGGCGCACGACGGCGAGGTCGTGGGCGATGAACAGGAACGTCAGGCCGAACTTCGCCTGCAATTCCTCCAGCAGATTGATGATCTGCGCCTGGATCGACACGTCGAGCGCGGACACCGGCTCGTCGCAGACGATGAACGAGGGTTCCATGGCGAGCGCGCGGGCGATGCCGACACGCTGGCGCTGGCCGCCGGACAACTCGTGCGGATAGCGTTCCGCCATGTAGGCGAACAGGCCGACCTGGGTCAGCAGATCGGCGACGCGTTCGGCCGCGGCTTTCTTGTTCGGCGCCAGCTTGTAGACCAGCAGCGGTTCGGAAATGATCTGGCCGATGGTCATGCGCGGATTGAGCGAGCTGTACGGGTCCTGGAAGATCACCTGGATCTTGCGGCGCAGCCTCGTGAGCGTCTCGCGGTCGGCGTTCAGCAGGTCTTCGCCGTCGAAGGTGGCGGTGCCGGCGGTCGCGTCCTCGAGCCGCAGCAGGGTGCGCCCGATGGTCGTCTTGCCGCAGCCGGACTCGCCGACCAGGCCGAGCGTCCGCCCGGCGTGCACGTCGAACGACACGTCGACCACGGCGCGGACGATGACGGGCGGCGTGCCGGTCAGGCGCGAGCCCTCGGACACCGTGAAATGCTTGGTCAGGCCCTTGACGTCGAGCAGCGGTACGCCGGTCGTGGCGGGCTTGGGCGGGGCCTGACCTTCCACCGCCTGAACCAGGCCGATGGTCCGCGCGCCGTCTTCGCCGGCCAGTTCGGGCGCGCGAAAGCACGCCGCGCGGTGGCCGGGCTCGACTTCGATCAGCGGCGGGACGCCGGCCGTGCAGGCGTCGATGGCGGCGGCGGGGCAGCGCGGCGCGAAACGGCAGCCTTCGGGCGGCGACAGCAAATTGGGCGGCAGGCCTTCGATGGTTTCCAGCCGGCGGCCGCGCGGCTTGTCCAGGCGCGGCACGGAACGCAGCAAGCCGACGGTGTAGGGATGGCGCGGCCGGGCGAAGATGTCTTCCGCCGTGCCCTGTTCGGCCATGCGCGCGGCGTACATCACGTTGACCCGGTCGGCGTAGCGGGCGACCACGCCCAGGTTGTGGGTGATGACGACCATGGCGATGCCGAGATTGCGCGACAGGTTGCGCATCAGTTCCAGGATCTGCGCTTGAATGGTCACGTCGAGCGCGGTGGTCGGTTCGTCGGCGATGATGAGTTTCGGGTTGCAGGCGAGCCCGATCGCGATCATCACGCGCTGGCGCATGCCGCCCGAGAACTGGTGCGGGTACTGCTTGAGCCGGCGCTGGGCGTCGGTGATGCCGACCAGGCCCATCAATTCCATGGCCCGGGCCGTCGCCGCCTTCTCGTCCATGCCGAGGTGGATGATCAGCGGTTCCATGATCTGCTGGCCGATGGTCAGCACCGGGTTCAGCGACGTCATCGGTTCCTGGAAGATCATGGCGATGTCGCGGCCGCGCACCTCGCGCATCCGTTCGTCGGTCAGCTTCAGCAGGTCGCGGCCTTCGAACAGGATGCGGCCGTGCACGATCTTGCCGGCGGGCTTGGCGATCAGGCGCATCACCGAGAGCGCCGAGACCGACTTGCCGCAGCCGGATTCGCCGACGACCGCGACCACTTCGCCGGTCTTGACCTTCCAGCTCGCGCCCTCGACCGCGCGCACCACGCCGCGCGACGTCACGAAATGGACGTGCAGGTTGTCGACCTCGAGCAGCCACTCGCCGGATTGGGCCGGCGCGCCGCCGGGCGCGGAGGCGGGAACGGCGGTATCAGGCATACCAGCCGCGCGGAGATACTAGTTTCGTAAATGTCGAGAATCCGCGCGGCGAAGACAAAGCCAGCACCGGGGCCCCGACCGTCGGGACGCTACAGAACAAATCGATCCTCCCTGACGCGACATTAAGGCCGCCGCGCGTTTCGCACCGGATGGTTCCGGCGTTCTCCTTTAGTTGAGGTCATGGATAGGGGGGGCGGCGCGCCGGGTCAAGCCTCTTTGCACGGATTCCGGGCGGAAATTCGCCATTTTAGGCCGGCGCCAGCTTCAGGCCGGCGATCCCGATCACGACCAGGGCGATGCAGCCCAGGCGCACCGGCGTCGCCGCCTCGTCGAACAGCCAGATCCCGGCCAGGGCCACGCCGACGGCACCGATCCCGGTCCAGACCGCGTAGGCGGTGCCCATCGGCACGCCCTTCAGCGCCAGCAGCAGGCCGCCGAAGCTGATCGCCATGCAGGCGACGGAGGCCAATGCAGGCAACGGCTTCGAAAATCCGTCGGAATATTTCATGCCGAGTACCCAGCCGATCTCGAACAGGCCGGCGACGGACAGATAGACCCATGCCATGGCAACCTCCTTGGCCGCGTCATTGGCGACAGGGTCGTCCCTGTCGGATGTGGGGAAAGGGCGCGAGGTCGTCCCCGCGCGGAATCAGATAGCCCCGGTCGCGTGCCGGGTCAAGCCGCCGCGGCGCGCGTGTCCGCCGGAATCCGCGCCGAGATCGGGTGATTGAATTTTTTTGTTCAATTCTCCGCTGGATAAGGTCAGCATGGCTGTCTTGGGAGGTGAAAGAGTAGAGCGCGTGGAACGAAAAAGCGTCGCCTGCCTCGGCCCCAAGGGTTTCCATCGCATGTCTTATGTCGAATGGGGCGCGCACCACCGCCGCGCGGCGGTCTGCGTCCACGGCCTGACACGTCACGGCCGCGATTTCGACGATCTGGCGCAAACCCTGTCCGACACTTGGCGCGTCGTCTGCCCCGACGTGGTGGGGCGCGGCGAAAGCGACTGGCTGGCCGATGCCGAAGGATATGCGTATCCGCAATACGCGGCCGACATGAATACGTTGATCGCGCGGCTCGACGTGCCGACGGTGGATTGGATCGGCACTTCGATGGGCGGGCTGATCGGCATGACGTTCGCCGCCGGGGCGGGCGCGCCGGTGCGCCGCATGGTCCTGAACGACATCGGTCCGTTCCTGCCGCGCGCGGCGCTGGATCGCATCGCCGCCTATGTCGGCACCGATTTCCGCTTTCCCGATTTCGACGCCGCGCTGGACCACGTGAAGAAGGGCTACGCGCCGTTCGGCCCGCTGACCAAGGCGCAATGGCGCACGCTGGCGCGCAATTCCGTGGTCAAGGACAACGGCGGCTACCGGCTGCACTACGATCCGAAGATCGCCGTCAACGTGCGCAAGGCGACCGGCTTCGACATCGTGCTGTGGAATCTGTGGGAACAGGTGCGCTGCCCGGTGCTGGTGCTGCGCGGCGGCACGTCGGATCTGCTGCTGGCCGAGACGGCGAACGAAATGGTCAGGCGCGGCAAACTGGGGCGGGGACCGGCGACCGAGGTCATTGAGATTCCCGAAACCGGGCACGCGCCGGCGCTGATGGACGCGGCGCAGATCGCGATCATCCGCGACTGGCTGGAGGCGGGATGAGTGGTGCCGGGCCGAAGACGGGCGCGCTATACGCACTTGCGTCGGCGGCGCTGTTCGGGGCGAGCACGCCGCTGTCCAAGCTTTTGCTTGCGCGCATTGACCCTTGGATGCTGGCGGGACTGCTTTATCTCGGCGCCGGTCTCGGGCTGTTTGCGTTTCGGCTTATTCGCGGTCGCGTGGCCGGCGAGTCGACTCGATCCCTGAGCCGAAGCGAATGGTTCTGGCTTTCCGGCGCGATCGCGGCGGGGGGCGTGGCCGCGCCAATCCTGATGATGTATGGATTGGCGGCGACCTCCGCCGCCTCGGTATCCTTGTTGCTCAATCTGGAGGCCGTGTTTACCGCGATACTGGCTTGGAGCGTGTTCCGCGAGAGCACCGATCGCCGCGTCGCCATGGGACTAGGCTTTATCGTTGTCGGCGCGGTCGTGCTGTCTTGGCGAGGATCCGTGGCGTTCGGCGGGGCTATGGGGCCGATTGCCATCGCCGGTGCGTGCCTGCTGTGGGCGCTGGACAACAACTTCACGCGCAACGTCGCGCTTGCCGATCCCGTTCGGATTGTGACGATCAAGGGCGTCGTCGCGGGCGCCACCAACATCGCGCTGGCGTCGGCCCTAGGCGCGAACCTGCCCGGAATTGATGAAATCGCGGTTGCCGGGACGGTCGGGTTTTTCGGCTACGGGGTCAGCCTGGTCTTGTTCGTCGTTGCCCTGCGGCACGTCGGGACCGCGCGCACCGGCGCCTACTTCGCGACGGCGCCGTTCGTCGGCGCGGCGCTTTCCGTCGTCGTCTTGGCGGAGCCGGTCACGGTTGCGCTTATCGTGGCCGGATCGTTGATGGCCGTCGGAACATGGCTGCACCTAACCGAACGGCATGAGCACGAGCACGAACACAAACCGACGGTCCACGAGCATGAGCACGTGCACGACGAACACCACCGGCACAAGCATGCGCCGGGCGATCCGCCGGCCGAACCTCACACCCACGTTCACCGCCATGCGCGGATTCGGCACCGGCATCCGCATTATCCGGACGCGCACCATCTGCACGGTCATTGATTTTGCGGAGCGGCGCAGATCGCGATTATCCGCGACTGGCTGGAGGCGGGGTGAGCGTTTATCCCTTGAAGGTTTCCGGCCATCGCCGCGCGGCGTGGAATACGCGAATGATGTCCACGGTCGTCGCCGTGACGCGGTATGGAAGAATATAGGGCAAGTCCGGAACTACGAGTTCGCGCGTTCCGTCGACTCGCCCGAGTCGGCCCGACTCTGGAAAATCCGCAAGTCGCTCCACGATGTCGAACAGACGCGCCGCCGTTTCGATAGCGGCGCGAGGATCGCGTTCGGCGATATAGGCGATTTCGGCGTCGAGGTTGCGAAGCGCCGTTTTGAGCCAGCGTACCTTTAGCCGCGCCATTTGGCGCGGACGGCTTCGATCTCGGCGTCGGTGGCGAATTCGCCTGCGTCGGCCTCGGACAACCCTATGCGTGTTTCAAACGCGCGCCAGTCGTCGAGATCGAGATAGGCGCGCACGGCTTCGCTCGCCAGCGAGTCGGCCGAGATATCCGCGCGCTTCGCCGCTTCATCGAGGCGCCGCGCGAGGGTATCGTCCAATGTGATGCGTCCCATCCGGAAAGCCTAAGCCGACCCGATGTTTGGGTCAACGGGACGTGCGGAAACCGGGTGCGTCCTCGGCGTCTACGCGGCGCACTTGTAGACGCGGCCGGCGTATTGGCTCACTAGGTTGGTGCCTTCCTCGTCCCAGACGACATGGGTGCCGCCCAGCTTGGCTGCCTGTTCCATCGCGTCGACGTAGGCGTCGCGGCGGCCGAAATAGCCGACGGTGCCGACCAGGATGTCGTTGCGCGCCTTGACCTCGCCGATCTTCGCGCAGCCCTTGACCCGGCCTTCGTGAATTTCCTTCACCAGGTCGGCTTCCTTGATCGTCTTGGCCTGTTCCGACAGCTCGTAGGCGCAACCCGTGGCCATCAGGACGACGGCGGCGGCCCCGGCGCGTAGAAATTTTTTCATGACGCTCTCCAATGCGGCGATCCCATTTGGCACATAGGAAAGCAGCCATTGGTTAACAATCGTTGAACCGAGCGGATCAATCGAACGGCAGCCGGCCCTGGGCGGCGGGTTTTTTCGGCCGATCGATCGTAAGGTGCCGGACCTCGAACGGCCCGAGCGGCGCCAGCGCTGCCGCCACCATGGAACGATGGCAATGTGCCGGGTCGGCTTCGAGGCACATCAGGCAGGCGGTTTCGTTCAGGGCGATCCCGGCCGCCTCGGCCAGCCCCGCGCGGGTCGGCGCCGAGTCCAGATGCGCCATGAAAACCCGGCGATAGGCCTCCATGTCGCCGTTTTTGGCGGCCTCGCGGCCTTCCCACGGATTGCCGAGCGCCTTCATGTGGATGTACCGGAGGCCGGCGGCGGCGATGCTTTCGGAAAGCGCGGTCTTGGCGAATTCCGGCCGCCGCGACACCGGCGCCGAGCGCACGTCGATCAGCACGTCCGCGCCGGCGGCCTTCAGGGTGTCGATCAACGCGGCGACCGAGGCACCTTGATAGCCGACGGTCAGTAGCGGTTTCATCCGCCCTTTTTCAGCAGCCGCGCGGCATCGAGCGCGTGATAGGTGAGGATGGCGTCGGCGCCGGCGCGTTTGAAGCCGGTCAGCACTTCCATCATGGTGCGCTCGTAATCCAGCCAGCCGTTGCCGGCGGCGGCGCGCACCATCGCGTATTCGCCGCTGACATTGTAAACGAAGGTCGGCATGCCGAACGCGTCCTTCACCCGGTGCACGATGTCGAGGTACGGAAGGCCCGGCTTCACCATCACCATGTCGGCGCCCTCGGCGATGTCGAGCGCGACCTCGCGCAACGCCTCGTCGCCGTTGGCCGGGTCCATCTGGTAGGTCTTCTTGTCGCCCTTGAGCACGCCCTTGGAGCCGACCGCGTCGCGGAACGGGCCGTAGAACGCGGACGCGTACTTGGCGGCGTAGGCGAGAATGGCGACGTGCTGAAAGCCCTCGCGATCGAGCGCGTCGCGGATGGCGCCGATACGCCCGTCCATCATGTCCGACGGCGCGATCACGTCGCAGCCGGCGCGCGCCTGCACCAGGGACTGGCGGATCAGCACATCGACGGTGGCGTCGTTGACGATTTCGCCGCCGCGCACCAGGCCGTCGTGGCCGTCGCTGTTGAACGGATCGAGCGCCACGTCGCAGACGATGCCGACGTCCGGGTGCGCCTTCTTCACGGCGCGCACGGAACGGCAGACCAGGTTTTCCGGATTGGCGGCTTCGTCGGCGGTCGGCGATTTCAGCGCCTCGTCGATCAGCGGGAACAGGGCGACGGCGGGAATGCCGAGCGATTTCGCTTCGGCGACCGCCTCGACGGCGAGGTCGATCGATAGCCGTTCGACGCCGGGCATGGAGGCAACCTTCTCGCGCCGGCTTTTGCCGTCGACGATGAAGATCGGCCAGATCAGATCGGATGCCGTGAGCCGGTTCTCGGCGACCAGGGCGCGGACCCACGGCGTCCGGCGATTGCGGCGCATCCGGGTGCGCGGAAAGAAGGCGGCGGGGAAGGCGGGATCGGTCATGATTTTGGGGTCGCTTGCCAGAGAGGGGCGGAGCATATCGCCCGCATTCTTTTCTTGCCATTCCTAATGAACAGGGTTATATTCTTATTCGGTCGAGCGCCGCTGGGGAAGCCCGGTTCACGGCAATAAAGATCATTTTTGATCATTAAAGCTCATTCGGTTTTTTTGAATTTCCGCAATATCAATGCGTTAGGCCGAAAGAGTCGACAAAAATCGACCAAAACCGAACGGAACCGATCCGAAACGGGTCGGAACGTGCATTTTTCGAGTCCGAACGGGGCCGGCACCGTCGCCTTTGACCCGGAAACCGATTTGATTTACGTTTACGTAAACGTCAATTACGCCGTGGTAAGGTGGGAGGACACCGATGCCCGACGACGCGATCGGCAAGCCGAAACCGACGCCGGCCAAGACCTACAAGCCGACCCGGCCGCTGCGCTTCGTCACGGCGGCGAGCCTGTTCGACGGCCATGACGCCTCGATCAACATCGTCCGGCGCATCCTTCAGGCGCACGGCGCCGAGGTCGTGCACCTGGGGCATAACCGATCCGTCGCCGAGGTCGTGACCGCGGCCGTGCAGGAGGACGCGCACGGCGTCGCCATCAGTTCGTACCAGGGCGGCCACGTCGAATACTTCAAGTACGCGATCGACTTGCTGAAGGAGCAGGGCCGCGGCGACATCCGCGTGTTCGGCGGCGGCGGCGGCGTGATCGTCGCCGAGGAAATCGACGACTTGCACCGCTATGGCGTCGCGCGCATCTATTCGCCGACCGATGGGCAGGGCCTCGGTCTGCAAGGTATGATTTCCGACATGCTGGAGCGCGCGGATCGCGACGTCGCGGGCGCGCAGCCGAAATCCTTGAACGGTCTTTTCGACGGCAACCATGCCGACCTTGCCCGCGTGATTTCCGGGCTTGAGGAAGGCACCTGCGACAAGAAGGCGGTGGCCGAAATCCGCGACCGCGCGGCGGCGCGCAAGGGTGTGCCCGTGCTCGGCATCACCGGCACCGGCGGCGCCGGCAAGTCGTCGCTGACCGACGAGTTGATCCGCCGCTTCCGGCTCTATTCTAACGAGCCGAAAATCGCCGTGATCGCCGTCGATCCGACGCGGCGGCGCACCGGCGGCGCGCTGTTGGGCGACCGCATCCGCATGAATGCGATCAATGCGCCCAACGTCTATATGCGCTCGCTGGCGACGCGCGGCGGCGGCGAGGTGCCGGAAAGCCTTCCCGACATCGTCGCCGCCTGCAAGGCGGCCGGGTTCGACCTGGTGATCGTCGAAACGCCCGGCATCGGCCAGGGCGACGCCGGGATCGTGCCGCACGTGGATGTTTCGCTTTACGTGATGACCCCGGAATTCGGCGCCGCCAGCCAGCTCGAAAAGATCGACATGCTCGATTTCGCCGACGCGGTGGTCATCAACAAGTTCGACCGCAAGGGCGCGCTCGACGCGCTCCGCGACGTGCGCAAGCAGGTGCAGCGCAATCGGGAAGCCTTCGGCAAGAAGCCGGAGGACATGCCGGTGTTCGGCGCCATCGCATCCCGGTTCGCCGATCCAGGCGTCAGCGCGGTCTATCGGGCGCTGTTGGACATTTTCAGGGCCAAGGGCCTGAACGGATTCGAAACCACGTTGCCGCCGACGGCGATCAAATGCTCCGAACCGGGCGCCGCCATCGTGCCGCCGGAACGGTCGCGCTATCTGGCGGACATCGTGAACGAGGTCCACAAGTATCACGGCATCGTCGCCGAGCAGTCGAAAATCGCCCGCGAACGTCAGCAGTTGCGCGCGTCGAAGGCCATGTTGGTCGAGGCGGGCAAGGACGCCGCCGCGCTCGATCCGTTGATCGCCGCGCGCGACGACGCGCTCGATCCGCGCGCCCGCAAGCTGATCGAGATCTGGCCGACGGTGAAGAAGAACTATTCCGGCGACGAGTACGTGGTAAAGATCAGGGATCGCGAAATCCGCACGCCTTTGAAGCGGGCCTCGCTGTCGGGAACCGAGATTCCACGCGTCGCTCTGCCGGCGTTCGAGGACGAGGGTGAAATTCTGAAGTGGCTACTGAAGGAAAACGTGCCCGGCAGCTTTCCCTATACGGCGGGGGTGTTCGCCTTCAAGCGCGAGGACGAGGATCCCACCCGCATGTTCGCGGGCGAGGGCGATCCGTTCCGCACCAACGCGCGTTTCAAATTCCTGTCGCAGCATTCGGCGGCCAAGCGCCTTTCGACTGCGTTCGATTCCGTGACGCTCTACGGTTTCGACCCTCATGAAAGGCCCGACATCTACGGCAAGGTCGGCAATTCCGGCGTATCGATCGCGACGCTCGACGACATGAAGGCGCTCTACGACGGATTCGATCTCTGCTCGCCGTCGACGTCGGTTTCCATGACCATCAACGGCCCGGCGCCGACGATCCTGGCGATGTTCGTGAACACCGCCATCGACCAGCAGATGGCGAAGTTCGAGGCCGACAACGGCCGCGCGCCAACCGAGGAAGAATCTGAAAAGATCCGCGAGTGGGTGCACGAAAACGTGCGCGGCACCGTGCAAGCCGACATCTTGAAAGAGGACCAAGGCCAGAACACCTGCATCTTCTCGACCGAGTTCGCGCTGAAGATGATGGCCGACATTCAGGAATATTTCGTCGAGAACCGGGTGCGGAATTTCTATTCCGTGTCGATCTCCGGCTATCACATCGCCGAGGCCGGGGCGAACCCGATTTCGCAATTGGCGTTCACGCTGGCCAATGGCTTCACCTTCGTCGAGGCGTACTTGGCGCGCGGCATGAAGATCGACGACTTTGCGCAGAACCTGTCGTTCTTCTTCTCCAACGGCATGGACCCGGAATACACCGTGATGGGTCGGGTCGCGCGGCGCATCTGGTCCGTTGCGATGAGGTTCCGCTACGGCGCCAAGGAGCGCGCGCAGAAGCTGAAGTATCACATCCAGACATCGGGCCGCTCGCTGCACGCGCAGGAGATGGCCTTCAACGACATCCGCACCACGCTGCAGGCGC
>CAZDFF010000030.1:0-20673 GCA_964504425.1 uncultured Hyphomicrobiales bacterium
CCGCCAGCGCCTCGCCGGTTTCCGGGCAGGCGATCAGGTAATTGAAATTGCGATATGCGTTGGCGGTCCAGATCTGTTCGACGATCATGGCGGCTCCCGGTTCGTTGGGGATATCGGTGGACCTTAGCGATCCAGTGTTGTCGCGTCAGCCGTTTTCCAGCAGCACGGTCCCGGCGAGGTAAAGCGAGCCGCAGATCATCACGCGGGTCGGATGGGTTTCCGTCGCGACGATGTCGGCGAGCGCGGTTTCCAGGTTCGGCGCCGGATGCGCCTTCATGCCGATCGCCTTGGCTTCGGCGGCAAGCGCCTCGGCCGAAAGGGTGTTGGCCTCGCCGGGGATGGCGATGGCGCGGACGGTTTTCGCGAACGGTTGCAGCGGCCTCAGGAAGCCCTTGGCGTCCTTGCTGTTCAGCATGCCGCAGATCAGATGCAGCGGCATCGCCGGCTTGCGCTTCTTCCAGACGGCGGCTTCGGCCGCCAGGATTTCGCCCGCCGCCGGATTGTGCCCGCCGTCGAGCCAGATCTGCCAGCCTTCGGGCAGGCTTT
Source organism: uncultured Hyphomicrobiales bacterium (assembly GCA_964504425.1). GTDB lineage: Bacteria > Pseudomonadota > Alphaproteobacteria > Rhodospirillales > 2-12-FULL-67-15 > CAZDFF01. The sequence continues at coordinate 547 of CAZDFF010000030.1, forward strand.
GCACCAGCGGCCCGGCGCCCAGCTTTTGCAGGCGTGCCGGCCAACGCACCGCGCGCAGCCCTTCGGCGATGGCGGCGTCCGGAATGCGAAAGCCGCCTTCCTTGAGAAGATCGAGCAGGACTACCGCGGCGCCGGCGTTGTCGATCTGATGCGCGCCCGCCAGTCCCGGTAACGACAGGATCCGGCGTTTCTCGCCCATCGCGTGGACAAGGCGGCCGAATTCGGCGGTGACCGCCCAATCGCGGTCCTGCGCCAGGATCGGCGCGCCGAGTTCATCGGCGCGTTCGAAGATCGCCCGTTCGGCGTCGGGCAGTTGGCGCGACACCACGCACGGCACCTTGGGCTTCAGGATGCCGGCCTTTTCGCCCGCGATCTCGCGCAGGGTCTCGCCCAGGTATTGTTGATGGTCCAGCGACACCGGGGTGATCGCGGTCGCCATCGGCCGGTCGATGACGTTGGTCGAATCCAAACGTCCGCCGAGGCCCGTTTCCAGCAGCACCACGTCGGCCGATTCCCGCGCGAACGCCAGCAGCGCCGCCGCCGTGGTGATCTCGAAGAAGGTGATCGGTTCGCCGCGATTGATCGTCTCGCATTCCTCCAGCAGCGCCGTCAGCGCGTCGTCGTCGATCAGCCGGCCGGCCAGTCGAATGCGTTCGTTGAAGCGGGCGAGGTGCGGCGAGGTGTAGACGTGCACCCGATAGGCGGCCGCTTCCATGGCGGCGCGCACGTAGGCGACGACTGAACCCTTGCCGTTGGTGCCGGCGACGTGGACCACGGGCGGCAGGCGCCGTTCCGGATGGCCCAGGCGTCGCAGCAGCGTCAGCGTGCGGCCGAGCGTCAGGTCGATGACCTTGGGATGAAGGTGCATCAGGCGTTCCAGCACCGGCCCGCCGCGCGTCGGCGCGGCCGGCCCGGGCGCCCGGTCATCGTTGCGAATCGACGCCTCCCGGAGGCTGGGACGGGCCCTTGGGCAATGCCAGCACTTCGCCCGACGGGCCGGCGTTGGCCAGCAGCCGGACGATCCTGACCAGCGTGTCGCGCAGGTCGTGGCGATGCACGACCATGTCCAGCATGCCGTGATCCAGCAGGTATTCGGCGCGCTGGAAGCCTTCCGGCAGTTTCTCGCGGATGGTCTGTTCGATCACCCGTGCGCCGGCGAAGCCGATGATCGCGCCCGGCTCGGCGATGGCGATGTCGCCCAGCATGGCGAACGACGCCGACACGCCGCCGGTGGTCGGATCGGTCAGCACCACGATGTAGGGAAGGCCGGCCTCGTGCACTTCTTCCACGGCGATGGTGGTGCGGGCCATCTGCATCAGCGAGAAGATGCCTTCCTGCATGCGTGCGCCGCCCGACGACGGAATGACGATCAGCGGCGCTTGCTGCAGCACCGCGAGGCGGGCCGCGGTCAGCATGCCCTCGCCGACGGCCAAACCCATAGATCCGCCCATGAAGTCGAAATTGAAGGCGGCGACGACGACGGAGCGGCCGCCCATCTTGCCGTAGGCGACGATCAGCGCGTCCTTGTCGCCGGTCTTCGCCTGGGAGTCCTTCAAGCGGTCGGCGTACTTCTTCTGGTCGCGGAATTTCAGCGGATCGACGATCGACGGCTTGACCTCGGCCGTCTGCCACTTGCCGTCGTCGAACAGGACCTTCAGGCGTTCCTTGGCCGAAATGCGCATGTGGTGGCCGCAGTGCTGGCAGACGTTCAGGTTTTTCTCCAGGTCGCGGCGGAAGATCATCTGTTCGCACGCCGGGCACTTGTGCCACAGGTTCTCGGGGATTTCCTTCTGGCCGCCGACCAGTTCGCGGAGCTTCGGCCTGACGAAGTTCTTCAGCCAGTTCATTGGCGCGCGCCCCGCACGCCGTCCGCCAGGCCCTTCACCTGTGCCAGTACCTTGTCGGCGAGGCCGGGCTTGGCCTTGCCCTGGGCGTCCAGGTTGTCGGCGATGGTCTGCACCAGGGCGGACCCGACCACGGCGGCGTCGGCGACGCGGGCGATCTCGGCCGCCTGCTCGGGCGTCCTGATGCCGAAGCCGACGGCCAGCGGCAGCGCAGTGTGCTTGCGGATGCGCGTCACCGCCTTCGCCACTTCGGCCGCGACCACGGTCTTGGTGCCGGTGATGCCGGTGATCGACACGTAATAGACGAAGCCGCTGGCGTGCTTCAAGACGCGCGGCAGGCGCGCGTCGTCGGTGGTCGGCGCCGTCAGGTAGATGAAATTCAGGCCCTGGGCGATGGCGGGCAGGCAAAGCTCGCCTTCTTCCTCGGGCGGCAGGTCGACCACGATCAGGCCGTCGACGCCGGCGGCCTTCGCTTCGTTCAGAAATTTGTCGACGCCGCGGATGTAGATCGGATTGTAGTAGCCCATCAGCACGATCGGGGTCTCGACGTCGGTCTCGCGGAAGCGCCGCACGATGTCGAGCGTGCCTTTCAGCGTCTGGCCCGCCTTCAAGGCGCGCTGCGAACTGCGCTGGATCGCCGGGCCGTCGGCCATCGGGTCGGAAAACGGCATGCCGATTTCGATCAGGTCGGCGCCGGCCTTGGGCAGGCCGGAAAGAATTTTCCACGCGGTCTCGGGATCGGGATCGCCGGCGGTCAGGAACGTCACCAGGCCGGCGCGGCCCTCGGCCTTCAGGGCGGCGAAACGCTTGTCGATGCGGGTCGCGGGCATGATCGTCACGCGCCGGTCTTGGAAAGGCCGGCGACCGTGTTCAGGTCCTTGTCGCCGCGGCCGCTCATGTTCAGCACGATCAGGTTGTCCTTGGGCAACGTCGGCGCCATCTTCATCACGTGCGCGACGGCATGGGCCGATTCCAGCGCCGGGATGATGCCTTCCATGCGGGTGCAGGCATGGAAGGCCTTCACCGCCTCGTCGTCCGTGATCGGCACGTATTCGACCCGGCCCTGGTCCTTCAACCACGAATGCTCGGGCCCGATGCCGGGATAATCCAATCCTGCCGAAATCGAATGGGCCTCCTGGATCTGGCCGTCGGAATCTTGCAGCAAATAGGTGCGGTTGCCGTGCAGCACGCCCGGCTTGCCCGCGTTCAGGCTGGCGGCGTGCTTGCCGGTGGCGATGCCCTCGCCCTCGGCCTCGACGCCGACGATGCGCACGGAAGGATCGTCCAGGAACGGGTGGAACAGGCCCATGGCGTTCGATCCGCCGCCGACGCAGGCCACCAGGGTGTCGGGCAGGCGGCCCTCCATTTCCCTCATCTGCTCGCGGACCTCGTTGCCGATCACGCATTGGAAGTCGCGCACCATGGTCGGATACGGATGCGGCCCGGCGACCGTGCCGATCAGATAATACGTGTTCTCGACGTTGGCGACCCAGTCGCGCAGCGCCTCGTTCATCGCGTCCTTCAGGGTCGACGAACCGGACGTCACCGGCCTGACCTCGGCGCCCAGCATCTTCATGCGAAAGACGTTGGGCGATTGGCGTTCGACGTCGACGGCGCCCATGTAGACCGTGCACGGGATGTCGAACAGCGCGCAGACGGTGGCGGTGGCGACGCCGTGCATGCCGGCGCCGGTTTCGGCGATGACCCGGGTCTTGCCCATGCGCCGGGCCAGCAGGATCTGGCCGATGCAGCTGTTGACCTTGTGCGCGCCGGTGTGGTTCAGGTCCTCGCGCTTGAAATAGACTTTGCCGCCGCCCAGGCTCTCGGTCATGCGCCGGGCGAAATACAGCGGGCTCGGCCGGCCGATGTAGTGCTTGTAGTAATATTCCTTCTCGGCCAGGAACGCCGGGTCGTCCTTATATTTATTGTAGGCGGCCTCGACCTCCAGGATCAGGGGCATCAGCGTCTCGGCGACGTAGCGCCCGCCGTAAATCCCGAAATGCCCCTTGTCGTCGGGGCCGCCGCGGAAGGTGTTGACCTTATTCATGAATATCCCTGGGCTCGAAGGGCGGTACTAAACCACGAAAGCGCCGCGAACGCACATGGTTCGTGGCTTTCGGATCGGCCCTTATAGGGTGGCGACAACCTTCAGAAATTCAAGGATTTTTTCAGGATTCTTGCGGCCCGGCGCGTCCTCGACCCCGGACGACACATCGACCGTATTGGCGCCCGACGTGGCGACGGCTTCGGCGACGTTGGCCGCGTTCAATCCGCCGGCCAGAATCCAGGGCCGCCTAAAGCGCCGGCCCCGCAGCAGCGACCAGTCGAAGGCCAGGGCGTTGCCGCCGGGCCGGGTCGCGTCCTTGGGCGGCCGGGCGTCGAACATCAGCCGGTCGGCCGCGTCCTCGTAGGCCACCGCGCCGTCGATGTCGGCGGCGGTCGCGACCGGCAGCGCCTTCATCACCGGCCGCTTGAACGCCGCCTTGATCTGGGCGACCCGTTCCGGCGACTCGGCGCCGTGGAGTTGCAGCATGTCGACCTTGGCGACGTCGACGATCGTGCGGATGGTCGCGTCGTCGGCGTCGACGATCAGGCCGACGCGTACGATTCCCCTGGGCGCGCGGGCGATCAGGGGGGCCGCCGCTTCCGGCGTCACGGCACGCGGCGAGCGCGCAAAAAAGACGAAGCCCATGAACGTGGCGCCGCCTTGCGCGGCGGCGTCGACGCCGGCCGCGTCGTTCAATCCGCAGATCTTGGCTTGGACGGTCATGGCGAAAGGGTCACGCGCCGGCGATTTCGTCGGCGATGCGTCTGGCCGCGGCCACCGGATCGTCGGCGCCGGTGATCGGTCGGCCGATGACGATGTAATCGGCGCCGAGCGCGATCGCTTCCTTCGGCGTGACGATTCGTTTCTGGTCGCCCGCGTCGGCCCATTCGGGCCGGATGCCGGGCACCACCAGACGGAAGTCGCGGCCCAGGGCGCCGCGCATGGAAACGATCTCCTTGGCCGAGCAGACGACGCCGTCGAGACCCGAGGTCCAGGCGAGGCGCGCCAGCTTCACCGCCTGATCGGCGGGCGGCGACAAAATGCCGGTCGCTTTCAGGTCGCGTTCGTCGAGCGAGGTCAGCACCGTGACGGCGACGACCAGCGGCTTCGGCCGGCCCGCCGATGCCGCCTCGGCGGCGGCGCGCATCATTGCCTCGCCGCCCGCCGCGTGCACGTTCAGCATGAACGGCCGCAGGGCCAACGCCGCCCTGACCGCGCCCGCGACCGTGTTGGGAATGTCGTGGAACTTCAGGTCCAGGAACACCGGCATGCCGATGGCGCCGATCCGCGCGACGCCGGCGGGACCGTTCGCGGTGAAGAACTCCTTGCCGAGTTTCACCCCGCCGACGAGCCCCTTCAGCCGCCGGGCCAGCGTCTCGGCCCCGGCCGCATCGGTGGTGTCGAGCGCGACGAAGATGCGTTCCATGCGGATTTTATACGCCCTTGCTGCGGGAAAAGGCCAGGGCCGCTCCGGCCAAATCCTCGAGCGCCGTGCCGACCGACTTGAACAGCGTGATATCGCTTGTTTTTTCGCGGCCCCGGCGGTGCCCGCGCGCAAGGTCGAACAGATCGCCGAGCACGGCGGTTTCCGAAATCGCGCCGCGCCGGATCGGGTCGACGATGTCGCCGGCCTCTTGCATGGCCCCGGCGCGGGTATCGACGAAAACCCGCGCGATCTGAAGCGCCTTGTCGTCGGCCTCCCGCATCTCGGGGGTGTAGCCGCCGACCAAGTCGATGTGCATCCCCGGCGTCAGCCACGCGCCCCGGATCAACGGCTCCCTGGCCATGGTCGCGCACGAAATCACGTCGGCGCCCATCGCCGCCTTGGCGAGGTCGGGCGCCGCCCGCACGGCGACGCCGGGCAGGTTGATCTCGGCCGCCAGCGCCCGGGCTTTCTCCGGCGTGCGGCCCCAGATCGACACGTCGCGGATCGGGCGAACCCGGCAATGGGCGCGGATCAGGTGCGGCGCCAGGGCGCCGGTACCGACCATCAATAAAGTGCCGGAATCGGCGCGCGACAGATAGCGGGACGCCAAGGCGGAAGCCGCCGCGGTCCGCCGCAACGTCAGTTCCCGCCCGTCGATCAGGGCCAGCGGCGCGCCGGTGGCGCCGTCCAGCAACAGGTAGGACGCCATGACGCTGGCAAGATCGCGGTCTCGGTTGCCGGGGAACACGGTCGCCGTCTTGACGCCGATGAACGAGCGGTTCCAGGCCGGCATCAGCAGCAGCGTTCCGCGCGCTTCGGGAATTTCATGGTGGTGGCGTACGGGGACGACGGCGTCCGACCGGAATGCGTCGTCGATGGCGTCGATCAGGGACGGATCGTCGAGCGCCGCCGCGACCTCGGCGCCGGAAAGGATGCGCATCAGGCGGCGTCGAGCGGCGCCGGCAGGTTCGCGCGTTTCGCCGGCGGGTCGGCTTCCAGCCGTCCGATCTTCTCCCGGAGCACCTGGGCCTCCCGCGACGCGGCTTCGGCCTCGCGGGCGGACTGGCGGGCGCGGCGACGCAGCCCGCCGGCCGATAGCCAGGCGATCAGGCCGCCCAGAATCAGCCCGGCGAGCATCGCGCCGAGCACGACGAGGTAAAGCGGCAGTTCGATTTCGAAGGGCAGGGGCAGGAGGCTGAGTTTTACCGATCCCCGATTGGCGACGGCAAAGGCGACGACCGCCGCCGCGACGGGAATGCCGACGATCCAGGAAAGAATGCGGAGCACCGTTCTGCTGGCCCTTATTTAAGGAATCGCGGGCGGCCGAACGAACGAACCGGAAGGCCCGGCTCTAGGCCTTGCCGTTGATCTTGTCGCGCAGCTGCTTGCCGGTCTTGAAGTAGGGGATGAATTTCTCGGTGACGCTGACGGCGGCGCCGGTGCGCGGATTGCGGCCGACCCGGGCGCCCCGCTGCTTCACGGAAAACGCGCCGAAGCCGCGCAGTTCCACACGGTCGCCGCGCGCCAGCGCGCCGGTGATCTCGTCGAATATGGTGGTCACGATGCGCTCGACGTCCCGTTGATAGAGATGCGGGTGCGTCTGGGCCAGACGTGCGATCAGCTCGGATTTGGTCATGCCCCTTATCCCCTTGATGCCGCCCGCGGCCCCCCTCGTGGCTCGGACGCCCTTACGCCCTCCCGACTTGAACGGGTTTTCGGCGCTACCAACCGCTAGGGTGCCAAACTGAAATCAGCCCGTCAAGTCTAAGCCTTTCAGAAAACAGCGCTTTTCCGACCGATCCCTCGGCGAGGTCTTTCAGCCACTCGCGGTCGCGGCGGGCTTCGACGGTCTTGGTGGGCAGGTCCTCGGGAATTTCGCGATTTTCGGCCAGCCAGGACCGGGCTTCGGCCTCGCCGCCGATGGCGTCGACGAGGCCCAGATCGACCGCCCGGCGCCCGGAAACCACCCGGCCGTCGGCCAGTTCCAGGACCTTCTCGCGGGGCAGGGCCCGGCGTTCCGCGACCATATCGACGAACATGGCGTGCATTTCGGCGACCAGGTCCTGGGTCGCCTTGCGGGCCTCGGGCGAGGTCTTTTCCATCGGATTGGGCTGGGCCTTCAAGGGGCCGCTTTTGTAGGTTTCAGGCTTGATGCCGATCTTGCTCAGCAGTTCGGTCACGTCGGCGGTCTGTAGGATGACGCCGATCGATCCCGTGATCGTGGCGGCCCGGGCGAAGATGCGCTCGGCGGCGATCGCCGTCATATAGCCGGCGGAGGTCGCCGTGCCGCCCATGATCGCGACCACGGGTTTGCGTTCGGCGATCTCGCGAAGCCGCGAATAGAGAATCTCGCCGCCGGTGACGGTGCCGCCCGGGCTGTCGACGACCACCAGCAGTGCCTTGACCCGGTCGTCGTCGGCGAGGCTCGTCAGCAGGTCGTCGCGCCGGCTGTCATCGAAGATGATGCCGTCGACGGTCAGGCGGGCGACGTAGGGCGCGAACGGGTTGACCCCGAAACGCCCGACGGCGGCCAGGACCGCCGCCGCGACGGCGGCGACGGCCACGAGCCGCCAGAGGGTCAGACGCCGTTTCAGGCGGCGCCGGTCGATGATCGCGTCGGCGTCGAGAGCCATGGCTCCGAGCCTCCCGGGGTTGCCCGTCGATCAGGCGTCCTCGTCGTCGTCCTTCTTCTTGGACTTCGACTTGCCCGCCTTCTCGGCGGCTTCGCGCTTTTCCTGGATGGCGGCGCCGAGAATGTCGCCCAGCGAAGCGCCCGAATCGGACGAGCCGTATTCGGCCATCGCCTTCTTTTCCTCGTCGGACTCGCGGGCCTTGATGGAAAGCGTCAGGCGGCGGCTCTTGGCGTCGATCTGGGTGATCTTGGCGTCGACCTTCTCGCCAGCGGCGAAGCGATCGGGGCGCTGCTCGCTGCGTTCGCGCGAAAGATCCGACTTGCGGATGAAGCCCGGAATGTCGCCCTGGGCCAGCACCTCGATGCCGCCTTCAGTGATCTGCGTGATCGTGCAGGTCACGACGTCGCCCTTCTTGACCTTGCCGAAGCCGGCTTCGACCGGATCGCCGTCCAGCTGCTTGATGCCGAGGCTGATGCGTTCCTTTTCGATGTCGACGTCCAGCACCTTGGCCTTGACGATGTCGCCCTTCTTGTACTCGGCCAGGGCCTGCTCGCCGGGCTTGGTCCACGACAGGTCGCTCAGGTGCGCCATGCCGTCGATTTCGCCGGCTAGGCCGATGAACAGGCCGAACTCGGTGATGTTCTTGACCTCGCCCTCGACGACCGTACCCTTCGGGTGGGTTTCCTGGAAGGCTTCCCACGGATTGGCCAGGCACTGCTTGAGGCCCAGCGAGATGCGCAGCTTGTCGTGGTCGGTGTCACGAACCATGACATCTACTTCATTGCTGGTCGATACGATCTTGCCGGGATGGACGTTTTTCTTGGTCCAGCTCATTTCGGAGACGTGCACCAAGCCCTCGACGCCCGGCTCCAGTTCGACGAAGGCGCCGTAGTCGGTGATGTTGGTGACGCGGCCGACGAACTTGGCGCCCGACGGGTACTTCGCCTGCACGCCTTCCCACGGATCGGCCTCCAGTTGCTTCATGCCGAGCGAGATGCGCTGGGTCTCGGAATTGAAGCGAATGACCTGGACCTTGACCGACTGGCCGATCTGCAGCGCTTCCGACGGATGGTTGATGCGCCGCCAGGCGATGTCGGTGACGTGCAGCAGGCCGTCGACGCCGCCGAGATCGACGAACGCGCCGTAATCGGTGATGTTCTTGACGACGCCGTCCAGCACCTGGCCTTCCTTCAGCGTCGAAATCAGTTCCGAACGCGCCTCGGTGCGGGTTTCCTCGAGTACGGCGCGGCGGGACACCACGATGTTGTTGCGGTTGGTGTCCATCTTCAAAATCTGGAATGGCTGCGGCACGTTCATCAGCGGCGTGATGTCGCGCACGGGGCGGATGTCCACCTGACTGCCGGGCAGGAACGCGACGGCGCCGGAAAGATCGACGATGAAGCCGCCCTTGACGCGGCCGAAGATCACGCCGTTCACGCGCAGGCCCTTCTGGAAGGACTTTTCCAGTTCCGTCCAGGCTTCCTCGCGGCGCGCCTTTTCGCGGCTGAGCCGCACCATGCCGTCGCGGTCCTCGTAACGATCGACGAAGATGTCGACCACGTCGCCGGGCTTGACCTGGGAGTCGGATCCGGGGACGCCGAATTCCTTCATCGGGACGCGGCCTTCGGATTTCAAGCCGACGTCGATGACGGCGAAATCGTTCTCGATGCGCATCACCGTGCCCTTGACCACCTGGCCCTCGAAGCTCTTGGACGCGCCGAGGGATTCGGCGAGCAGGGCGGCGAAGTTTTCGGTGACGGGAGGATGGGCGGCGGCGGACGAAGAAGCGGCGACGGATTTGGCAGGAGCCATGGTGCGGTTGTCCTTTGCTGGTTTCCGGATCTGGCGTCCGATTAAGGCCGGCCGGTTGGCTCCGGCGGTCTTTGGGTTGAAACGGTCTTAAATCTTGCCTTGCTTGGCGATGAAGTCGAGCGCGCGGGCGAAAACCGCCTCGGCGTCGAGATCGCTGGTGTCGAGCACGAATGCGTCCTTGGCCGGCTCCAGCGGCGACACCGCGCGGGCACTGTCGCGGGCGTCGCGTTCCTTCATGTCTTGCAAACCGCGCGCATATATAGCTTCGAGGCCCCGGCCCTGCAACTCCTTAAGGCGCCGTTCGGCGCGGACTTCGGGGCTGGCGGTCACGAACAGCTTGGCCTCGGCCCCGGGGCAGACGACGGTGCCGATGTCGCGGCCGTCCAATACCGCGCCATTCGACCCCTTGGGCGGGCTTTTGGCGAAATTTCGTTGAAATTCAAGCAACTCGGCGCGAACCCCCGGAATCGCCGATACCTTGGAGGCCGCATTGGCGACCGTGTCCGTGCGCAGATCGGGGTTGCTCAAGGCCTCGGGTTTCAGGGCTTTCGCGGCCCGGACGGCGGCTGCCGGGTCCTCGGGATCGGCCCCGGCGGCCAGCACGGCGAAGCCGACGGCCCGGTACAGCAGCCCGGTGTCGAGGTAGGCAAGCCCCAGTTCCTGGGCCAGTCGTCTGGCAAGGGTGCCCTTGCCGGCGGCGGCGGGGCCGTCGATGGCGACGATCACGCGGTGCCTCCCGCTGCGATGTCGGCGCCCAGATCGTTCATCAGGGCGGCGAAGCCGGGGAAGCTGGTGTCGATGGTGCTCGCGTCGTCGACCGACACCGGCTTCGTCGCGACCATGCCCAGCACCAGGAAGGCCATGGCGATGCGATGGTCCAGGTTGGCCGGCACCAGGGCGCCGCCGGTTGGTGGGATTCCGGTGCCGTGCACGGTTAGCCAGTCGGGACCGTCCTCGACCCGGACGCCGGCGGCGCGCAATCCGTTGGCGATCGCCGCCAGCCGGTCGCTTTCCTTGACGCGCAGTTCCTCGAGGCCGGTCATCCGCGTGGTGCCGTGCGCACAGGCGGCGGCGACGGCCAGGATCGGGTATTCGTCGATCATGCTGGGCGCGCGCCCGGGCGGCACCTCGACGCCTTTCAGCGCCGATGCCTTGACGACGATGTCGGCGACCGGCTCGCCGCCGTCGTCGCGCGCGGCGGTCACCGCGATGTCGGCGCCCATCTCGATCAGCGTGTCGAGCAGCCCGGTGCGCAGCGGATTGACGCCGACGCCGGTCAGCGTGACGGCGGAATCGGGCACCAGCAGCGCCGCCACCAGCGGAAACGCGGCCGACGAAATGTCGCCCGGCACCCGGATAGGCTTGCCGGCAAGCTCGGGGAAACCTCGCACCGAAACCCGGCGACGGCCGTCGGGCAGGTCCTCGGTCGAAACCGTCGCGCCGAAATGGGCCAGCATCCGTTCGCTGTGGTCGCGGGTCGGCTTCGGTTCGATCACGCCGGTCGCGCCCGGCGCCGAAAGCCCGGCGAACAGCACGGCCGACTTCACCTGGGCCGAAGCCACCGGCATGTCGTATTCGATCGGCACCAGCGGATGCGCGCCGGTGATCGCCAGCGGCATGCGCCCGCCCGACCGGGAAAGGAATTGGGCGCCCATCTCGGCGAGCGGCGCGATGACGCGGTTCATCGGCCGCCGGCACAACGACGCATCGCCGGTCATGAAGGTGGTGAAGGGCTGCCCCGCCAGAATGCCGCAGATCAGCCGGGCCGCGGTGCCGGAGTTGCCGAGATCCAGGACGCCCGCCGGTTCGGCCATGCCGCCGACGCCGACGCCGGCGACCGTCCAGGTTCCATCGCCGTGCCGTTCGACCTCGGCGCCGAGCGCGCGCATCGCCGCCGCGGTCGCCAGCACGTCCTCGCCCTCGAGCAGTCCCTCGATCCGGGTTTCGCCGACGGCGAGCGCGCCCAGCATCAGGGCCCGGTGCGAGATCGACTTGTCGCCCGGGACGGCGACGGTTCCGGCAAGCCCGCGTGCGGCGCGGGAAACGGTCGGCGTGGCATTCGGCATGGCGGTCTCTACCATGGATCGCGGCCCGGAGGGTAGGGAATCGAGGCTCGCGGGCGCTCCGGCGCCCCCCGCGCTTTTTTGCTTTTGACAGGGCCGGAGGAAAATGGCAAAGGGCACGTCAGTCAACGCGACAAACCTCGGAGGAATAAGGGGTGAGCAAGCCGGAATGGGGCACGAAGCGCCAATGCCAGTCGTGCGGCGCGCGCTTTTACGACCTGAACCGAAAACCCATCGTTTGTCCGAAGTGCGGCGCCGCCAACGAGCCCGAGCTTCCGACGAAGCCGCGCCGTGGCGCGTCGGGCGCCGGCCAAGCGGCCGCCGCCGCGGCTGCCGCTGCGGCCGCCGCCGTCGCCGCCAAGGCGGTGGTGGCCGACGATACCGAAACGGCCGATGACGACGAGGACGCCGCGGTCATCGAGGCCGAGGACGAGGACGAAGAACTGATCGAAGACGCCTCCGACCTGGGCGAGGACGAAGACGACGTCGCCGAAGTGAAGGACCACATCGACAACGGCGTGGGCGGCTGATCGCCGCCTGCCCGGTCGTTCCGGCGACCGCGCCGGGATTTTCCTTGCCTTCGACCGGGACCGGCCGTTAATTTCGCGACCCTGGACGGACCCCCGGCGTTCCCAATCGCCGCCTCACTTTCCGATGTCCGTCCCATGGCGGGGCCGTAGCTCAGTTGGGAGAGCGCTTGAATGGCATTCAAGAGGTCGGCGGTTCGATTCCGCTCGGCTCCACCACCCTTCGCGCTGGCGCGCTTCGGGTAACGCGTACTTCTCCGGCCCCATTGACTTGGGGCCGTCGTCTCCCAAATTATAAGCATGGCCGGGTGCCGAAGGTTCGGGTCCGGCGAACGCATACCCGCTCGCTTCCGAGGAGGTATCGACATGTCGCGCCTTACCGGTTTCAACAGTCCCTTCATGCTCGGGTTCGATCATTTCGAGCGTCTGCTCGAACGCGCGTCGAAGGCGTCGGGCGAAGGCTACCCGCCCTACAACATCGAACAGGTGGGCGAAAACGGTCTGCGCATCACGCTCGCGGTCGCCGGCTTCTCGATGGACGACCTCGCCGTCGCGCTCGAGGATAACCAGCTCGTCATCCGCGGCCGGCAGGCCGACGACTCGGAGGAACGCGTGTTCCTGCATCGCGGCATCGCCGCGCGGCAGTTCCAGCGCAGTTTCGTGCTGGCCGAGGGAATCGAGGTCACCGGCGCCGAACTCGACAACGGATTGCTGCACGTCGATCTGCATCGCCGCTTGCCGGAACCGGAAATCCGTACCATCAAGATCGAGCCGGGTGCCAGGAAGGGAAAGGCGGCCGCCAAGTCCGGGAGTAAGACGGCGCAGACCATCGAGGTCACGCCGGACGAATGAGGACGAAGCCGACTCAATCGGCGGGTGCCCGATCGGGGCCCGCCAAAGGAGGTTCAACATGAGAAACGACAACATGCACGATTACACCCCCGCTAGCGCCACCGCGACGCATTTCCAGGCGATGTCGGAAAGCGATTTCGCCGCCCTGGGACTGAACAGCGTCGCCTACGTCAAGAAGGTGGCCGCGGATAACGGCGATGCCGCCTTCGGCATCTTCGCCGCCAACGGCGAGCCGATGGGCATGGCCGCGAATCACGACGTCGCGTTCGCCGGCCTGCGCCAGCACGACATCGAGCCGATGAGCGTGCACTGAGGAGATTGGGTCGGCCGCCGACGTCTCAGGCGGCGCGGTGTTCTTCCGATTCGGTCAGCAGCGCGTAGAGCGCTTCCGCGCTTTCGGTGCCGCGCAGCTTTTCGCACACGGTCTTGTCGCGCAACAGGCGCGACACTCGGGCCAAGGCCTTCAGGTGGTCGGCGCCGGCCGATTCGGGCGCCAGCAGCAAAAAAATCAGGTCGACCGGGCGGTCGTCGATGGCCTGGAAGTCGACCGGCTTTTCGAGCCGTGCGAACAGGCCGTAAAGCCGGTCCAGATTCGGCAGCTTGCCGTGCGGAATGGCGATGCCGTTGCCGACGCCGGTGGTGCCCAGCCGCTCGCGCTCCATCAGCACCTCGAAGATCGCGCGTTCGTGCAGGCCGGTGATGTCGGCCGCGCGCTTGGCCAGATCCTGGAGCGCCTGTTTCTTGCTGGTTGCCTTGAGCCCGGAGACGACGCCGTCCGTCGTGATCAGGTCGCGGATGTCCATGATCGGCCCTTCCTCAAGCGTTTTTGGTGTTGGTCGGATCGATCCAGCCGACATTGCCGTCAGGGCGCCGGTAGACCACGTTGAACGTGCCGTTGGCACGATTGCGGAACATCATGGCGGGCAGATCGCCGAGATCGAGCCGCATGACCGCCTCGCCGACCGTCAGGGTCGCGATCTCGGCCGGCATTTCGGCGATGATGACGGGCGGGGCGTCCTCGGTCGGAACTTCCTCGTCCTCGTCGGAGCGGATCACGTATTGCTGCGCCGGCACGACCTCGTCGGCGGCCTTGCCGCGGTGGCTATCGATCAGGCGGCGCTTGTAGCGGCGAAGCTGCTTAGCGATCCGCTCGACCGCAGTGTCGAAGGCGACATAAGCGTCGTCCGCCGTGGCGCTGCCCTGCATCAGGAAGCCGCGTCCCGGGTGCACGACGATGTCGGCGCGGAACTGGTGCGCCTGTCGCGACATCGTCACCTGCGCGTCGATCGCGCGGTTGAAATATTTGGCGACATGGGACGTGACGCTGGTTTGCGCATGCGTGCGCAACGCGTCGCCGACTTCCATGTTCTTGCCGTTAACCGAAACGTCCATGCGAAGAAGCTATCCGTCTCAGGGATTATTATTGGTCCGATCGGCGGATCATTCAATGGCGCCGGACGATAAATCGGAACATTCAACTGCGGCACAAATGCCGCCGGCGACCCTCGAGAGGCGCGGGAAGGTATTGCCGATGCCCAGCGCTGTCAATAGATAGGCCTAACGGATTGGAAACATTGATTCCATTACTGAAACGACTTGATCACAGCACGCGCGACTTTTCCCGCCGCCGCTGCACGCTGGATGTAATTCCCATGCTGTCCCTGTACTTCGCGACCGTGCGCCGGGCGATCTCGATGCCCTCCTTGCCCAGGATGTCGACGATCGTGTCGTCGGACAGCACCGCGGCCGGGCTTTCGGCGTCGATCAGAGTCTTGATGCGGTGCCGGACGGCCTCGGCCGAATGGCCGGCGCCGCCGTCGGACGACGGGATCGACGCGGTGAAAAAATATTTCAGTTCGTAAATCCCCCGCGGCGAGGCGATGTACTTGTTCGAGGTCACGCGGCTGACCGTGCTTTCGTGCATTTCGATGGCGTCCGCGATGTCGCGCAGCACCAACGGCCGCAGGAAGCCGACGCCCTTGGCAAAGAAGGCGTCCTGCTGACGCACGATTTCGGTGGCGACCTTCAGGATCGTGGTCGCGCGCTGATGCAGCGAGCGCACCAGCCAGCTCGCCGATTGGAACTGCTCGGCGATGTATTGTTTGTCTTCCTTCGACTTGGCGGCCTTGCTGACGCGCGCGAAGTAGTGATTGTTGACCAGGACGCGCGGCAGCGATTCGGCGTTCAGCTCGACGATCCAGCCGCCGCCCGACTGCGCGCGCATCAGAACGTCGGGCACGATCGGCTGGGATACCGTGCGGTCGAAGGCCAGCGCCGGCTTGGGATCGAGCGCGCGGATCTCGGCGACCATGTCGGTGATGTCCTCGGCGTCCACGCCGCACGCCTTGACTAGGCCCTGGAGGTCGCGCTTGGCCAGCAGGTCGAGATTGTCGAGCAGGGCGGCCATGGCGGGGTCCAGCCGGTCGCGTTCGCGCAGTTGCAGGGCGAGGCACTCCTTCAGGGACCGGGCGAAGACGCCGGACGGATCGAACTGCTGCACGATGGCCAGCGTCGCTTCGACCCGCGCCACGTCGCAGCCGAGCAACTGGGCGACCGCATCGAGGTCGCCTTGCAGGTAGCCGGCCTCGTCCAGCATGTCGACCAGATGCAACCCGATCAGCCGGTCGACCGGGTCGGTCAGGTCGATGCCGATCTGGCGCATCAGGTGGTCGCGCAGCGAAACCGATTCGGAAAGGGTTTCCTCGACGTCCGGGGGCAGGTCGTCGAATCCGCGATGGCCGCGCACGTCGGCGAAGGCGGGCCCGCCCAGGTCGGGCCCGACCGAATCCGCAGGGGTGTCGTTGTTCCAGACGTTTTCATAATCGGCGTCGAGGCCGGAATCGGCCGGCAGTTCGGCCGCCGAGTCCGCGCTCTGCATGGACTCCAGCGAATCCGGGTGGGCGGCGTCGGCGGCGTTCTCGCCTTCGGGTTGGGGCGCGTCGGCGGCATCCTGCTGGCCCTCGTCGCGTTCCAGCAGCGGGTTCTGCGCCAGCTCGGTCTCGACGTATTCCGTCAGTTCCATGTTCGACAATTGCAGCAGCTTGATCGCCTGCTGCAATTGCGGCGTCATCACCAGCGTCTGGCTTTGGCGCAGGTCGAGGCGGGGTGTCAGAACCATGGAATGCCCCGGCGGTCGCTGGCCCGCCTCAGAGCGAGAACCGGTCGCCCAGGTAGACGCGCCGGACGTCTTCGTTGCCGACGATGTCGGTGGGGGCGCCTTCCATCAGCACCATGCCGTCGTGGATGATGTAGGCGCGCTCGATCACGTCCAACGTGTCGCGCACGTTGTGATCCGTGATCAGAACGCCGATGCCGCGATCCTTCAAATGGGCGACCAGGTCGCGGATGTCGCCGACGGCGATCGGATCGATGCCGGCGAACGGTTCGTCGAGCAGGACGAAATGCGGATTCGACGCCAGCGCGCGCGCGATTTCGACGCGCCGGCGCTCGCCGCCGGAAAGCGCCAGCGCCGGCGTGCGGCGTAGGTGCGTGATGGAAAATTCCGCCAGCAGCGCGTCCAGGATCGCCTCGCGGCGCTCGCGCGACGGCTCGCAGGCCTCCAGCACGGCGCGGATGTTGTCCTCGACGTTGAGGCCGCGGAAGATAGACGCTTCCTGCGGCAGATAGCCGATGCCCATCCGCGCGCGCCGGTACATCGGCAAATCGGTGATGTCCTGGCCGTCGAGCACGATGGTGCCATAATCGGGCTGGATCAGGCCGGTGATCATGTAGAAGCAGGTGGTCTTGCCGGCGCCGTTGGGTCCCAGCAGTCCGACGACCTCGCCGCGCTGGATCGTCAGGCTGACGCCGCGCACCACGGGCCGCTTCTTGAAGCGCTTGCCCAGGTTCGAGGCGACCAGACCGCGATTGTCGGCGACCAGGCGCGGACGCCCGTCGGTCGCTTCCGCCGGATTGGTGAACTCCCGGCTCACGGCGCCTTCCTGGGAAGGCCGGATCGCCCGGTGCGTGCGGTCACTGCTCGGTTTTCCCCTTGGGCCGGTCCTTGGACTTGGCCGGTCCCTTGCTCGGATGCAGAACGCCCCTTACGCGCTGCTGGCTGCAGCTGAACAGCTTGCTGACCGACGTGTTCAGGTTGACCTCGGCCCGGCAGCCGTCCAGCGTATTGCCGTCGCGTGCGATCTTAACCGAACCGGTCAGGGTGGCGATACCGCTTTCGACGTTGTAGACGCCCTTGTCGCCGGTCGCCGTCTCGGTTTCGGTCACGATCCGGACGTTGTCGAAGGCGTCCACGCGGAAAATCTTGTTTTTGCCGTTTTCGTCCTTGCGGAAGTAGGCGACGATGATCTCGGCGCGTAGGCGCTTGTCCTCGCGCACGGCCAGCGCGTTGCCGCGCGCCACCGCCATCTGCTTGGTTTCCCAGTATTCCAACTGCCGGTCGGCGGTGATCTCGTCCTCTTCGGTCTGAAACCGCACGCGTCCCCCGGACAGTACCAGGATGGCGTTTTCGACGTCGTAGACGGCCTTTTCGCCGAAGCCCTTCTGCGTCGGCGACACGATGCGGACCTTGCCGATCGCGTCCAGGCGCTGGATCTCGCTGCCGCCGCCTTCCTTCTCGCGGTAGTAGGCGCGCAGTTCGTCGCCGAACACGGTGACCTCGCCGCGCACCGCCTTGGCGTTGCCGCGCGCGACGAACAGAAGCTTCTCCTGCTGCCACTCGATGCCGTTGTCGGCGAAAATTTCGACCGGCTGGTCGCCGCCGCCGGAACCGAAGTTCAATGTCTGCGCCTCGGCTGGCGCCGCCCCCAGCGATAGGATCGTCAGCGCCGCCGCGGCCAGGATCGAATGGGCCCTGCGGTTGCCGCCGCCGGCGGGCGCCCCATTCATTGCATCGATTTCCTGAGGCCCGGATACATCGTCACCTTGGCCTTGCCGTTGATGAAGATGCGCTCGCCGCGTTCGATCAGCCGGAACCCTTCGCCCTTCAGATCGCCGAACGGTCCCTGGCCGCGCACCGGGTCGTTGCCCTGCGCCGTGCCGGCCTCGAGGTCGATCTCGGCCTTCTCGGTGCGGATCTCGTAGCCCGTGTCGTGGAACAGGTTGACCCGGCCGACGAGATCGAGCCGCTTGGCCTGGCGCTGATAGAGGCCCGATTCCGAGGTCAGCACCAGCCAGGTGCCGTCCTTCAACGCAATGTCGCCCTTCGGCATTTCCAGTTCGATGACGCCGTCGTCGTTGGCTTGGTTCTTCGCCAGGTCGGCGGTCAGCGAGTACGGCTGCTTGTCCTTGTCGGTGCCGACATAGCGCGGGTTGACCATGCTCGGGTCCTCGGCCTCAGTCGCCGCCAATCCGGAAAAGCCGATGCGGAAGCTCAGGTCCTTGCCCTGGATGTGCGGCCAGGCCCAGACCGTGCCGACCAGAACCACGGCGACGACCGGCAGCATCAGCTTCATCAGGATCACGAACCGCGAATAGCGCATGTCGTGGCGCCGGGGCGCGCCCGGCGTGACCGAGAACAGGCGTTGCGGCCGGGCCTCGATGCTGCCGCCGATGTCCTTGTGCCCGCCGCCGAATCGTTCGATCGACACCGCGTTCTCCATCCGGCTCATGCGACGCCTGCCCGAAGACAGTCGTGAATATGCAGTATACCGACGGGCTTCCCCGTTTCGACGACGAACAGAGTCGTGATCGCCTTGGCGTTCATGATCTGCACGGCTTCGCTGGCCAGGGCGTCGCCGGAAATCGTCTTGGCGCCCGGCGTCATCAGGGTGCCGGTCCGGCGCGCCAGGAAATCGGGAATCTGGATGTGCCGGCGCAGGTCGCCGTCGGTGACGATGCCGAGGAGCCTTCCGGCCTCGTCGACGATGCCGACGCAGCCGAAGCTTTTCGCCGACATCTCGATGATCGCTTCCGACATCGGCCTGCTCGCCTCGATCAGCGGCAGGGCGACACCCGAATGCATGACGTCGGCGACCTTCAGCAGCCGCCGCCCCAGCCGCCCGCCCGGGTGCAGCACGTGGAAATCGTCGGCGGAAAATCCCTTGCGTTCCAGCAGCGCCACCGCAATCGCGTCGCCCAGGGCCAGCATGATCGTGGTCGACGTAGTCGGCGCCAGGCCCATCGGGCAGGCCTCGGCCGCCGCCGGCACGACCAGCGCGACGGTCGCCGCGTCGGCCAGCGCGCTGGGGCGCTTCGCCGTCACGCCGATCAACGGAATGGCGAAACGTTTCGCATAGGCGACCAGGTCGGCAAGCTCGCTGGTCTCGCCGGAATTGGACAACGCCAGCAGCGCGTCCTTCTCGGTGATCATGCCGAGATCGCCGTGGCTGGCCTCCGCCGGATGGACGAACATCGCCGGCGTGCCGGTCGATGCCAGTGTCGCTGCGATCTTGCGCGCCACGTGGCCGCTTTTGCCCATGCCGGTCACGACCAGGCGCCCGTCGATGGCGGCAAGGATGTCGAGGGCGCTCAGGAAATCGTCGCCCAGGCTGGCGGCAAGCTGCTTCAGACCGTCGGCCTCGAGCGCGAGCACGCGCCGGGCGGACGCAAGCCCATCGGCTCTGTCGGGAGAGTCGGCGGCGGGAAGGGACATGGCGGCCTTGGATGTGGTCATAAGCGTATGATCGACCTGCTCTTGGAACGAAGGGACGGTCACGACGGCAGCTTTCGCCATCGTAAGCGCCAATCGTTAATACGCGCCTGCGGGCGAATTCAGGCGCCGAACCCTCCCGGGGGACGCCGGCCGGCGGCTAAGTATGCGCCCCAAGCCCCTGAATCGTCAATAAAACCATCGGAATCCGGAGGCTTTCCGGCGCCGACGGGCCGATTCCTAAAATATTGGAAACGTTCAAGAATGGGCGAAAATGTCGTCCGCGTCCCACCCCGAAAGGTCGAGTTCGGCCCGGGTCCCCAGGAAATCGAAGCAGGCCCGGGCCAGATGGGTGCGGCCCTCGCGGGCCAGCATG
>CAZDFF010000031.1:0-20332 GCA_964504425.1 uncultured Hyphomicrobiales bacterium
GCAGCGCGCGAAATCGCGCACCCAGTCGGCGGCGTCGGACGTGCGTTCGCGCCACAGGGCATCGACCGCGACGACGATATCGCCCTCGGCCTCGAGAAGTTGATCCAGCACGTGCTGGCGGAACAGGATGTCGCCGTAGGCGATCACGCAGTCGCCCGCGATGCGTTTGCGCGCGCAGGACAGGCTCGCGACCTCGCCGGTCGCGGCATAGAGGTCGTTGTCGACGATTTCCACCCGGGGCAGGTTGACCGCCTCCTTGCGATAGCCGCGCACGACGGTCACGTCGCGCACGCCGCAATCGCGGAAGGTGCCGACCAGGCGCGCGAGCAACGGCTTGCCGCGCACCTCGATCATGCATTTCGGGCGGTTCTCGGTCAGCGCTCCCAACGCCTTGCCACGCGACGCCGCGAGCAGGATCGCGCGCGTTTCCTTCGGCGCCGGCAGATAGCGCCGCTCGGCCTCGGCCAGTTCGTCGTTGCCGGTCAGGTCGAACACGTCGGACACGCTCACCACCTCGGGCTCGATGCCGGCCAGGCTCTGGTCGCGGTGAATGCGGCGGCTCACCTCGCGCATGGCGGTAATGGCGGCTCGCATGTTGTGGTTGGCCCAGATGGCGAGCGAGATGCCGGCCTTGCGGAATTCGTCCGTCGGCGTCGCGTAGTATTTGGTCGGCACGATCACCACCGGCGCCCGCCCGCCCCATTCGCGCGCGAAGGTCAGGATTTCGTCGGCGGTGGATTTCTTGGAATGAATCAGGATCGCGTCGGCGCCGGCCTGGCGATAGGCTTCCGCGCGATTTAGCGCGTCGTCCATGCCCCATCCGGATTTCAGCGCCTCGACCCGGGCGACGATCTGGAAGTCGTCGTCCGTCTGGCTGTCCTTGCCGGCCTTGATCTTGCCGCAGAATTCCTCCACGTCGGCCAGCGGCTGGCCCTCGCCGATGAACGAATTGGTCTTCGGGAACAGCTTGTCCTCGATGCAGATGCCGGCGACGCCGCGCTCGCCCAGTTTTCGAACCGCGCGGCGCATGTTGTTGAAGTTGCCCCAGCCGGTGTCGCCGTCGACCAGGATCGGCAGCGACGACGCGTCGGCCATGAATTCCAGCACGTCGAGGATCTGCGTCCACGACGCCTCGTTGTTGTCGCGCACCCCCAACGCCGCCGACATCGACAGGCCGGACGCCCAGATGCCGTCGAATCCGGCTTCCTCGACGATGTGCGCCGAGAGCCCGTTGTGGGCCTCCATGATGAATTCGAGTTCGGGGGACTCGATCAGCCGGCGCAGACGGGCGAAGCGGGAAAGGGCCGGCGCGGCCCCGTGTTCGAGGGCGGAGGACTGTTTCATGGCATGAACCTTCGATGAAAAACAAGCGCGCACCGTACGCGGATAGTTCTTTAATTTCAATGTGTTCTGGCCTTTGAATCGGTCGGTTTCGGGCAAAACCCGGCGACACGACGGGCCAATTCCGCGCTTCCGGTCAATTGCGGGCAACGGTGCCGCGGCCCATCTATTGAACGGTCCCCGCCCGGCACTTATGATCCGCCGCCTTCGAGGAGCCCCCGCATGCTGAAGACCCCCGTCCTGTCGCCGCAGCAGATTGCCGATTTCGAGAGCCAGGGCTATCTGGTCGCGCGCGCCGCGTTCGGCGCCGCCGACATGGCCACGATCGACGCCTGGACCAAGGAATTGCTGGCGATGCCGGAGGAACCCGGCCGCCAATGGGTCTATCACGAAAAAAGCCTGAAGGACCCTGCCAAGAAGCTGGTCAGCCGGATCGAGAACATCACGCCGTTCCACGCCGGATTCGCCGAACTGGCCGAAGCGCTGAAGGCGCCGGTCACGCAGCTGCTCGGCGAGGACGCGGCGCTGTTCAAGGAAAAGGTCAACTTCAAGATGCCCGGCGGCGACGGCTTCAAGGCGCACCAGGATTCTCAAGCCGGCTGGGACACCTACACCGATTTCTTCATTAGCGTGCTGGTCTGCATCGACGAAGCGACGCCGGAAAACGGCTGCCTGGAAATCGCCGGCGGGCAGCACAAGCGCGGCCTGTTCAAGTCGTGGGAGCCGCTGACCGAAAAGGACATGGACGGCATGGCATTCGTGTCCTGCCCGACCAAGCCCGGCGATCTGGTGTTCTTCGACTGCTACGCGCCGCATCGTTCGGCGCCGAACATGAGCGACCGGATTCGGCGACTTTACTACGCCACCTACAACCGGCTTTCGGACGGCGACTTCCTGGAACGCTACTACGCCGACAAGCACAAGAACTACCCGCCCGACATCGAGCGCGAAGCCGGCAAGACCTACGTGTTCAGGGTTTAGTGCAGGGACGGAACCACAGAGGACACGGAGACCACAGAGTTTGGATTTTGCGCGCCAGCGGCGCGCGAAGATATCCTCTGTGTCTTCTGTAATCTCTGTGGTTCAATCAAGCCGCGCCGGTCGATTTTTTCGTGCCGGTATCGACGCCGATGATCGCGTCCATCTTCTCGGTCAGGCGCGGCAGCACGTTCTTTTCCGCGCGCAGCACGTCGGCCGGGAAATCGATCTCGATCCACGATATGCCGGTGATGTCCTCGACGCCGAAGGTACCCTTCGGTTCGGCCAGCAGCACGTCGCGCATGGCCGGCTCGTAGGGCCGTTCGAAATCGCCCGCCGCCATGTAGGTTTCGGTGGCGTCGGCCAACAGCGCCGCGACGCGCGGCGACAGCTTCAGGAACCCCGGCCATTCGCCGCGCACATCGAAGCTGCCCGGGATTTTCTTGCCGAATTCGACCGGATGGCCGCCGTCGATGCACAGGTTCACCGGCTCGTCGCCGGCCTCGAAGTTCCGGTCCATGATGAAGCAGTTGGCGTGCGGCGAACGCACTAGGCGTTCCATCAATTGCGGCGGGTAAAGCACGTCGGCGTCCATGAACACCACGTCCTCGTTTTCGCGCAAGATTTCGCGCGCGGTCCAGAGCGAGATCACCGGCCCTTCCCGGTAGCGCGGATTGAAGACCGAGCGGACGAAACCTTCCGGCGCGTGGCGCTGCGCCTCGGTCAGGATTTCATCCTGGCGATGGCCGAGCACCATGACGAGTTCGGAAAAGCCGAGCCCGACGAGAATCTCGATATGCCGTTGCAGCAACGATTTGCCGCCGAACGTCAGCAGAACCTTGGGCGGTTGGCTTTCGTGATCGGCCCCGTAAAGGCGCCGCCCGACCCCCGCCGCCAGCATCAATGCCCGCATGGAACTTTCCGAAATCGTTGAGTCGGGCGATTCATAAAGCCTGCAAGGCGGGCGAGCAAGGAAACCGAGTGCATGAAACCTAGCATTTATGACCGATTTCGGGTTCAATCCGGCGGCCTCCCGCCGATTCCGACGGACAGCGAAAGGACGACACCCATGTTTCGGACACTTCTTCTGGCCCTCGCCGCACCGCTCGCCCTGTCGCTGGCGAGCCCGTCCTTGGCCGTCGAGCAGAAGACCATCGACCGGCTCATGGAAAACCGGGCCTGCCAGGATTGCGATCTGTCGGGCGCCGACCTGCGCAACGCCTATCTGTACAAGGCGACCCTGGTGGGCGCGAACCTGCGCGGGGCGAACCTGGCGGGCGCGATCCTGTTCCGCGCCGATCTGCGCCGCGCCGACCTGACCGACGCGACCTGGATCGACGGCCGCAAGTGCGGGCCGGAATCGATCGGCGTCTGCAAGTAACTCAGCGCACGGTGCCGTTGGCGCGGAACCATTCGACCGCGTCTTTCAGCGCCGCGTCGGCCGGGCGCGCGGCGTAGCCCAGATCGCGCGCCGCCTTGGCGCTGCTGAAGAACATTTTCTTCTTCGCCATCCTGACGCCGTCGACGGTCGCGAACGGCTCGCCGCCGAAGGCCGTCGCCCAGCGTTCGGCGATCCAGGCGAACGGCATGATCAGGCCGTGCGGCAGCTTCACGGTCGGCGGTGTGCGCCCGCAGATCGCCGCGATCCGCGCCAGGATGTCGGCGAGCGTCAGGTTTTCGCCGCCGAGCACGTAACGCTCCCCCGTCTTGCCCTTTTCGTAGGCCAGCCAATGCCCGGCGGCGACGTCGTCGACGTGGACAATATTGAGCCCGGTATCGACGAACGCGGGCATCCGCCCGCTCGCCGCCTCGACAATCATGCGGCCGGTCGGCGTCGGCTTGATGTCGCGCGGGCCGACCGGGGTCGACGGATTGACGATGACGACGGGCAAGCCGCGTTCGGCGATTAGGCGGCGGACTTCTTCCTCGGCCAGGAATTTCGATCGCTTATAGGGGCCGATCATGTCGGCCAGGGTCACCGGCGTCGCCTCGTCGGCCGGACGGCCGTCGGGCAATATCCCCAAGGTCGCGACGCTGCTGGTGTAGACGATCCGTTTCACGCCGGCATCGGCGGCGGCCAGCAGCAGATCGCGGGTGCCCTGCACGTTGGCGCGATACATCGCTTCGGGGTCGCGCGTCCACAGGCGGTAATCCGCGGCGACGTGCATCAAGCCCTCGCAACCCTCGAGCGCCGGGCGCAGGCTGGCGGCGTCCATCAGGTCGCCGACGGCGACCTCGACCGCGAGCCCGTCGAGGTTCTTGCGCGGGCTGGTCGGGCGCACCAGGACGCGGACCTTGCGGCCGCGCGCCAGCAGGTCGCGCACCACGGCGGAACCGACGAATCCGGACGCGCCGGTAACGAGAATCATCGCCAACCTCTGTTTGAAACCCCATCGGGCCCGGAACGACGGCACGGCGACACCGCGCCGAACCTTATAAAAACGCCATAACCCTTTTCGAAATCAGGGAATTTTGCAATCTCTTCTTCACCTTTCCGGGCAAAGTTCCTATTTTACTTGTATCGGACGGGCGCCGAAGGCACCTTCCGCGCCGCCGACGCCGTTCCAACGAACCGGACCCGGACCCCAATGAAGCAGCCCATTCGCGTCTTCCTCGCCAGCCCGCGCGGTTTTTGCGCCGGGGTCGAACGCGCCATCGAGATCGTCGAAAAGGCGCTGGAGCGGTTCGGGCCGCCGGTCTACGTCCGCCACGAGATCGTCCACAACAAGCACGTCGTCAAGTCGCTGCGGGCCAAGGGCGCCGTGTTCGTCGAGGAACTGGATCAGATTCCCGAGGGCGCGGTGACGGTCTTCAGCGCCCACGGCGTGTCCCAGGCGGTTGAGGACGAGGCCGGCCGCCGCCACCTGCCGGTGATCGACGCGACCTGCCCGCTGGTGTCCAAGGTCCACAAGGAAGGCCAGAACCACGCCGCGCGGGACCGCGAAGTGATCCTGATCGGCCATGCCGGCCATCCCGAAGTCGAAGGCACCCAGGGACGTATCCCCGGTGGCGTGCTGCTGGTGACCCGGCCGGAGGACGTCGCAACCCTGACGGTGCGCGACCCGAACAAAATCGCCTACGTCACCCAGACGACGCTGAGCGTGGACGAGACCCGCGACGTGATCGAGGCCTTGAAGCGCCGCTTCCCGCGCATCGTCGGGCCGGACGTGAAGGACATCTGCTACGCCACCCAGAACCGCCAGCAGGCGGTCCGCGACCTCGCCGCCAAGGTCGACCTGCTGCTGGTGGTCGGCGCCAAGAACAGTTCGAACTCCAACCGGCTGCGCGAGATCGGCACCGAGATCGGCATTCCCAGCTATCTGATCGACGACGCGGACGGCCTCGATCCGAAATGGCTCGACGGCGTGAAGGCGGTCGGCGTCACCGCCGGCGCGTCGGCGCCCGAGGAACTGGTGCAGGAACTGATCGTCCGGCTGAGCACCTTCGGCGACGTCGAGGTGACCGAAATCGGCGGCGTCCGCGAAAACATCGTCTTCAAGCTGCCGCGCGAACTGACCGACGCGCCCGTCGCGCGCGCGTCCAACGCCTGATCCGGAGTCTCCGCCTTGGCCGTTCCCTTGATCCAGCAGATTCGCGTCGGCGCCTACATCATGAAGCAGCGCTTGAAGGGCGTGGAAAAATATCCGCTCGTCCTGATGCTGGAACCGCTGTTCCGCTGCAACCTCGCCTGCCCCGGCTGCGGCAAGATCGATTACGAGGATTCGATCCTGAATCAGCGCCTGAGCGTCGAGGACTGCCTGCAGGCGGTCGACGAATGCGGCGCGCCGGTGGTGTCGATCCCCGGCGGCGAGCCGCTGCTGCACAAGGAAATCGAACAAATCGTCGCCGGCATCGTCCAGCGCAAGAAATTCGTCTACCTGTGCACCAACGCCCTGTTGCTGGAAAAGCGCCTGCACCTGTTCACGCCGTCGCCGTACCTGACGTTCTCGGTGCATCTCGACGGCCTGGAGGAACACCACGACCACGCGGTCGATCAGCCGGGCACGTTCAAGCGCGCCGTCGCGGCGATCCGCGCGGCGAAAGAGAAAGGCTTCCGGGTCAACGTCAACTGCACCCTGTTCGACAAGATGACGCCCGAGGAAGCCGCCGCGTTCTTCGATTTCGCCATGGATGACCTCGGGGTCGAAGGCATCACGGTGTCGCCCGGCTACGCCTACGAGCGCGCGCCCGACCAGGAACACTTCCTCAATCGTAACAAGACCCGGGAACTGTTCCGCGGCATCTTACGCATCGGCAAGCAGAACGGTCGCAAGTGGCGCTTCAGCCAGTCGTCGCTGTTCATGGACTTCCTGGCCGGCAACCAGCAATACCACTGCACGCCGTGGGGCAACCCGACGCGCAACGTGTTCGGCTGGCAAAAACCATGTTATCTGCTGGGCGAAGGCTATGCCCGGTCGTTCAAGGAACTGATGGAAACGACCGAGTGGGACAAGTACGGCACCGGCAACTACGAAAAGTGCGCCGACTGCATGGTCCACTGCGGCTACGAGCCGACCGCCGTCAACGATACGGTGGCGCATCCCTTGAAGGCGCTCGGCGTGTTCCTCAAGGGCGTCCGGACCGAGGGACCGATGGTGCCCGACATTTCGCTGGAAAATCAGCGTCCGGCCGAATTTGTGTTCGAATCGGTGGTCGCGCGGCTACGCGCCGAAGCCGAAGTCCGGCCCGGCGTGAAGAGCGACGCGGCGTAACGCGGCGATCGCCCGGCCGTTCTCGCGCGCCAGGCCGATCAATTCCCACACTTTCCACGGCTGCAGGAACAGTCCGCCGGCGATCACGCCCGGCCGGATCGTGCCGTCGTCGTCGATGGCACGCAGCAGCCACGGCGGGATCGAGCGCGTTGCCGGGTCGGCGACGACGCGCACGACGATGAACGGCTTGCCCGCGCGCCGCGCCGCCTCGGCGACGCCGTGGCTTTCCATGTCGACGGCCAGCGCGCCGGTGCGGCGGTTCAACGCAATCTTGGCGTCGGCGCCGTCGATGCTGCCGAGGCTGCCGGCAACGGTCCCGGTCCGGTAAAGCACCCGGCCGTCGAGCCTGGCGGCGAGAGCCCGGCGCCAGGCATCGTCGGTCGCATGACGGATGCCGTCCGGCGCCAGGACGGCATCGGCGACGACCACGGTGCCCGGTTCGATGTCGGGATCGAGCCCGCCCGCCAGCCCGAAGCTGACGACGCCCGCGCAGTCTTCATCCAGGAACTGTGCCGCGGCCAATGTCGCGCGCGCGGCGCTGGCGCCGGCGACGGCAATGGGCGGGCGACGATCGGGGATAATGACTTCGAGGCACTCGGCCTCGCTGGCGAGACCGACGATGACGCCGATCCGGGGCACTAGATTCCGTGCGCCGGGAACTTGGCGTTGCTTCGACGAAGCGCCGCGTAGCGGGCCAGCGTCCAAAGCGGGAAATAGGCGCTGTAGCCGTGATAGCGGAGATAAAACACGCGCGGAAAGCCGACCGCGTTGAAGTATTCCTCGTGCCACTTTCCGCCGTCGCGTTCGGCCTGAAGCAGATAGGCGATGCCGCCACGCACGGCCTCGCAATCGATTTCGCCGGCCGCGATCAACGCCAGCACTGCCCACGACGTCTGCGACGGCGTGCTGGTCTTGACCTCGTCGCGGCGATGTTGCCAGTAGCTGGCGCAGTCCTCGCCCCAGCCGCCGTCAATGCGCTGGTGCGCCTTTAGCCACGCGACCGCCTTGGCGATATAGGGCGCGCTCATGTCCTCGCCGACGGCGTTGAGCGCGCATAGCACGGACCACGTTCCGTAAACGTAATTGTTGCCCCAACGACCGAACCAGGAGCCGTCCTGTTCCTGCACGCGGCGCAGATAGTCGATGCCTTGCGCCACCGCCGGATGTTCGCGGCCGTAGCCCAATTGCGCCAGCATGCCGACGCAGCGCGCGCTGACGTCGGCCGTCGGCGGGTCCAGCAGCGCGCCGTGATCGGCGAACGGGATGTGCTGCAGGAAGGAATAGTCGTTGTCGGCGTCGAACGCGCCCCAGCCGCCGTTGCGGCTTTGCATGCCGAGGATCCATTCGGCGCCGCGCGCGATGGCGTCGCGATACTTTTGCGGATCGGCCCGATGCAGGGCCATCACGACGACGGCGGTGTCGTCGACGTCGGGATAATAGTCGTTCCAATACTGAAAAGCCCAGCCGCCCGGGCGGACGTTGGGGCGGCTGGAGGCCCAATCGCCGACGACGTCGAGAACCTGGCGGCCGAGCAGCCACTCGGCGGCCTTGGCCATCGCTGCGTCGGAGGCCGGGACGCCCGCTTCCATAAGGGCGTGGCTGGCCAGCCCGGTGTCCCAGACGGGCGACAGGCACGGCTGGCAATATCCCTGCCCGTCGCGGAACACGAGCAGCTTGTCGATGGCCTTGCGCGCCGTCACCACGTCGGCATGGTCGCGCGGATAACCGAGCGCGTCGAACGCCATCACCGCGTTGGCCATGGCCGGAAAGATGCCGCCGAGACCGTCCTCGCCGTTCAGGCGATCCTTCACGAACGTCATGGCGCGTTCGATGCCCTTGCGCACCAGCACCTTCGGGAAAATCGGCTCGAAAAAGCGCCCGACCCGGTCGAGCAGCAGCAAGGCCTCGCCGATCCAATGGCCGGTCGGGTTGGTGAGATACTTCCGCACCCGGTTGGGCGGCACGATGAACAATTCCTGGATATCGACGTTGCGCGGATTCCGCGCCACCGGCTTCAGCGCCGCCAGCACCAGCAGCGGCACCATCACGGTGCGCGACCAGTAGGAAACCTTGTCGATGTGGAACGGTGCCCAGTGCGGCAACAGCATCGCCTCGACACGCATGACCGGCACGGCGCGCCAAGGCACCTGCTCGAACAGAGCCAGCGCGATCCGAGTGAAGACGTTGGACTGCGCGGCGCCGCCGCGCGACAGGATCGCGGCGCGAGCGCGGCGCATGTGGGGCGCGTCCGGGTCGTCGCCGGCCAGCTTCAGGGCGTAGTACGCCTTGACCGACGCCGACATGTTGAAATCGCCGTCATGATAAAGCGGCCAGCCGCCGTGCGACCCCTGAATCCGCCGCAGGTATGCCGACAGCTTGTTCTCGACGATATCGTCGATTTCGCCCAGGAAATGATTGAGCAGGATGTATTCGGCCGGAATGGTCGCGTCGGCTTCCAACTCGAAAGCCCAATGGCCATCGGCCGCCTGCTGCCCGATCAACCAGTCGGCGCTGTCGCGGATGGCATTGGTGACCCGATCCAGATCGATCGGCGGAACCGGCTTGCGCTCTGCTGTTATCGTACCGTGCATTCTCGGATCGCCAATGTCCCCCGCCGCGGGCCGGCTTGGCGCTGGGGCTGGGGAACGTGCCGCCGATCGCGGCAGAGGCGCTTTTGTGTCAAAATAATTACGAAAGTTCAAGCCCTTCGTGCCCGGCGGGCGACGGCGGCGGCGGCCGTCGCGCCCGACCGGATGGCGCCCTCAATGGTGGCCGGAAGGCCCGTTGCGGTCCAATCCCCTGCCATATAGACGTTCGGCCACGCCGTTTCCGCACCCGGCCGGCGACGCAGGTTGTCCGGGATCTGGGCGAAGGTCGCCCTTTTTTCCTTTACGATCCGATAGGTAGGCAGCGGCACCGGGCCGAGATCCAGGGCCCGCGCGACCTCCGGCCACATCTCGACGGCCAGGTCTTCGGGCGAACGGTCGACCACCGCGTCGGCGGCGCTGACGGTGACGGAAGCAATGTCGCCACGCACGAACAGCCATTGCGCGAGCCCGCCGATAAGTCCCATGAAAGACGTTTCTTTTCGGGCCGACGGCAATTGAAAGTGGCCGTTGACGATGGCCCGGCTGCCTTGGGGTACCGTCAGGTCCGGCACCAGGTCCCGCGCTACCGCGGGCGGCACGGCGACGACCACGGCATCGCCATCGTCCAGGACAATGTCACCGTCGGCGAAATTCAGCGATGCCGCCCGGCCGTCCTTCCAGGCGACGGCGCGCAGGCGATCGTTGAATCGGACTTCGCCGCCGCGCGCCGCCAGGAACGCGAGCGCCGGATCGACGAACGCGGCGCTCAGCCCCGTCGTCGCGATCAAGGGACGGCAGGCGTGCCCGCCCTTGCCGAAGGTATCGCGCAGGACCGGCCATAAAAGATGCGCCGCGCCCTCGTCGGCGGTGGCATTGAGCACCGCGACGGCCATCGGTTCCCAGAAGCGACGGAACATTTGCCCGCGCGCGCCGACAAGGCCCGCGACCGTATCGATTTCGGCGGCGAAGGCGAACTTGATTCCCTTCAGGTAGTCGACGGCCGCGGTGCCCGGCACGCGCCGCGCCGAATCGAAAATCCAGAACGGCAGGCGCGACTCGCCGATGTCGAACGTCCATCGTTCGCCGGTTTCGAGATCGAAAAACGGAAACGCCGCGCGCGCCGGGCCGGTCAAGGCGCCTTGCGATCCGATCCGCGCCAAATACGCCGCAACCGCGACGTTGCCGCTGAGCAGCAGATGGTTGCCGTTGTCGATGGTGCAGCCGAGCACGTCGTCGCGATAGGACCGGCATCGGCCGCCGCCCTGCCCGGCCGCCTCGTGAACCACGACGCGCATCCCGGCGGACGCCAGTTCGACCGCGCACGACAGGCCGGCCAGTCCCGCCCCGACGATGTGGATGGTACCGGCCATTCAAACCAGACCGTAGCGCACGACGATCCAAAGCTTGTCGACGGTGCCGAGCGCCACCGGCGCGCGCGGCGCGTCCCAACCGCGCGCCGCCAATCGGCGAAAGGTGCGCAGGTAGACCTGCATCATCATCCGCGCCGGGCGCACGGCGACGCGGTCGCAGCCCTCGAGAATGTTCGTCGCTTCCTCGAAACGCTTGGCGGTCATGTCGGCGATCTCCCGGCATGCCGCCGCCAGCGCGGGATCGGCGAGAACCGCTTCGGGCCGGTCCGACGATATGCCGTGCCGGCGCAGCAATTCCGCCGGCAGATAAAGCCGGTCGCGCACGCCGTCTTCGTCGATATCGCGCAGGATGTTGGTCAATTGCAGCGCCTCGCCCAGGGCCTGCGCCAGGCGGCGGCCGGTTTCGGAATCGAGGCCGAAGATGCAATTCGACAGACGGCCGACGGCGCAGGCGACCCGGTCGCAGTAGGTCGCGAGACCGGCGAAGTCGGCGATCCGGACGCGGTCGGCGGCGTCCATCTCCATGCCGTCGATGACGGCCAGGAAATCCTCGCGCTTGAGGCCGAACCGGGCGGCGGCCGGGGCCAGGGCGCGCGCCACCGGCTGGCTCGGCCGGCCGGCGTACAAGCGGTCGATTTCCTCGCGCCATTCCTGAAGCCGCAGGCGCTTGTGCTCGGCGTGGCCGGGTTCGTCGGCGATGTCGTCGACTTCGCGGCAGAACGCATAGACGGCGTACATGGCGCGGCGCTTTTCCGGCGGCAGCAGGCGCATCGCCCAGTAGAACGACGTGCCCGAACGGCGGACCAGCCGTTCGACGTGGCCTGTTACGGCCGGGCCGGGTTCTACGATCGCAAGTCCGTCCATCGCGCGGGCGCCTCCCGAGCCCTTGTTACACCGGATTTTCCGTACCGTCACGGGCAGGCCGGTTCATCGGTTTGCGGGCCCGTAGTGGCGCCCTTTCCACCCGCCGCCCCGGCCGAGCCAGTGGCGGCGCGCGGAATCGATGGTCATGGCCGTATACAGGACGGCGGCGGCCGGCAACAGCCAGGCCCGCCACGCGCCGAGGCCGTAAAGACGCACGGTCGGCAGGTAGGCGACGGTCATCAGCGCCCAGGCGGCGGCGCCGGCGGCGGCGAGGCGCAGATCACCCGTCGCGAGGCCGGCGGCGACGGAGGCCGGCGGTACGACGTAGATGATCGCCATGCCGATCAGCGTCCCGACGAGAAGAAGCGCCGAGCGGTTCAGCTGCACGAACGCGGTGCGCGCGACCATGCGCCAGATTTCGCCCAGGCTGTCGTAGGCACGCAGGCTGCGGACGGTGCGCGTCAATCCGAGCCAGATATTGCCGCCGCTTCGCTTCACCGCGGCGGCGAGCGCGCAGTCGTCGATCAGCCTGTCGCGAATCGCATCGATGCCGCCGATGGCCGCCAGCCGGGAACGCCTAATCAGCATGCAGCCGCCGGCCGCCGCCGCCGTCGATGCAGCCGGATCGTTCGTCAGCGGGAACGGATAGAGCTTCTGGAAGAAGAACACGAACGCCGGAATCAGCAGCCGCTCCCACGCGCTTTCGCAACGAAGCAGGACCATGAGCGACACCAGGTCGCGGCCTTCCCGTTCCGCCTTGGCAACCAGGCGGCGCAAATTGAGCGGATCGTGCGCGATGTCGGCGTCGGTCAGCAGCACGAACGACGCCGCCGGCAAAATCGTTTCGGCCGCGTTCAAACCCTGCTTCATGGCCCACAGCTTGCCGGTCCAGCCCGGCAGCAACGCGGCCCCGTCGACGACCGTCAGGCGATCCGCGGCGCCAGCCCTGGCCGCCGCGGCGTGCGCGACATCGGCGGTGCCGTCGCGGCTACGGTCGTCGACGATGACAACCGCGAACGGACCCGGATAATCCTGTTCCAGCAGCGACGCGACCGTGGCGCCGATGGTCGCGGCCTCGTCGCGGGCCGGCACCACGGCGACGACGGCGGGCCATTCGTGCAATTCCGGCGACCGGGACGGCAGGCGCTGATCCGCCCGCCAGAAGCCGCCGCGCAGCATGATCAGCCCCGCCCACACGACGAAGGACGCGACGGCGAGGATCATGGCCGCATCGGGCGTCATGCCGTCGACCGCAACCCGCCGAGCGCACCCACGGCGCAATGCCAAAGAAACTGGGGCTTGGTCAACTGCACGCGACCGGCCAGCGGGTCGCGCCGCTTCAACAGGTCGATCAAGCGATCGGCGATGGCGACGATGGCCCCCGATTCCATCGCCAGTCGTCTGCTGACCAGCCCCGGCGCCAGCCGGCGGGCTTCGGGCATCAATGCCTCGGTCGCCGCCAGCGTCCGGTCGAGAACGGAACGCAGCGCCGGCGTCGCCGCATCGCGGTCAAGGTCTTCGACCGTCGCACCCGCCGTCGCCATCCAGTCGCCCGGCAGATAGACCCGGTCGAGCTGGCGATAATCGTCCCGGCAGTCTTGCAGATGATTGATGACCTGAAGCGCCATGCAAAGGGCATCGGACGGCCCATAGCCGTCGCGCGACCCGCCGTGCAGGTCGAGCAGATAGCGGCCGACCGGCGCCGCCGACAGGATGCAGTACCCCATCAGATCGTCCCAGTCCCGATAGCGGTTCTTGACCGCGTCCTGCTTGAAGGCGGCGATCAGGTCGAGGCAATGGCGCGGCGTCGTGGCCGTTTGCTTCAGGCTTTCGCGCATGCGGATCGCAGTGATGTAGGCATCGTCGTCTGGCACGCGCGCCAACAGCACGTCTTCGAATCCGGACAGGCGCGCGATCTTGTCTTCCGAGGAAAGAGCGGGATTGTCGGCGATGTCGTCGATGGCGCGCGCGAACGCGTAAAAGCGCGCGATGTGCGGGCGCAAGGCGGCCGGCAGCAGCCAGGAGCCGACCGGAAAATTCTCGTAGGCGGCGTCCTTGCCCGAGGGCGTTTCGACGGCGCCGGGAACGGCCGGGGACGAACGACGGAGGCCCGGTCCGTCCCCGGTCATGCGCCGTTTTCGACGCGGGCGCGAAGTTCCTTGAGAAACGCGGCCATGCTGCCGCCGTTCCGCGTCAGGACGGAGGCGAATTCCTGGCGCTGGGTCAGGCCCATGCTGATGCCCGCCACCATGACGTCGACGATCCGATAGTTGCCCTCGCGCGCCCGCACGCGCCATTCGACGGCGATCGGCTCGCCTTTGTTCGGCCGCGTGATCGACGTAAAGACGACGGCATCCTGGTTGTCGGCCACGACCGTCTTCAGGACCGTCAGCTTTTCGCCCGAATACTCGGTGAACCGGTCGACATACGTCTTGATGATCAATTCCTCGAACAGGCGGAGGTATTCACGCTGTTCGGCTTCGCTGGCGTCGCGCCAATGCCGCCCCAAGACCCAGCGGGCGATGGTTTCGACCGCGAAGTGTTCGTTCAACAGCACGCGGAAACGGCGCACGCGTTCAGGACGGGGAACGTCGTTGCCGGTCAGCGCGGCGATGGCCTTGTCGGCCAGCGACTCGATGAACTTCTGCGCGCCGTCGGCGAATGCATCGGCTTTCGCGACCGGCGTATGAAAAAGCAATCGCGCCGCCAAAACCGCTGCCGCGATCAGGATAAATCGACGCCCCGGAATCATCTCCCGCTCCTCGCCGTCCCGGCGGACGGCCACTCGCACACGCACCCCGGCCGCATCGCGGCCGCCTTGGCAACGCCTACAGGTTGCCAAAAACAGCCGAAAAATCAAGACCTTAATGATTCCGGGATTCCGCCGTTCAGGCGGCCGCGAAACGATCCGCGAACTCGTTTCGGATCGCCGAATACCAGATCGGTTCCGCCGGTCGCCACCAGATCTTTTCGAACGCGTCGCCGGGGTAGATGCTCTTGCGCTTTTCACGCATCGGCTTCGACAGATGTTTTTCGGTGCCGACGCCGCAGGTATCGTATCCGGTCGCATTGCTGAACGCCGCGCCGTGGCTGGGCGTAAGGATGAATTTCACGAATTCGTAAGCCTGGGCGACGTTCTCCGCCCCCACGGGCATCGACAGTCCGTCGATCCAGCCGATCGCGCCTTCGATGGGCGCCATGTACGTGATGGGAAATCCCTCGCCCTTCAGGCGCATCGCCGGGCCGTCCCAGACTTGGCCGAGCACGACGCCGTTCTGGGTAAATCCGCTGATTTGACCCTGGGCGTCGCTCCAGTACGACTTGAACCACGATTTGCGCTTAATCGCGAACTTGCCGAGTTCGTTCCAGATGTCGCGCATCGACGCCTCGTCCTTATAGGCGTCCAACATCCGGTTCGACGGCAACCTTCCGGTCCGGTCCAGGTACAGGCCTAAACCCGTCATCATCGATGCCGGCCGGGCCATCGCCTGGCCCTTCATTTCCGGTAACCAAAGATCGCCGAAACTGAGATCCGCCGGCGTGCGCGCCCATTTCTCCGTATTCCAGGCCATGCCTTCCGTACCCCACACGAACGGAACCAGATAGGCGTTCCCGTCCCAGGAGCCGGCGGCCGTCACGGTCGCCAGAATCTTCGGATCGATTTTCTTGACGTCGATCTTCTTCATATCCCACGGCTGCAACAGGGCGAGTTCTTTCCACTGCCCGGCGCGCGAAACCGTCGGGCTGACCAGATCGAAATTGCGTCCCTTGCTCGCCTTGAGCTTGTTGAACAGCTCGTCGTTGGAGCCGTACGGCGTGTGCCGCACCTTGATGCCGGTCGTTTTTTCGAACCGCTGAAGGACCGCCCGCGGCAGGTAGTCCGACCACATCATGATGTTGAGATGGCCCGAGGACGAAAAAGCGTCTCGGACGATCCAGGGCCCCATCGCCACCGCCGCACCGGCCGCCGCCGTCATTCGCAACGCCGTTCGTCTGCCGACCTTTGCGGGGTCCGTGGCGCGCGTCGGGGCAAGAGTGATTTTTTCTTCTTTTTCAGGCATTTATGGTCTCCCGATCCGGGCCATCATGGGAACGGACCATGGCATGGGAATGCGGCTTTAATATGTCGCGCGCAAAGCAACGGCCATCCGAAACGAAACGTCCGGCGTGGACGCAAAGTAACACGTCCCGCCCGCATCGCAAGCGACTTGGCGGTTCGATTCCAGTTCGCGCCTATCGAGAAAATGCCGACGCCTATGAGGCTTTGCCGGCTGCCCGCTACTTCGCCGTGAACCCGCCGTCGACGAAGAGAATTTGACCGGTAAGGTAGTCCGATGCCGGCGCGGCGAGAAAAATCGCGGTGCCGTCGAGATCGTCCATGCGTCCGTTGCGACCGATCGCCGTCGCCTTGGCGGTCATGGCCGATACGTCCGGATCGTCGAACACCGCCGCCGTCAGCGCCGTGGGAAAAAATCCGGGCGCGATGCCGTTGCATGTCACCCCTTTCGGTGACCAGGCCTCGGCCATGGCGCGGGTCAACTGGGCAAGCCCGCCCTTCGAGGCGCCGTAGGCGATCCCGTTCGGAAACGCGCGAACCGACTGCAACGAAATGACATTGATGATCTTGCCCCGCCCCGCCGCGATCATCGCCGGCGTCAGGGCCTGGGCGAGAAAGAACGGCGCCGTCAGATTGACGGCGAGCGTCCGGTCCCAGGAGTCGAACGTGACGTCCTCGGCGGCCTGGCGAAGATTGATGCCGGCCGCGTTGACCAGAATGCCGGGATTGCCGAACGGCTTGGCCGATGCGGCCGCCAATTCGGCGATTTCGGATCGATCCGCCAGATCGGCGACGACGACATCGACGCGCCCGCCCGCCGCCGCGATCCCGTCCGCGGCCTTCGTCAGTTCGTCCTTGCGCCGGGCCGCCAGCACCACCGCCGCGCCGGCCCCGGACAGGGCCTGGGCCATGCGCAGGCCGATCCCGGACGACGCGCCGGTGACCAGCGCGACGGCGCCGGACAGATCGAACAGGGATGCGGCCGTCGAACCCATCGGCCGGTTCACGCCTTCGGCGCGGCTTTTCGGGCACCCGGAAAATACTTGCGCAACCGCACGTCGCCGGTGCGGGCATGCGCTTCCATGCCCTCGAGCCGGGAAATCCGCGCCGCGACCGCCGCGACGTCGCGGTTGGCGGCCCGCGACATGCGTTGGTAGGTGACCGTCTTCAGGAACTTGCCGACCGAAAGCCCGCCGGTGTAGCGCGCCGCGCCCTTGGTCGGCAGGATGTGATTCGGTCCCGAGCACTTGTCGCCGAACGCGACCGTGGTTTCCTCGCCCAGGAACAGCGATCCGTAATTGCGCAGCCGCTTCAGCCACCAATCGAGATCGTCGGCGTGCACTTCCAAGTGCTCGGGCGCGTACGTATCGCTGAGGCGCGCCGCTTCCTCGCGCGAGCCGCAGACGACGACCTCGCCGTAGTCGCGCCACGCGGCCTCGGCCGCCTTGCGCTGGGTTTCCGGCAGGGCCGCGATCAGCGGCGGCACCCGCGCCATCACGTCCTTGGCCAATGCCTTGCTGGTGGCGACCAGCCAGGCCGGCGAGTCGGGCCCGTGTTCGGCCTGACCGACCAGATCGTTGGCGACCAGGTCGGGATCGGCGCTCGCGTCGGCGATGACCAGGATTTCCGTCGGCCCGGCGAACAGGTCTATGCCGACCCGACCGAACAGCAGGCGCTTGGCCTCGGCGACGAAGCGGTTGCCGGGCCCGACCAGGATGTCGGCCGGATGGCCGGTGAACAGGCCGAACGCCAATGCGGCGATGCCCTGCACGCCGCCCAACGCCAGGATGGTGTCGGCGCCGCACAGGTCCATGGCGTACAGGATGCCGGGATCGACGCCCTTGCCCGGTACCGCCGGCGAACAGGCGACGACGTGGCGCACGCCCGCGACCTTCGCCGTGGTGACGCTCATGATCGCGGAGGCGACGTGCGCGTAGCGGCCGCCCGGCACGTAGCATCCGGCCGTATCGACGGGAATCAAACGCTGGCCGGCGACCAGGCCGGGGCTCAGCCGGGCGTCGAACTCGCGCAGGCTTTTCTTCTGATGCTCGGCGAAGGTGCGGACGCGATCATAGGCGAAACGGATATCGTCGCGCAGTTGCTTCGAAACCTTCTTGGCCGCGGCCTTGATCTCGGCCTTGCCGACGATGCCCTGGCCTTTCCAACCGTCGAGCTTGCGGGCGTATTCAAGCGCCTTTTTCTCGCCGCCTTTTTCGATCTCGTCCAGCATCCGCGCCACGGTGGCGCGCACGTCGTCTTCGCCGGTCTTGGGCGTACGCTTCGCTTTTTTCAGGTAGGTGACGGCCATGTTATCTTGCTCCCAATCGTTCGCGCCGCCCCGTCGAAACGGGCCACGGCGACGCAAAATACCGTTACTGTGCGGCTTCCCTGGCGATACCCATCGCGGTCGCGAGCTGTCGGGCCGCGCGACGCAGCGCCGGTACGTGCGAGCGCGCGTCGGCCAACGACATGCGGACGCTCGGCGCGTGCACGGCGAGAACCGCATTGAGGCGGCCCTGATCGTCGAGTACCGGCACCGCGGCGGCGGTCATGCCGTCGAGGAATTCCTCGTCGTCGGTACCGACGCCTTCGGATCGAATAACCGCAAGTTTCTTTTCAAGGTCTTCGATACTCGTGCTGGTGTTGGCGGTGTGGCGTTCCAGCTTGAGAGTCTTCAGCATCAAGCGAAGATCGGCGGGCGGCAGCGTGCTCAGATAAAGCTTGCCGCTGGCCGTGCAATGCAGCGGCACCCGCGTGCCGACCGGCAACTGGAGCCGAAGCGGCCATTCCGCCTCGACGCGGTCGACATAGAGCATGTTGCCGCCGTCGGGCACATTGAGATTGCAGGTTTCGCGGACTTCGGCGGCAAGGCTTTCGAGGATCGCGTGGGTCAACCGACGGTGACCGGGACCGGAAAGGATGCCGAGCGCCAGCCGGTCGAGGCGATAGCCGGTGACCAGCCCACGGCCGACGGCATCGCGACGCAGATAGCCTTCGCGCTCGAGCAGCGCGCAGATGCGATGCACCGTCGCTTTCGGCAGCCCCGAAGCCGACATGACCTCGCCGGTCGATGCGACGCCGCCATGGGCGACGATGGCTTCGAGCACGGCGAGCGACCGGAGCGATCGCGATCCCTTGTCGTTCGTTTCGTCAGCCATTCGGTGGGCGCCCCTCCAGACGCCGATCCTCAGCCTCGCCGATCTTAGCCGCCAATCTTCGTTTGGAATACCCCCGCGCCTTCATGGACGAGCAGCATGGTCGAAAGCTGCGGCACGAACGCGATGATGAGCCAAGCGAGCAGCAAGGCAATCAGGTAAGGCATCACGTATTTCAATAACCGGAAATACGGTATGCCCGTGATGCCGCTGGCGACGTACAGGTTCAACCCGTATGGCGGCGTGATGAAGCCGATGGCATCGCCGACCAGGAACACGACCGCGAAATGGATCGGATCGATCCCGACCTGCGCCGCGATCGGCGCCAGGATGGGAGCGAAAATGATCGTGTTCGGCAGGCTTTCCAGGATGGTCCCGGCGGCCAGCACGATCGCCATGCAGGCGAACAGGATGGCGTAATAGCCGCCGAGGCCGGTTAGCATTTCCGTCACGAACGCCTTGGCGCCGAGCAGCGACAGAATCTGCTGCATGACGACGGAAATCGCGATCAGAGGCGCGAGCAGGCCGGTGATTTGGCCCGAGCGCAGCAACACGTCCGGCAGCGTCTTCCATTTGATTTCGCGAGTGATGAACAACCCGGCGATGATGCCGAACCCGGCGGTCACGCCGGCGGCCTCGGTCGGCGAGAAGGCGCCCGTGTAGATGCCCCAGATGACGATGCCGATGGCAAGGAAGCCGAGCCAGGCCCGGGCCCCGGCCTTGATCACCTTCACGGGTTCGAACTTGATCAGGTGGCCCCAGCCGTTGATCCTGGACACGATGTAACAGGCCGCCATCATGAACAGGACCATCAGCAGTCCCGGCAGCAGCCCGCCGATGAACAGGTCGCTGATCGACAGGTTCATCAGGAACCCGTAAACGATGAAGATGATGCTGGGCGGGATGATGATGCCGACCGTGCCGCCGGCGGCCGCGGTCGCCGCCGCGAAATTCTTGTCGTATCCGCCCTTGGTCATTTCCGGATACATGATCGACCCGATGGTCGCCGTGGTCGCCGAATTGGATCCCGAAATCGCGGCGAACATGCCGCAGGCGCCGAGCGACGCCATCGCCAGGCCGCCCCGCATCCAGCCGAGCATGGTATAGGCGAAATCCGACAGGCGCTTGGCGATGCCGGCGGCGTTGATCAGGTCGCCCGTCAGGATGAACAGCGGCAGCGCCAAAAGGCCAAAGAAATTCAGCCCTTCGAACAGCGTCTCGCCGATGTTGGCCACGCCGACGGTCTTGTCCAGCACCGTGTGCCGGG
>CAZDFF010000032.1:0-18333 GCA_964504425.1 uncultured Hyphomicrobiales bacterium
CACCGTGCAACCTGTCCACTAAAACTAAACCGGACAGCCGTGGGTCAAGCCCGGCGATGACGTGTGTGGAGAAATGGAGAAATATTGTGTTGCCTTTGGCCATTACGCGCCCAGGAACACGGCGCGGACGAAATCGCGATAGAGCAGCACCTGGCGCGGCAGCGCCTGGGGGTCGTGCACCGCCTTCGACAGGATGATGCCGCCGTCGGCGATGGCAGACAACATGTCGGCCAGGTCGTCCAGGTCGACGGCGATGCGCGGCGGGTACTTCTCGGCGATCTGCTCCAGTCGGGTCCGGAACCGCTGCCGCCACGCCAGCACGGATTCCGTGTTCAGGTCGCGCACGTCCTTGTCGAACAATCGATCTTGATAGCAATAGGCGGCGACCAGGCAGCCCGGATGGCCGTTCGGCAGGTCGGCCATGGTTTCCGACAGCATCTTGAGGGCGACCAGGAAGCCGTGCAGCGGATCCTCGTTCAACTGGTCGGCGCGCCCGAACAGGGAATCGAAGATCTCGTTCTCGCGCTCGACGTAACGGACCAGCAGCGCCTTCGCCAGTTCGTTCTTGTCCTTGAAGTGATAGAAGAAGCCACTCTTGGTGATGCCGACGGCGGCGATCAGCTCGTCGATCGAGGTGCCGGCGAAGCCCTTCTCCAGGACGGCGGCCTCGGCCGCGTCCAGCAACCGTTCGCGGGTATCACTGCCCTTGCGCTGCGGCGTTTCCTGCATGGGGTCCCCCCTTGAGGGCGCGGACTGTACCACGGGTACACTCGCTGCCAACCCCATACGGCCGACATCGGACCCTTTCGCCGTAATCGCCTGAAATTCCGGCCAAAACCGCCCTCTCGCCGACCGTACCGCAAGTCGTCTAGCCATACCGGGCGTTCGGAAGCATGGTCCGCGCCCGAATTGAATATGAACAAGAGGACATGCCATGCCCAAGACTCCCAAGTACCGCCACCGCCTGCCGCAGCTCGACGGCACGCTGTTCCTGACCGACGGCGGCCTGGAAACCACGCTCATCTTCCACGAAGGCTGGGACCTGCCGATCTTCGAATCTTTCGCGCTGCTCGAAAGCAAACGCGGCCGGGCGGCGCTGCGGGCCTATTTCGACCGCTACGTGCCGATGGCGGTCGCCGACGGCGTCGGGTTCGTGCTGGAAAGCCCGACCTGGCGGGCGAACCCCGATTGGGCGGCCAAGATCGGCTACGGCCGGGTCGAACTGGCGACGATCAACGCCGCCGCCATCAACTTCATGCATGAAATTCGCCAAGCCTACGAATTCGAACGCTCGCCGATGGTCATCAGCGGCTGCGTCGGACCGCGCGGCGACGGCTACGATCCGTCCGGTGCCATGGCCGCCGACGAGGCCCGCGACTATCACGCTTGGCAGATCGGCATCTTCAAGGACGCTGGCGCCGACATGGTCTCGGCGATCACTATGACCAACGTCGCCGAGGCCGTCGGCTTCGTGCGCGCG
This sequence comes from uncultured Hyphomicrobiales bacterium, assembly GCA_964504425.1. GTDB lineage: Bacteria > Pseudomonadota > Alphaproteobacteria > Rhodospirillales > 2-12-FULL-67-15 > CAZDFF01. Next base: position 1,481 of record CAZDFF010000032.1, read on the forward strand.
GCGCAGGCCGCCGGAATGCCCGCCGTGGTTTCGTTCACGCTGGAAACCGACGGGCGCCTGCCGACCGGGGAATCGTTGCCCGAAGCGATCCGGGCCGTCGACGCGGCGACCGGGCAGGGGCCCGCCTACTACATGATCAACTGCGCGCACCCGACGCATTTCGATCACGTGTTCGAGCCGGGCGCCGACTGGATGGGGCGAATTCGCGGCCTGCGCGCCAATTCGTCCCGGCGCAGCCACGCCGAACTCGACAACGCGCCGGAACTCGACGCCGGCGATCCGGTCGAACTCGGCGCCCAATACGCCGATATCCGGCGCCGCTTCCCGCATATCAATGTGCTCGGCGGCTGCTGCGGCACCGATCACCGGCACGTCGCCTGCATCGGCCGCGCCTGCAAGCTGGCGGCGTGAGAGCAAGAGGGGCGGCGGTCTACTCGGCCGCCGCCGCCCGGCGTTCGTACTTCTTCGCCGGGGTGTCGACGGCCGGCGTCAGCGGCGCGGCGCCGAACGACGCGGCGATCCGTTCCGTCGGCGGCGCGCCGTAAAGCGTGGTGCGCTGGCGCGGCACGCGTCCGGCGGCGCGGATGACCGCCTCGATCCGCTCGGGCGCCATTTCCTGGCCGTGCACGGCGCCCGCCGCCCGGGTGATGGATTCGTTCATCAACGTGCCGCCCAGATCGTTGGCGCCGGCCTTGAGCGCGACCGCGACGCCGTCGGGGCCGAGCTTCACCCAGGACGCCTGGATGTTTCGGATGTGCGGATGCAGCGCCAGGCGCGCGACCGCGTGCATCAGGATGGCTTCGCGGAACGTGGGGCCCTTGCGGGCGATGCCTTTCAGGTAGATCGGCGCCTCGGCGGCGACGAACGGCAGCGGCACGAACTCGGTGAATCCCCCGGTGCGGGCCTGCAATGCGCGCAGGCGCAACAGATGGCGCGCCCAATGCACCGGCCGCTCGACGTGGCCGTACATGATGGTGGACGTGGTGCGGAGCCCGACGCCGTGCGCGGCTTCCATGACCGCCAGCCATTCGCCGGTGGTTATCTTGTCGGGGCAGAGGACCCGGCGCACCTCGTCGTCGAGGATTTCCGCCGCCGTGCCCGGCAGCGAGCCCAGGCCCGCGTCCTTCAGCCGGCGCAGGAACGTCTCCAAGCTCAGGCCGAGCGTCGCCGCGCCTTGGGTCACTTCCAGCGGCGAGAAGGCGTGCACGTGCAGGCTCGGCTCGGCCGCCTTCACGGTCTCGGCGATCTCGATATAGGTGTCGCCGGTGTATTCCGGATGGATGCCGCCTTGCAGGCAGACCTCGGTGGCGCCGCGCGCGAACGCCTCGGCGGCGCGGCGGCCGATCTCCGTCCTGTCCAGCACGTAGGGCCGGCCGCGCAGATTGGCCGCCAGCTTGCCCTTGGAGAACGCGCAGAAGCCGCAGCGATAGCCGCAGACGTTGGTGTAGTTGACGTTGCGGTTGACGACGTAGGTGACGGCGTCGCCATTGATCTCGCGGCGCAGTTCGTTCGCGGCGTCCATCACGGCGCCGATTTCCGCGCCCCGCGCGGCGAACAGCCGCACGATCTCGCCTTCGCTCAGGTCCCGGCCGTCGCGGGCGCGATGCAGCACGCGCGTCAGCTCGTCGGCCGGCGGCACGGCGGGCGCGGCGGAAAGGTCCGTCGGCGGCGCGCCCAGACCGGCGAGCCAGTCGTCTGTACGCGGGAAGCCCTCGGCGTCGGTCATGCGGGCGACGGCGGTGCGCAGCTCGGGCGCCAGCCATTTCGCCGGATCGCGGGCGAAGGCGGGATAGACCGCCAACCGTTCGGTCAGGATTTTCCCCGCCTCGGCGGTGCGTTTCGCCAAAGTGTCGAGATGCGGCCAGGGCGCTTCCGGGTTGACGTGGTCGGGCGTTACCGGCGACACGCCGCCCCAATCGTCGATGCCGGCGGCGATCAGGCGGTCGAGCCCGCCGGGTCGCAGGTTCGGCGGCGCCTGGATCGAAAGCCGGCCGCCGAAGATCAAGCGCGCGACGGCGATGGTCCATAGATGATCGTCGAGGTCCGGTTCCGCGGCAGCGGCCATGCGCGTGTCGACCTTGGCGCGGAAATTCTGCACGATGATTTCCTGGATGTGCCCGTAGCGGTCGTGCAGGTCGCGCAGCGCCAGCAGCGACTCGATCCGCTCCCGGCGCGTCTCGCCGATGCCGATCAGGATGCCGGTGGTGAAGGGAACCTTGGCCTCGCCCGCCCGGCGGATGGTTTCCAGCCGCACGGCCGGCGCCTTGTCGGGCGATCCGTAATGCGGCCCGCCCTTTTCGCACAGCCGATCCGACGCGCTTTCCAGCATCAGGCCCTGCGACACCGAAACCTTGCGCAAGGCCTCGATGTCGGCGCGGCCCATGACGCCCGGGTTGACGTGGGGCAAGAGCCCGGTTTCGGCGTAGACCGCCCGGGCGACGTGGGCGAGGTAGTCGAGCGTGGTGGCGAAGCCCATCCGGTCCAGTTCCTCGCGCGCCTGGCGGTAGCGCAATTCCGGTTGGTCGCCGAGCGTGAACAGCGCCTCCTTGCAGCCGGCGGCGGCGCCGGCGCGGGCCACGGCGACGGCCTCCTCGACGCTCATGTAGGCAGGTTTGTTCGCGTTCGGGGTTTCCGCGAAGGTGCAATAGGCGCACACGTCGCGGCACAGCTTGGTCAGCGGGATGAAGACCTTGCGCGAGTAGGTGACGACCGGCCCGAAGGCCTTGTCCCGGACCGACGCGGCGGCCGACATGAGATCGGCGAGGCCGGCGGTCAGCAGCCGTTCGACGTCGATCGCGGGCGGCGGGGTCAGGCCTTCGGATTCCAGGTATCGCCAGGCGCGGGTCGCCGACGGCTCGGCGGCGAACAGGGCCAGGTCGGCGGCCCGGTCGATGTCGAGCGCGAGGCCGGCAAGGTCGAGCGTGCGGACCGCGATCCCGTGCGCGCGGGCGGCGGCCTTGTGGCGCCGGAAGCTGCCCGTGCCGAAGGCGGGCGCGACGGCGGAGGGCGGCGACAGGGCCAGCGCGTTGGTGCCGTCGCCGTCGCGGGCGGGCTGGATCGCCACGCCGGGCTTGGCGGCGGCTTGGGCGAGCGCCTCGATCGCGGCGGGGGTCGCCAACGGCACGTCGGCGGGCAGCACGATCATGGCCCGTGCGCCCCGTTGTTCCAACCATCGCGCGGCGGCGGCGACGGCGCCGTCCAGGCTGCCGGGGGCCGGCTCGGCGATGGCGTCGGCGCCGCAGGCCCCGGCCATGGCGCGCACGATCGGGTCGCGACTGACCACCAGCACGCCGCCGATGCCTTTGGCCTTCATCGCCGCGTCGAGCACGTCGCCCAACATGGCCCGCGCGAAGGCCGGGCGGCGGCGTTCGTCCAAGGCGCCGGAAAGCCGACCCTTGGCGACGGCGAAGGGCTTGACCGGGATCGCGACCCAGGGCGCGTCAGGAGGCGAGGCGCTGGACATGTAAGCCATCCGCGAACGACAGCACGGCACGGGCGAGGGCGACGCGGTCTTCCAGCGTGCGCATGACGCTCGGCACCGCGACGGTGGGCGCGAAGATAAGATTGCGCTGATCGGCGTCCGTGGCGTCGAGCACGAAGCCGTCGACGATGCGGGCGTAATGCGCGGCGACGGCGGCGGGCGTGGCGGCCAAGCCCAGTTCGGTCATCATCTTCGCCGCCGGGCCCTTGATCGCCCGGCCGCCGACGATGGGCGACACGGCGATGACGGGCGCGGCGGCGTCGATCAATGCTGCGCGGATGCCGGGCACCGCCAAGATCGGATCGACGCTGACGAACGGGTTCGACGGGCAGACGACGACGGCGCCGAGGTCCGGGTCCTTCAGCGCCTCGATGACCGCCGGCAGCGGCCTGGCGGCGGCGGCGCCCTCGAAGCGGAAGCCGGTCACGGCGGGGCGGCATTGTTCGCGCACGAAGTAATGCTGGAAGGCCAGCGGTCCATCGGCGGTTTCGACCACGGTCGCGACCGGATCGTCGCTCATGGGCAGGATCGCCGACGCGATCCCAAGACGGCGGCGGAAGCCGTCGATCACGGCGCTCAGCGGCTCGCCGGCATCGAGGCGGCGCGTGCGCTCGACATGGATCGCCAAGTCCTTGTCGCCGAGCTTGAACCAGGTTTCGCCGCCCAGGTCCGCCAGCGTCTCCATGAACCGCCAGGTTTCGTCCTTGCGGCCCCATCCGGTTTCGGGGTTGTTCAGGCCGGCGAGCGTGTAGAGCACCGTGTCGACGTCGGGCGAGATGTGCAGCCCCATGTGGCGGAAGTCGTCGCCGGTATTGACGACGATGGTCAGCGCGCCCGGCGCCAGCAGTCGGTCGAGTCCCAGCGCCAGCTTGGCGCCGCCGACGCCGCCGCACAGCGCCACGACCTTGAGGTCGTGCGCGGGTCGGCGGTAGGCGGGCATGGTCTGCGGCATACGGGTCCTCGTCGCGGTCAGCGGAACAGGTCGATGTTCTTGGGCCGGATCAAATCCTTCGCCGGACGGGCGGGCGCGGTCCACGAAACCCCGCGCACCAACACCAGCGGCCGGCCTTCGTCGCCCTCTCCCATAAGTATCGCCGCCGCCGCGGCGATCTGGTCGGCGAGGGCGACCTCGGTGACCTCCAGCTTACGGCCGAACAGGTCGGGGCGGCCACGCCTGTCGTCGAGCGCCGGCAGACCGGCTGCGCCGAGCGCGAGCCCGACCGTGCCGTTGCGCCAGGCGCGGCCGACGCTGTCCGAGATCACGACTCCGACGTCGGCGGCAAAAGCCTTGTCCAGCGCGGCTTTCAGGGCCGTCGCGCTACGGTCCGGGTCGGCGGGCAGCAACAGCACCGGCTCCTTCATGCCGTCGACCGATACGTTGGAACGGTCGACGCCGGCGTTGGCCATGACGAATCCGAGCCTGTGTTCGACCACGATCACGCCCGGCTTGTGGCGCACGACCTCGACCGATTCGGACAAGATGACTTCGATCAGGCGCGGGTCCTTGTCGCTCGCCAGGCCCAGTTCCATGGCCCGGGGCGACGGCGTCACGGCCGCAAGGTCGACCAATCGTCCCTCGGCCTTGGACACGATCTTTTGCGCGACGACGATGACGTCTTGGTTCGCAAGCGTGAGCCCGGAGGCCTCGAGCGCGCCGAGAACGACGGCGGCCAGATCGTCGCCCGGCTTCATCAAGGGCACGCCGTCGACGGTTTCGATCGCGACGCGCATTCGCGTCTACTCGGCCTAGGCGCCGCCGGCGGAAGCGGGCTCGCCGGTGATGCGGATGCCGGCGCCGTCGATCTTATAGCGCTTGTTGATCGAGATCAGCAGCGAGGTCATGGCTTCGGCGGCGAGCGAATTGGCGATCGGACCCGCGTGCAGGCCGCGCATGCCGAGCGCGCCGATCAGGCCGATCACCGTTTCGCGCGCGTCTTTATCGTCGCCGCAGACCAGCACGTCGCAATCGATGGCGGCGTCCTTGTGCAGCTTGTGCGCCGATACGTTCTGGCAGGCCGACACCACCTTGACGCCGTCGCCGAGGATGCGCTGCGCCTGCACCGCGGCCGAGCCGTCCGGAATCTGCACGGTGCCGACCTTGGGCGGCACCAGCGGCACCGTGGTATCGACCACGACCTTGCCCTGAACCGCGTCCTTGATCTCGGCCAGGATCGCCTTGTGGTTGGAATAGGGGACGGCGATCACGACGATGTCGCCGGCCTTGGCGGCATCGACGTTCGACAGGCCCTTGGCACCGGGCAATTCCTTGGCGGCGTCGGCGGCCTTGGCGGCGTCGCGCGAGCCCAGGATCACCGCATAGCCCGCCTTGGCCCAGCGCTTGGCCAGGCCGCCGCCGAGCGCGCCGGTGCCGCCGATGACGGCCAGCGTCGGCAATGCGCTCACCGGATGCCCATGTCGGTCAGGGGCACGACCTTCACGCCAGCCGCTTCCAGGCCCGCGCGCGTCGCCTTGGCGACGGCGAGGGCGGTCGGCTCGTCGCCGTGCACGCACAGCGAATCGATCTTGGTCGGCAGCTTCTTGCCGTTGCGAGAAATAATTTCCTGGTCCAGCACCATGCGCACGACGCGCTCGCTGGCGAATTTCGGGTCCTTGATGACCGAGCCTTCGATCTTGCGCGAGGTCAGGTTGCCGTCGTCCTCGTAGAGGCGATCCACGAAGGCTTCCCGCGCCACCGGCAGGCCCAGCTCGTCGCCGGCCTTGTCCATTTCCGAATTGGCCAGCGCCAGAAAAATCAGGGTCGGATCGACGGTCTTGATGGCGCGGCCGATGGCCATGGCCAAGTCGGCGCTTTCGGCAGCCATGTTGTTGAGCGCGCCGTGCGGCTTGACGTGGGTGACCTTGGTGCCGGCGTAGGCGCACATCGCCTGCAACGCGCCGATCTGATAGGCGACCAGGTATTCCAGGTCCTTCGGCTTCATGTCGATGCGGCGCCGGCCGAATCCCCACAGGTCGTTGAATCCGGGATGAGCGCCGACGCTGACGCCCAGCTTCTTGGCCTCGGTCACGACCCCGTGCATCACGTTCGGGTCGCCCGCGTGCATGCCGCAGGCGACGTTGGCCGAGGTGACGATCTTCAGGAGTTCCGTGTCGTTGCCGATGTCGTAGGCGCCGAACCCTTCGCCCATGTCGGCGTTCAGGTTGACCTTTAGGTTGACGTTGGTTGCCATCGCGTCCTGCCTCGAAAAGAGATGCCGGAACCGCCCGCGCCGACGAAATGTCGGAGGACTAAATTACGTATAACAAAGGATTTTTCTATCCTCGGATACTAATTATAGTATGATAATATGTTGTGGCCCGAGGCGACGTCAACTGGCTTCGCGGACACGGGCTGACGCCGGGGTCGCCGGACAACCGATGGTGGGCATTTCGAACGTGCAAGCGCGGTTCGTCAACAGCGGAGATAAGGCGCTCGTCGTCGAATTCGGCGACGCCGTCGACCGTGCGTTGAACGACCGGGTGCTGGCGCTCGACGCGCATCTCAGAAGCGCCGCGATTCCCGGCGTGGTGGAAACCGTGCCGACGTTCCGCTCGCTCATGGTGCATTACGATCCGCTGACGACCGGCGCCGCCGACCTGACCCGGGCCATCGAAGGCCTGCTCGGTTCCGTCGGCGCACTCGACCGCAATCCGCGCACCTGGCACTTCCCCGTCTGCTACGAAGGCGAATGGGCGCCCGACCTGGAAGACGTGGCGAAGCGCACCGGCCTGACCCCGGATCGGGTGGTCGCGCTGCACAAGGCCGAAACCTATCACGTCTACATGATCGGCTTCCTGCCGGGATTCCCCTACATGGGCGACACCGCGAAGGAGTTGCGCTTACCCCGGCGCGAAAATCCGCGCGTGCGGGTGCCGCGCGGCTCGGTCGCCATCGCCATGAACCAGACCGCGATCTACGCGCTGGAAAGCCCGGGTGGCTGGCACCTGATCGGCTCCACCCCCGTGCGCTTGTTCGACCTTGGGCGCGAAAGCCCGGCGCTGTTGACGGCCGGGGACAAGGTGATCTTCGATCCGGTCGACGCCAAGACCTTCGCCGAGATGCGCGCGGCCGCCGACGCGGGCAAGCTCGATATCCGGCCCGAAACGCAGGGGACGGTGCCATGAGCGCGGCGCTGAAGGTCGTGCAGCCCGGCCTTTGCACCACGGTGCAGGACATCGGCCGCATCGGTTATCAGGCCTTGGGCGTGCCGGTCGCGGGCGCGCTCGATCCGGTCGCGCTTCGGCTCGCGAACGCTTTGGTCGGCAATCCGGAAAACGCGGCCGGCCTCGAAATCCTGATGCAGGGCCCGACCTTCGAGGTCGAGGCCGACAGCGTGCGAGTCGCGCTCGCCGGCACCGACACGCCGCTCGAAATTCTCGGCGACGAGCCTCGGCGCGTGCCGCCCTGGCGCAGCGCGACCCTGACCCGGGGACAGAAGTTCCGCGTCGGCGTCCTGCAGGGCGCGGCGGCGGCGATCCTGGCGGTGGCCGGCGGCTTCGCCATCGAACCCTGCATGGGCAGCCTCTCGACCTACGTGCGCGGCGCCATGGGCGGCTTCCACGGCCGACCGCTGCGCATGGGCGACGCCTTGCCGTTGGAATTCGACGCGGCGCCGAACGGCGGCGATGCGCAGCTCGCCCGCGCGCCCGATCTCGGCCACGACGATCCGATCCGCGTCGTGCTCGGCCCGCAGGCGGACTATTTCACCGACGACGCGATCCGGGCCTTCCTATCGAAACCCTACGCGGTTTCGCGCGAGGCCGACCGCATGGGCATGCGCCTGGACGGGCCCGACCTGCAACACCGGGAAACCTTCAACATCGTGTCCGACGGCATCGCCACCGGCGCCATCCAAGTGCCGGGTTCGCGTCAGCCGATCCTGCTTTTGGCCGACCACCAATCGACCGGCGGCTATCCGAAGATCGCCACCGTGATCTCGGCCGATCTGCCCAAGGCCGGGCGCCGGAAGCCGGGCGATCGCATCCGCTTCGCCGCCGTCGCGGTGGCCGAGGCCGAAAACCTGGCGCGGGCGGCCGAGGCGGACATCGCCAAGCTCGTCGCCGGTATCCAGCCGGCCGTCGACGCAGGGGCGCTCGATCTCGCCTCGCTCTACGGCGGCAACCTGATCAGCGGCGTCGTCAGCGGTACTGACGGCTAATACGAAACGGAGGGACGGAAACGTGAAACAACGAATCGCCAAGACGTTCGAACGCAGCCGCATTCCCCTATACTTGCAGGTCGCGTCGGCCATCCGCCGGCGCATCGACGAAGGCCAGTGGCGCCCGGGCCAGAAGATCCCGACGCTGGAGGAATTCGAGACCGAATTCCAGGTCGCCCGCGTCACCGTGCGCCAGGCGATCGACATCTTGGAGCAAGAGGGCCTGGTCCGCCGCCAACAGGGCAAGGGCACGTTCGTCGCCGGCACCATCAAGGACAAGCGCTGGCTGACGCTGGCGACGCAGATGTCGCAGATGGTCGAATCGATCCAGGACAACGTGCCGCACTTCATTCCGGTGAAGGACCCGCCGGTGCTGCCACGCCTGCTGGAGGACGACGGCCGGCCGGCCGATGATTACGTCTATTTGCGCAGCGTCCAGTATCGCGACGGCGAGCCGTTCTGCGTCGTCAGCACGCACCTGTCGCGGCCGCTTTACAAGCGGGCGCCGAGCGCGTTCCTGTCGCATACCTCGCTCGCCACGCTGGCCTCCTTCGAGGACATCGAGATCGTCCGCGCGCACCAGACGCTGGTGATCGGCACCGCCGATCCAGAGATCGCCGATTTCCTGCACGTGCCGCTGAACGCGCCGACGGCGGAATCCCATTGCGCCGTCACCGACGACAAGGGGGTCGCCATCTACGTCGCCGAGATCGTCTATCGCGGCGATTGCATCTCGCTCGACATCGACTTGCTTGCCGACGTCAAGGCCAAACATAAAAAATGAAACCGACCGAAACCGCAACGAGACCGAAAACCACCCAAAGGGAGACTTCGATGATGACGACAAAACGCACGTTTACGCGGCTTCTCGCCGCCACCGTCGCCGGCGCCTGGCTCGCCGCCGGCGTTTCCGCCCCGTCGCTCGCCGCCGATGAAATAAAGATCGGCGCGCCGCTGGCCTTGACCGGCGGCCTTGCCGACGAAGGTAAGAAACAGGCGATCGCCTACGACATGTGGCTGAAGAAGGTCAATGCGGCCGGCGGCATTTCCGTCGGCGGCAAGAAGCTGAAGGTCAAGATCATCAAGTACGACTATCAGACCGACGGCAAGCGCGCCCAACAACTGGCCGAAAAACTCATCACCGACGACAAGGTCGACGTGCTGATGAGCCCGTTCGGGTCCGGCCATACCAAGATCGTCGCCGGCGTTGCCGAACGCTACGGCGTGCCGGTGGTCGCTTCCGTCGCCTCCTCGGTCTCGGTCTACGACCAGGGCTACAAGTACCTGTTCGGCACCCTGGCGCCGAACACCGGCCTGACCGAGGCGATGTTGAAGACTTTCACCACCCAGGGAAAGAACGTGAAGAAGATCGCCGTGCTCGGTCGCGACGACGTGTTCCCGAAGTCGATGGCCCAGGCCATGGCCGACACCGCGAAGAAGGGCGGGCTGGAGGTCGTCTACAACGAGCTCTACGCCGTCGGCACGCTCGACCACGCCGCGTCGCTCTCCAAGATCAAGTCGCTGAAGCCGGATTGGATCTACATCACCGGCTACACGCAGGATCTGATTCTCGCCCGCAAGCAGATGAACGACCTGAAGGTGACCGCGCCGGTCGTGACCATGATCACCGGTCCGGCCTACGCCGAGTTCGTCGAGGGCCTGGGGCCGCTGGCGGAAAACATCTCCAGCACGACCTGGTGGCACCATTCGACCACCTTCAAGGGCGTCGATCCGTGGGGTTCGACGGAAGCCTTCTACAAGGAGTTCAAGGCCGCCCAGAAGGCCGACCCGGACTACGTGCACGCGTCGTCGGCCGTGGCGCTCGTCGTCATCCAAAAGGCGATCGAGAAGGCCGGCTCGCTGGATAAGAAGAAGGTCCGCGACGCGCTGGCTTCGCTCGACATCCAAACCTTCTACGGGCCGGTCAAGTTCGGCCCGAACGGCATGCTGCTGGTGCGCAGCCTGCCGGTGATCCAGGTGCAGAAGGGCAAGGTCGCGGTGCTCTATCCGGCCGACATCGCGAACGCCAAGCTGACGCCCATGAAGTAAGGCGACCGGCCGGGCCGGGAGGCGGGGGAAATCCCTCGCGTCCCGGCGCCGGTTCGGTTATGGCTCGCTTTCCGGCGGCCCGGTGCCGCCGGCGCCTGTTCTTGTGAACCGAAATTCGAAAAGTCGATAAACGGAAGATTCGCCTGACCATGGAAGCCCAGATTTTCGCGAACGGCATCGTTCTCGGCGCGCTATACGCCTGCATCGCGGTCGGGTTTTCGCTCGTCTGGGGCGTGCTCAACGTCATCAACATGCTGCACGGCTCGTTCATCGTGCTCGGCGGCTACCTGACGTTCTTCGCCTGGCACCATTTCGGCGTTCCGCCCGTCGTCATGCTGCCGATTTCGGCGGCGATCATGTTCGCGCTCGGTTACGCGATCCAGCACACCATGATCAACCGGGTCGTCACCCGTCCGGTGCTGACCACGCTGACCCTCACCTTCGGCCTCGACATGATCATGTATAACGTCATGAACCTGGCCTTCACGGCGACGCCCCGACGCGTGACGCTCGATCTCGGGCGCGTCGATTTCCTGGGCGTCGTCCTGCCGGTCGACCGGCTCGGCGCCATGGTGCTCGCGCTCGCCTTGACCGGGATGCTCTATTGGCTGCTGCGGTCGTCCCGCATCGGCCGGGCCATCGTCGCCGTGCGCATGGATAGCGACGCCGCCGCCCTGATGGGTATTCCCATCGATCGGGTCTACGCCGTCACCTTCGGCATCGGCGCCCTGATGGCGGGCGCCACCGGGGCGCTGGTCGCCGTGGTCTTTCCGGTGACGACCAACCTGACCGGGACCTATCTCGGCAAGGCGTTCGTCATCTGCGTCATCGGCGGGTTGGGCTCGGTGCCGGGCGCGCTGGCCGGCGGCTTGATGCTGGGCGTGATCGAAAGCTTCGCCGGGCTCTGGTTCGGGCCGCAGCACGCCATCACCGTCGGCTTCGTGCTGATGATCCTGCTGTTGATTTTCCGCCCGACCGGGCTGGTGGGACGGAAGGGCTACGAATGAACCGCGCCTTCGTCCTGTTCGGCGTCTGGGTCCTGGTGCTGGGCGCTGCGCCGTTCTACGCCGACAATTACGTCGTCCGGCTCGCCACCTTCGTCTGCATGTATTCGGCGCTCGCCCTGTCGTGGAATTTCATCGGCGGCATGGCGGGCTATCCGTCGTTCGCGACCGCCGCCTTCATGGGGCTCGGCGCCTACGCCGGGGCCCTGTCGCAGAAGCACGGCCTGCCGTTGCCGCTGGCCTGGGCCTTCGCGACCGTGTTCGTGGCCGGGTTCGCGGCCATGCTGGGCTTCGCCATCCTCCGGATGCGCGGGCACTATTTCGCCATCGGTTCGATCTCGATGGTCGAGGTGCTGCGCCTGATCATTTCGTCCTGGGGCGACTTTACCGGCGGCGGCGACGGCCTGAACGTCACCATCGTCGCGGGCGGCCCCGATTTCGTCGCGCGGCTGTTCCTGTGGATGATGCTGGGCATCATGCTGCTGGTGTTCGCGGTGACGGTCGCGGTCGATCGCGGGCGGCTCGGCTTCGGACTGCGCTGCATCCAACAGAACGAGGACGCGGCCAACATGGTCGGCATCGATTCCACGGCCTACAAGATCGCCGGGTTCACGCTCTCGGCCATGTTCTGCGGCACGGTCGGCGCGGTCTACGCCTCCTGGGTCGCGTACATCGATCCGACGGATTCGTTCTCCATCCTGCTCACGCTCAAGGTGCCGGTCATGGCGCTGTTGGGCGGCGCGGGCACGGTGTTCGGCCCGGTGGTCGGCGCCGCCGCGTTCGTCGTCATGGAAGAAGTCATCTGGGCCCGGTTCCTGCAATATCACTATGCGATCCTGGGCCTGGTGATCGTGTTCCTGATCTTCTTCCTGCCGGGCGGCCTGCTGCGCCTCGATTACAAGAAGATACTCGCGCGCGTCGGCATCGGGAGGGCGGCATGACAGTGTCGCCGATCCTCGAGGTCAAGGGCCTCTCCAAATCGTTCGGCGGCGTGCACGCGGTCGAAAACGTTTCCTTCGCGCTCCGGCCCGGCGAGATCGTCGGCCTGATCGGCCCCAACGGCGCCGGCAAGACCACCCTGGTCAACCTGCTGACCGGCGTCTTCCGCGCCAGCGCCGGGCAGGTCTTTTTCAACGGCGAGGACGTGACCCGCCAACGTCCGCACCAGGCCGCGCGGCGCGGGCTTTGCCGCACGTTCCAGATCGTGCAGCCGTTCCCGGACATGACCGTGATCGAAAACGTCGCCGCCGGGGCCCTGTTCGCGGGCGGCGCCAAAAGCCGCAAGGCCGCCGAGGACGCGGCGCTGGAGCATCTGAATTTCGTCGGCCTCGGCGCCGTCGCCCGCACCCCGGCCGCGTCCCTGACCCTGCCCAATCGCAAGCGCCTGGAACTGGCGAAAAGCCTCGCCATGAAGCCCAAGGTGCTGATGCTGGACGAAGTCAACGCCGGTTTGAACGCGGGCGAAATCGACGGCGCGCTGGACTTGATCCGGAAGATTTCTGACTCCGGCGTGACCATCCTGCTGATCGAACACCTGATGAAGGTGGTGATGTCCCTGAGCCAGCGGATTCTCGTGCTGCATCACGGCGAGCTGATCAGCCAGGGCGCCCCCGAGGCTGTGGTCGCCGACGAAACCGTGATCGAGGCCTATCTCGGCGCCAAGTTCGCGGAACGGCAAAAAAGGATGGCCAAGGATGTCTGAGCCGCTGTTCCGCATCGAAGGCCTGGAATCGGGTTACGGCGACGTGCAGGTGCTGTGGGGCGTCGACATCGCCGTCCACGCGGGCGAAATCGCCTGCATCGTCGGCTCCAACGGCGCCGGCAAGACGACGTTGCTACGGACCGTTTCCGGCCTGGTGCCGACGCGCGGCGGGCGGGTGACGTTCGACGGCCGCGACATCACCGGCGCGCCGCCCGACAAGGTTCTGGGGCTCGGCATCGCCCACGTGCCGGAAGGGCGGCGCCTGTTCCGGGGCCTTTCCATCCGCGACAACCTTCTGCTGGGGGCGTTCCTGCGCAAGGACGGCGACGCGGCGATCAAGAAGGACCTCGATTTCGTGCACGCGATCTTTCCAATCCTCAAGGAGCGCGAAAATCAGGACGCGACCACGCTGTCGGGCGGCGAACAGCAAATGTGCGCGATCGCCCGCGGCATCATGTCGAAGCCGCGCCTTTTGATGATCGACGAAATGTCCTTGGGCCTGGCCCCGCGCGCGGTCGAAAGGCTGTGCGACGCGATGGTCGAAATCAACAAGACCGGCATCACCATCCTGCTGGTCGAACAGGACGTGATGACCGCGTTCGATCTGGCGCGCCATGCCTTCGTCATCGAAACCGGACGAGTCACGCTCGCGGGCGAAACCTCGGTGCTGTCCGACGATCCGACGATTCGCCAAGCCTACATGGGGCTTTAGGGCCTAGCGTTACAGCACCAGGAACCCGGCCGCGCCCGCCGCGATCACCACCGCCCAGGCCGGGATTTTCCAGGCGCCGAGCGCGACGAAGCAGGCGGCGGCGACGGCCATGGCCTGCGGCGAGGGAATGCCCTCGGTGAAGACCGGATCGTAAAGCGCGGCGGCCAGCAGGCCGACCACCGCCGCGTTGACGCCGGCCAGCGCGCGCTGCGCCAAAGGCGCGCTGCGCAGCCGATCCCAGAACGGCAGGCCGCCGAGAACCAGCAGCGCCGAAGGCACGAAGATCGCGACCAGGGCGATGGCGGCGCCGGCGATGCCCGACGGCGGGGCCTGCATGACGGTGCCGAGATAGGCGGCGAAGGTGAACAGCGGCCCCGGCACTGCCTGGGCCGCCCCGTACCCGGCCAGGAAGGCCTCGCGGCCGACCATGCCGGTTTCCACGACCTCGGCCTGGAGCAGCGGCAGCACCACGTGGCCGCCGCCGAACACCAGCGATCCGGCGCGGTAGAAGGCGTCGATCAGGCGCGCCGTGCCGTCGCCGCCCGAGGCGGCCAGCACGGGCAGCAGCGCCAGCAGGACGAAGAACGCGATCAGGTAGAATGCCGCCGCGCCGCGCCCGACTGCCGACGCCAGCGCTTCGTCCTCTTCGGCCGGGCCGACCGGCGGGCGCAGCCACGCGAGCCCGATCAGCCCGCCGACGGCGATGACGGCGATCTGGCCGAGCGCGGACGGAATCGACAGGGCGCCGATCATGGCCGCCACGGCGATGGCGGCGCGCTCCTTGTCCGGCGTCAGGCTGCGGGCCATGCCCAGCACCGCGTGGGCGACGACGGCGACGGCGGCCGCCTTCAGCCCCTGAATCCAGCCGGTGCCGGCGGCGGCTTCCAGGCTGCCGGCGCCGTAGGCGAACAGCACCAGGACGACGGCCGACGGCAGGGTGAACGCGGTCCAGGCGGCGAACAGGCCGAGATAGCCGGCCCGCATCAGGCCGATGGCCATGCCGACCTGGCTCGACGCCGGGCCGGGCAGGAATTGGCACAGCGCGACCAGATCGGCGTAGGCGCGCTCGCCCAGCCACTTGTGCCGGACGACGAAGGCCTCGCGGAAATAGCCGATGTGGGCGACCGGGCCGCCGAACGACGTAAGCCCGAGGCCGAGGAAGACGCGGAACACCTCGGCCGCCGAGCCGCGACGCGGCGCGGGTGCGGCGTGGGGATTGTCGGCGCTCATCGGGCGGACCCCGCCGAATGGGCGTCGCGAAGGCTCAACGGTGTCCGATCGTCTCGCCGAGCAGTTCGCGGACCTTTTCGTTGGCGATCTTCAGCGCCTTGCGGCCGAGCGGCGTGGCGCGATAGACCCGCCGCGCGGTGCGGCCGACCCGCTTCTGCTTGGAGACGAGATAACCCTTCTTCTCCATGGAGCGGAGCATGGGGTAGAGCGTGCCGGGGCTCAGCTTGTAGCCGTGCCGGGCGAGTTCCTCGATCATCCACAGGCCGTAGAGATCGCCCTCCGCGGCGTGATGCAGGACGTGAAGCCGGACCAATCCGCTCAGCAGGTCCTGGTGTTCCATTCGAGTGCGTCACTCCGGCCCCCGGTTCACGAAAACGAATTTCGATAACGTGAACCGATATTATACGTCGGCTTGGCGGCGTCAACCGCGATCGCCGACAGGATACCCGGTCAGGACGAAATCGGATACAGGCGTCGAGGCTACTTGCCGCCAAACAGGCCCTTCAGCCAGCCCTTCAGCGCCGACAGGAAGATCGAGAAGGCGTTCAGTTCGGCGCTTTGCGACGTGGCCGGCGCGTCCTCGCCCCGGGCGCGGGCGTCCATGCGGGCTTCCAGGTTCTTGGCGAAAATCTCGACGATGCGCGCCGCCAGTTCGTTGACCAAGCCGCCGCGGCTGAATTGCGCCAGCGCGCCGGTCAGTGTGAATTCCACGGCGATGTCGACCCGCGTGCCCTGGCCGCCGTCGATCTCGGACAGCGCATAGGCGACCTCGCCCCGGGTGCGGGACGCGGATTTTTCGTCCAGGCCCTGGCCGTCGATGGTGCCCCGGAACGCCGCGTCGTCGCGCCAGATGTCGGCGACGCCTTTAAACGACGGCGCCATCGGGCCCATCTTCACCGTGATGCGGCCCTCGACGTGGCGGCCGTCGCTCGGTGCCGTCAGCTGCGCGCCCGGCATGCACGCGGCGACCGCGTCGACGTCGGCAAAGAACGCCCACACCGCGTCGCGCGGGTGATGCACGGTAAAGCTCTGTTCGATGCGGTTGGCGTGCGGCGCTTTCGAGACGGCGGTGGGGGCCGGTTCCTTTTTCGTCGCGGGCGCGACGGCAACGGCTGGTTGGGGTTTCGCGGCCGGCGCGGGGGCGGGCCGCGCGGCGGCGGCCTTCGCCGCCCGCATGACGGCCCGGACGATGCCGACGTAGCCGGTGCAGCGGCACAGGTTGCCGCTGAGTTCTTTCCTGATTCTCGTCTCGTCGGCGCCGGGCAGGCGCAGCACGATGTCGCGCGCCATGACCAGCATGCCGGGCGTGCAATAGCCGCATTGCAGGGCGTGTTCGGCGGCGAAGGCGTCGCGCAGGTCGCGCATGGTCGGATCGGCCTCGAAGCCTTCGACGGTGGTCACGTCCATGCCGTCGCATGCCACGGCATAAGTAATGCAGGACCGCATCGGCCGGCCGTCGATCAGCACCGTGCAGGCGCCGCAGACGCCGTGTTCGCAACCCAGATGCGTGCCGGTCAGC
>CAZDFF010000032.1:18343-20295 GCA_964504425.1 uncultured Hyphomicrobiales bacterium
CGCCTGCGCGTACTGGCCGGGCGCCAGCGGCCCGGCGAGCTTTGCCACCAGTTCCGGCGACATCCGCGCCCCGACGTCCGACACCAGGGTCGGCGGCGTCTCGGCCAGGTAGTAGCCGCGCACCAGCACCGACGCGCCGTCGGCGCCGGTCAGCATCAGGTCGTGGCGGACGAAATCGGCCAGCGACGTGCGCGGCTCGACCGGTTTCGTCACCGTCTTGCCGTTGACGGTCATGGTGACCGTCTTCAGGGGCTTCTGGGCGTTCATGAGGATACCTGCGCAACGGCGCGGCGCAACGCCGCGAGGTGAATTTGCCGTTCGAACGGATCGTGGCCGAGACCGTTATCGTCGACGATCTTGCCGGCGCGGGCGGAATCGAACCCGCCGCCAAGCAAGCCGTCGAGGCCGTCGACGACGATGGGCTTGGCGTGGGTCGCGCCCAGCACGGCCCGCGCGATGCCGCGTGCCGGGTCGATCAGAATCGCGCACATGCCTTCGGCGTATTCTCCGGTCTTGCGGCAGAACTTGTAGAAACCCCAGCGGGCGGCGTCGGAAAAGCGCGGGATGCGCACGGCGTCGATGATCTCGCCCGCGCCTAGCACGGTTTCGAACGCGGACACCGCCAGGGTCGCGATCGGTACCCGGCGCGTCCCCTTCGGACCCGTGATGCTCGCCTCCGCGTGCATGGCCGACAGCGCCGTCAGCCAGTCGGCCGACGGATCGGCGTGGGCAAGGCTGCCCCCGATGGTGCCCTTGTTGCGCACGGCGCGATAGGCGATGTCGGCGGCGACGGCGCTGAGCGCGCCCCGGGTCGGGTCGGGGGCCTTGCCGTCCTCGATCTCGGCGTGGGTGATCGCGGCGCCGACGGTGACGGCGTCCTTGCCGTCCTCGATCCGTTTCAGTTCCGGCAGGCGGGCGACGTCGATCAGCAACTTGGGTTGCGCCAGGCGCATGTTCAGCATCGGCCCGAGCGACTGCCCGCCGGCGATGGGCTTGGCGTCGCCGCCGTGGCGGGCCAGCAGGGCCACCGCGTCGGCCAGCGACTTCGGCCGTTCGTAATCGAAGATCGCGGGCTTCATTCGGCCGCCGCCTTTCGGGCCGCGGCAATGGCCGCCAATAATCGTCTTGGGGTGACCGGGCTTTCCAGCACCTCGGCGCCGATGCCTTTCAGCGCGTCGTTGATGGCGTTGGCGATGGCGGCGGGGGGCGCGATGGCGCCGCCTTCGCCGATGCCCTTGACGCCGAATTCGGTGTTGGGCGAGGGCGTGTGCATG
Source organism: uncultured Hyphomicrobiales bacterium (assembly GCA_964504425.1). GTDB lineage: Bacteria > Pseudomonadota > Alphaproteobacteria > Rhodospirillales > 2-12-FULL-67-15 > CAZDFF01. The sequence goes on from CAZDFF010000032.1 coordinate 19,618, forward strand.
TGTTCGAGTCGGAAGTGCGGCACCTCGGTCGGGCCGGGCAACAGATAATCGGCGAGCGTGGAGGCCAGCGGCTGGCCCTCGCGGTCGAACGGCATTTCCTCGTAGAGCGCGGTGCCGATGCCCTGGGCCGCGCCGCCGTAGACCTGGCCCTCGACCACCGTCGGGTTGATCATGGTGCCGGCGTCCTCGACGATGACGTAATCCAAGATCTCGACTTGGCCGATCTCGGTGTCGACGGCGACGATCACGGCGTGGGACGCGTAGCTGAAAGTGCCGGTGTCGACCTTCGGCTTGTAGCCGGCGGTGACTTCCAGGCCCGCCGGATCGACGCCGTCCGGCAAATTCTGCGGCTTCAGGTACCAGACGTTGGCGACCTCGGCCAGCGACACGCTGCCCGACGGGCCCTCGACGCGGCCTTCGGCGATCCGCACCTTGTCGGCGTCGGTCTGCAAAAGATGCGCGCCGATCTTCTTCACCCGTTCGCCCAGTTGCTTGCACGCGGCGGCGACGGCGCCGCCCGCCATCACGGCGCTGCGCGAGCCCCAGGTGCCGGTGGAATAAGGCGACAGCGCCGTGTCGCCGTGGATCAGGCGCACGGCCGCCGGATCGATGCCCAGCACTTCGTTCGCGACCTGGGCGAGCGTCGTTTCCATGCTCTGGCCGTGGGAATGGTTGCCG
>CAZDFF010000033.1:0-20103 GCA_964504425.1 uncultured Hyphomicrobiales bacterium
AAGCCTTTGCCGAAATCGCCCATAAGACGCGAAATCTTGCCGCCGCCGCCGAACAGCACCAGCACCACGACAAGAACGATCAGCCAATGCCAAATGCTGAATGTACCCATCTACTCCATCCCACCTGAATCTTTCGTTATTTCAAGCCTGTCCGAGGTCGGCCGGGATAATGGCAGAATCCCCCCGCCGCCGCAATGGCGCGGGACCTGCGGCAAAGCCTAGAAAAACCAGGGATTTACCGCGTTCGGCCCGGCATGGGGACTGGCGCCCCGCCGCGGATCGAGCGACGCCTATTCAGCGGCGTCGCTCGGCGTCGCCCGCAACGTCGGGCTCGGCAGATCGTCCTCGCCGCCTTCCGGATCGAGGGGTTCGGCCGCGTCTTCCTCGGCCGTCGGATCGGTGTCCACGAGTTCGGCATCCGGGCCCATGTTGCCGGCCCTGGTCCGATAGGCATTGAGGGCCGGACTGGAATCCAACAGGCCGGCGGCCTTGAGTTCGTCGATGCCGGGCAGGTCCTTCAGGCTGTCGAGAGCGAAGTGATCGAGGAACGAGTCGGTAGTGAACCAAGTGACGGGGCGGCCCGGGGTTTCGCGCCGCGGACCGGGGCGAATCCAGCCCTGCTCGAACAAATGGTCGAGTGTGCCCTTGGAAAGCCCGACGCCTCGGATTTCTTCGATCTCGGCGCGCGTCACCGGCTGATGGTAAGCGACGATGGCAAGCGTTTCGACCGCCGCGCGCGACGGTTTGCGCGACACTTCGACGGTCATGTTCATCTGCCGCGCCAAGTCGGGCGCGGTGCGGAACCCCCATGCCTTGCCGGCACGGACCAGGTTCACGCCGCGGTCCGCATACGTCCGCTTCAACGCGCGCAACAGGCCTTTCAAATCGGCGTCGTCGGGCAGCCGGGCGGCCAGCTGTTTTTCCGACAACGTTTCGGCCGAGGCGAACAGCACGGCTTCCAAAAGCCGCAGGTGCAGCGGGTCGAGCGCCGCATCGGCGCCCGTGTCCTCGCCCAGTTCGTCGTCGGCGTCGGGCTCGACCGGTTCGGCACCAGCGGCCGGAACGGGCTTCGACTCCACGGCCTGTTCGTCCTGCTCCTGCGCATCGTCCTGCACGGCGGGATCGTCGGTCTGATGGTCGCTCATGCTCATTGAGCCGCGTGCTCCGAATTAGAGGGTGTGGGGGCCTGGGCCTCGACGGCGCGCAGGAAAATCGGTCCGAAGGTCGTGCTCTGCTTGATCCTGACCTTGCCCTCGCGGGCCATTTCCAAGGTCGCGGTGAAGGTGGAAGCCAGCGCCGAACGCAAAATCAAGCCGCCCTTCAAGCCTTCCGGCAGGAAATGCCAAAGGTTCTGCCAGTCGGGCGTGGTGCCCAGCAACTTGCGCAACCGCTCCAGCGCGTCCTCGACCGTGTAGATATCGAAAGGCTCGATGTGCAGCACGCTGGTCGCCTTGCGACGATGCTGATCGCCGTAGGCTTTCAGCAATTCGTACAGCGACAGATCGATCACCGAATTTTCGATGGTCTTGAATTTTTCCGGCCGGCCACGACCGAAAAAGTCGTGACCGAGCCGGGGCCTGGCCATGAGTTGAGCACCGGCGTTCTGCATGGCTTCCAGCCGTTGCAGATGGAAGGCGAGCGCGGCGGCCATTTCCTCGCCGCTCGGCTCTTCCTCGCCACTCTGCTGAGGCAGAAGCAGGCGCGATTTCAGATAGGCGAGCCACGCCGCCATGACCAGATAGTCGGCAGCAAGCTCCAGGTTCCGGCGCCGGGCCTCCATCACGAAAGCCAGGTACTGGTCGGCAAGTTGCAGGATCGAAATCTGCTTGAGGTCGACCTTCTGATCGCGCGCCAACATCAGCAGCACATCGATCGGCCCCTCGAAGCCGTCGAGATCGACGACGAAAGCGCCGTCACCGGTTTCGGCGGCTTGGCGCGCGTCTTCGAAATCGTCGATCGGTTCGGTATTCATGGCCGTCTCACCGTATCCCCGTGGCGGTCGCGATCAGATTCACAACATACTCCGACGGCGCCCCGACCAACCACCGGAAGATGTTCAAATCGAGTCCGATTTGCTCGCCCAGCCACGGCAGCAGGAAGATCGCCGCCAGTATGACGAACATGCCCGCGCGTTCCATCCGCGCCAGCGGCCGCGCCAGCGAAAGCGGCAGCACGCCGACCGCGATTCGCCCGCCGTCCAAGGGCGGCATCGGCAGCAAATTGAAGACCATCAACAGCACGTTGATCCAGATCGCGTTGGCGAGATTCTGAAGCGCCCACGGCGCAGCCCATCCGGGCAGCAACACCGCGGCATGAACCAGCAACGCCGCCGTTATCGCCAACAGCAGGTTCACCCCGGGCCCCGCGGCCGCGACCAGCACCATGTCCCGCCGAGGCCGGCCAAGCCTGCCGAAATCCACCGGCACCGGCTTGGCGTAGCCGAACATCACCCGCCCGCCGGAAAAGAACAGCAGCGCGGCCGGCATCAGCACCGTTCCCACCGGGTCGATATGGCGTAGCGGATTGAATGTGACCCTCCCCATTTGGTAGGCCGTGTCGTCGCCCAGGCGCCAGGCCACGAACCCGTGCGCCGCCTCGTGCAGCGTGACCGCGATCAGCACCGGCAGCGCCCAGACCGAAATCTGGAACAGAATCTGCTCGACGCTCATGTCGCCCATCACGCACGCTCCCGACGGTCCGCGAGCAAGGCATCCAGCCGCCGTACGCCGGCCATGGCATCGAAGGCCTGGGGCCGGCGCTTGCAGGCTCTGGCCCTTGCCAGACGCCGGTCCTGGGGCCCGCCCAGAAGGCCCGTACCGGCGGCAACCTCACGCATCTCGTCAAGCACGCCGCTACAATGGAGCACGATGTCGCAACCGGCGGCAAGAACCGCCTCGGCCTTGTCGCGAAAGCCGCCAGATAAGGCCTTCATGCCGATGTCGTCCGACAGCAGGACGCCGTCGAAGCCGATTTTCGTGCGAATCGCCTCCGCGATGGCCTTTTTCGACGTCGTCGCCGGCCGGTCCGGGTCGATCGCCGTATAGACCACATGGGCCGTCATCGCCCACGGCATGTCGGCCAGCGCCTTGAAGGGCGCGAAATCGACGGCTTCTAGTTCGGCCAGCGGCGATGTCACCACCGGGAGCATTTCATGGCTGTCGGACCGGGCTCGGCCATGTCCCGGCACGTGCTTGACGATCGGCAGCACGCCGCCATCGAGCAGGCCGTCGCAGATCGCCCGGCCGAGGCGCGCCACCTGCGCCGGCATCGTGCCCAGCGCCCGATCGCCGATCACCGAGTGGGCATCGGCCTGGGGCACGTCCAGCACCGGCCAGCAATCGACGTCGATGCCGAGGTCGAAAAGTTCGGCGGCGACCAGACGGGCGTTGAGGCGCGCGGCCTCGACGGCGCGCCCGGGATCGCTCGCGGCCAATGCCGCGAACGCGGCGCCCGGCGGCGCCGCGCGCCAGTGCGGCGGCCGAAGTCGCTGGACCCGTCCGCCTTCCTGATCGATCAGCACCGGTGCGTCGTCGCGACCGACGACGGCGCGAAAATCGGCGACCAACGCCTTCACCTGATCCGGCGTTTCGACATTGCGCGCGAACAGGATGTAGCCCAACGGGTCGGCGTCCGCGAAGAAGCGGCGTTCTTCTTCCGTCAGCCTGGGACCGGAAGAACCGAAGATGGCGGCACGAGCGGCCAACGCGTCCTATTCCCGCGCCTTGACGACGAGGCAGCCGACCTTGACCTTCGCCAGATCGCTACATCGTTTGCGCGCCGCCGCCTCGCTTGCCAGCGGCCCGGCACGCAAGCGATAGAAGACGCCCTTTTCGGCGCCGAGATCGGCGCGCACGACAACCAAACCGAGATCGCCCAGAAGGTCCGGATGAACGCGCTGCAGCCGCGCCCATTCGCGCTTGGCTAGATCTTCCTGGCGCACCGCGGCGATTTGAATCTGGTAAGCACCCGATGCCGCCGGCACGGGGACCTTCGGGGCCGCTTTGATGGGCTCGGTCTTGGCCGCGAGCTCGCGCGCCGGCTCGCTCGAAGCAGACGGTGGCGCGGCGGGCGGTGCCTTCGGCGCGTTCGACGCAACGGTCACCGCCTCCGTCGGCACGGCGGGCGGTGGCGGCGCTTCGGCCGGCTTCGCCGCCGGCACCTTTCCCATGGGTTCCACGACCGTGGCCGGCGCAGGCACGGTCGCCGCCTTCACCTGCGCTTCGGTCGGGACCTTGGGCAATGGTTGCTGCACGGCGGGCGCCGGCGGTGCCGGGGGCGGGAGCGGTGCCTCGGGGGCGGGCAACAGCCGCTCGATTTTCGGTTCGGTCGCGGGCGTCCCGGATAAGCGTTGATAGACCAACTTGTCGCGGTCGGGAATTTCGGCGCCGCCGGGGTTTTCCGGTTTCACCTTGACCGGCCCGGCATCGGCCTTGATGACGGGCGGCTCGCCCTCGGTGCTGCCCAGCATCGCCGGCATCTTGCCGCCGAAATGAACGTAACCGTAGGCGCCGCCGCCGAGAACGATCAGCAGCAGCAAAATCCTAAGCCACCACCGCCGCTTCTTCTTCAAGGGCGGCGGCGGCCGAAATTCGCCGCCTTCCACGCCGGGAAGAATCTCGGACGGATCGATGTCGCGGGTCACGCGCATCAGCGCATCTCCTCGACCGGTTGGACGCCGAACACCTTCAATCCCGACGCCACGACGAAGGCAACCGCTTGGATCAACGCAAGACGCGCCAACGTCAGCGCGGGATCTTCGGCGACGATGAAACGCAACTGAGCTTCGTCCTTACCCTTGTTCCAGAGCGTATGGAAGTCGGCTGCCAGTTCGTGAAGGTAGAAGGCCACGCGGTGCGGCTCGTGGGCTTCGGCGGCGCTTTCGACCAGACGCGGCCAACTCGCCATGCGTTTTATCAAACCAATCTCGGCCGGATCGGTCAAGCGCCCGAGATCGGCCTTCGCCAACGCCTTGGCCGTCAGTCGGTCGGGCGCGAACGCTTCGGCGGCGTGGCGCATCACCGAACGAATCCGCGCGTGGCAGTATTGCACGTAGAAAACAGGATTGTCGCGTGATTGCTCCATCACGCGGGCCAGGTCGAAATCCAGTTGCGCGTCGTTCTTGCGCGTCAGCATAATGAAGCGCACCACGTCCTTGCCGACCCGGTCGATGACCTCGCGCAACGTGACGAACGTGCCCGCGCGTTTCGACATCTTCACCGGCTCGCCGTTCTCGAGCAGCTTCACCAATTGGCAGAGCTTGACGTCGAGCGCCCCCTCGCCGCCTGACAGCGCCTTCACCACGGCCTGGACCCGCTTGACGTAACCGCCGTGATCGGCGCCCCAGACGTCGATCATCGTCTTGAATCCGCGCCGGAACTTGTCGAAGTGATAGGCGATGTCGGTCGCGAAATAGGTCCACGACCCGTCGGATTTCTTGACCGGCCGGTCGACGTCGTCGCCGAATTCGGTCGATTTGAACAGCATCTGCGGGCGCGGTTCCCAATCGTCGGGCGTCTTGCCCTTGGGCGGTTCCAGCACGCCGGTGTAGATCAGCCCCTTGGCCTCGAGCGCGGCCAACGCTTCGTCGACGCCGCCGCGCGCGACCAGGGCGCGCTCGTGGGTGAAAAGATCGAAGGTCACGCCCAGGGCTTCCAAATCTTCCTTGATCAGCGCCAGCATCTTTTCGACCGCGAAGGCGCGCAGCGGTTCGAGCCATTCGCTTTCCGGCTTGTCCAGCCACTTGCGGCCGTCGCGTTTCGCCAACGCCTCGCCCACGGGGATCAGATAATCGCCCGGATAAAGCCCTTCCGGGATATCGCCGCGCGTCTCGCCCAGGGCTTCGGCGTAGCGATGATGCAGGGAGCGCGCGAGGATTTCGACCTGGGCGCCGGCGTCGTTGACCCAGTATTCGCGCGTCACCGCGTAGCCCGCTTTTTCCAACAGGCCGGCGAGCGCGTCGCCGAACACCGCGCCGCGGCCGTGGCCGACGTGCATCGGTCCGGTCGGATTGGCGGACACGTATTCGACGTTCACCGGCTCGCCGTTGCCCATCGTGGAGTCGCCGTAGGCCGTTCCCGCCTTCAGGATTTCGATCAGGCGCGCACGCCAGAAATCGTCGGTGAGCCGGAGATTGATGAAACCCGGTCCGGCGATCTCGGTGCTCACGACTTGGTCGGCGCGGCCCAGTTCCTCGGCGATCAGGGTCGCGAGATCACGCGGTTTCATGCGCGCGTCCTTGGCCAGCACCATCGCCGCGTTGGTCGTGACGTCCCCGTGCCCGGTTTCGCGCGGCGGATCGACGGCGACGCGCCCGGCATTCATGCCACTTGGCAACCGCCCGGCGGCTGCCAAGCGCTCGAGCGAACGCTGCACCTCGTCGCCGAAATGACGGAACAAATTCATGACGTGCGCGCCTGAAGATCGAACAGGCGCCGATGTTCGTCGAGCGCCGCGCGGTCGGTCAGCCCGCCGATGTAATCCGCGACCGCCTCGGCGGTTTCGACCGATTTCGCGCCGTTGGCCTTCTTGCGCCAGTCGGTCGGTAGGCATTCCGGTTCCTGAATCAGCAGCCCGAACAGGTCCTTGACGACGCGACGGGCCTTGCTGGTCATGCGATTGAGTTTGTAGTGGCGATACATGTTGTCGAACAGGAACCGCTTCAGCGCCTTGTCGTTGTCCCGCATCTTGTCGGAGAACCCGGCGACCGGCTGGGCAAGGCGGCGTACGTCGTCGGGCGTTTTCGGTTTCGCGTCGTTCAGGCGCCGGCCGGTTTCGTCCAGCAGGTCGCGCACCATTTCGCCGATCAGGTCGCGGACGGCGGCGTGAATTTGCAGTTTCGCGTCGATGTCCGGATGTCGCTTCTTGACGTCGGCGAAGATCGGACCGACCAACGGCACATCGGCAAGGTCGGCGACGGTGAACAAGCCGGCGCGGAGCCCATCGTCGATATCGTGGTTGTTGTAGGCGATATCGTCGGAAATCGCGGCGACCTGCGCCTCGGCGCCGGCATAGGTGCCGAGTTCCAGATCGTGCCCGGCAACGTATTCCCTGATCGCCTTCGGCAGCGGCTTATTGCTGCGCGCGTTCGGCCCTTCGAGCGGACCGTTGTGCTTGACCACGCCTTCCAGGGTTTCCCACGTCAGGTTGATGCCCTTGAAGGCGACGTAGCTTTCCTCCAGCCGAGTCACCACGCGCAGGCTCTGCGCGTTGTGATCGAAGCCGCCGTAGTCTTCCATCATTTCCTTCAGCGCATCCTCGCCGGCGTGTCCGAACGGCGGATGGCCCAGGTCGTGGGCCAGCGCCAAGGCCTCGGCCAAGTCCTCGTTCAAATCCAGGCAACGGCACACCGAGCGGGCGATCTGCGAAACTTCGAGGCTGTGCGTCAGGCGGGTGCGAAAAAAATCGCCCTCGTGGTTGACGAAAACCTGGGTCTTGTATTGCAGGCGCCGGAACGCGGCCGAGTGGATGATGCGGTCGCGGTCGCGCTGGAAACAGTCGCGGGTCTTGCTTTCCGGCTCCGGGTACAGCCGGCCGCGGCTCCGGCTCGGATGGCAGGCGAAGGGTGCGAGCATTTTGGCGGCGATCATGGGGCGAACCTACAAGGCGACCCCTGGCCCCGCAACGGCAGTGTTAAACCTTTCCATAGGCCGTCCCATGGCCTCTGGGCAGGCCTCGCCGGCCGCCCTATTATCCTGCTCCCGCAAGGTGTTGGAGGCGATCGATGCTCGACGTGAAGCGGCTGTCCCTGGGCGAGGCCCGAATCATGATCGAGGGCGCCCGCGCCGAGGCGCAACGAATCGGCGTGCCCATGTGCATCGCCGTGGTGTGCGAGTCGGGCAACCTGATTTCGTTCGAACGCATGGACGGATCGAAGGTCCTGAGCGTCGGGCTGTCCCAGGACAAGGCCTTCACCGCCGCGATCTCGCGGCGCGGCACCCACGAATACAACGCGCTGTGCCAGCCCGGAAATTTGGTTTTCGGCATTCACACCTACGCGCACGGCCGTTTCACCACGGTCGGCGGCGGCCTGCCGGCGGTGGCCGACGGCACCGTGGTCGGCGGCATCGGCTGCTCGTCCGGGACCGCAGACCAGGACCGGTCCTGTGCCCAGGCTGGGCTCGACGCGCTGGCGCTGCATTGGGCCAGGCCATCGTGAATGCAGGCTCGGTGGATTGACAATCGCTCGCAACGCACTACATTGAATCCACGGGTTCAACGTTAAATCGCTGGAACCCTTGGATTTTTGGAATTTGTCATGCCCGATACAAACATCGCCGAAGCCGCGCCCTCGATCGGCATTACCGACAGCGCCGCCAAGCGCATCTCGGTCCTGGCCCAGGCCGAGGGCAAGCCGGTCATGCTGCGCGTGCTGGTGTCGGGCGGCGGTTGCGCCGGGTTCCAATACTCCTTCGCGCTCGAGGAAAATCTGAACGGCGACGACAAGGTTTTCGAGAAGGGCGGCGTCAAGGTCCTGGTCGACGAGGTTTCGCTCGACCTGATCAAGGGGTCCGAACTCGACTTCGTCGAGGATCTGATCGGTTCCTATTTCCGCATGAACAATCCGAACGCGACCTCGACCTGCGGCTGCGGCACGTCGTTTTCCGTCTAAACCCTATTCATCCCGGGACTGGCGAAGAAGCGCCGCCAACAGGCGCGACGTTTCCGTCATGTGCTGTTCGAGAAGGCTGCTGACCGCGGCCGCGTTGCCGACCCGATAGGCGGCAAGGATAGCGCGGTGTTCGTCTTGCGCTTGCTTGCGATAATCCGATGCCGCGATCAGAACGCGAATAAAGCGATCGATCTGCGCATCGAGCGATTCGATCAGGGCGACCAATCGCGGACGTTCGGCCCGTGCGTACAGGGTCGAATGAAACAGCCAGTTGCATTCCATCCATTGCGCCACGTCTTCGGTCCGTTCCGCCCGGTCGAGCGCGGCTTCGGCCTTTGCCAAGATATCGTCGTCGGCAAGCGGCAGCGCCCAGCGGACAGCTTGGGTTTCCAACACGCAGCGGATTTCCAGCAGTTCCCTCGCCTCTTCCGGCAGGAGCCGGCTGACGATGGCGCCCCGGTTGGGACGGATCGTGACCAGGCCTTCCGCCGCGAGATCGCGAAGCGCCTCGCGCACCGGAATATGGCTGACCTTGAATTGCTGGGCGATCCTGTCCTGGCGCAACGGCGTGCCGACCGCGATGGCGCCTTTCAGAATGGCATCGCGCAAGGCCGCCGCGATCGAGTTGGCGGCAGGCCCCGGGGCGGGTCGGTTTGGCGGGGGCGATAATGTCGGCATTAAAATAATATATTAAATTGGCGTGTACTCGGCCACCATTGTCGGCGGCGGCCGCCGTTACGTAAGCCGAGTCACGTTAGAAATTGCGACGGTTTATTAAATTTATAATATAATTCAATATATTGTAAATTTTAGATTCCGCTTGCCCATCTCGCCGTTGAATTCTTGTCGCTCGCGAAAAATATGGTTAATATATGATCGCTTGTTGAGCGGCGCCCCAATGCAACAGCCTGTCTTCGTGCGAAATGCGCCGCCGGGATGCAAAGGAGGAAATTCATGATCACCGCCGTCGTGCGTTACAAATTGCCGCCGTCGATCGATTACAACGCCTGTCTCGCCCACTTCAGCAAGATCGCTCCGGGTTTCCGCGACGCGAAGGGGCTGATCAGTAAACATTTCATCTGGAGCGAGACCGGCACCGCCGGCGGCGTCTATCAGTGGGAAACGCTCGAGGACGCGAAGGCCTTCTACAATGGGCCGTGGCTCGACGGCATCGTCGCACGCTACGGCATGCGCCCCGAAATCGAATACTTCACGGTGTTCGCCCTGACCGACAACAAGAAGGGCACGGTCACCGTGCTCGAAAAGCCGCGGCCGCAAAACGCTGCCGAATAGACGCCATCTGACATCGAATGGGGACAATCGATATCGAACGGCGACAAACAAGAAAAGAGACCGAACAATCGTCCGCGATCCGACCAGCGAGGAGGCTAAAATGAACAGGAGACGCTTTATCAAGACGGCGGGTGTGGCCGCGAGTGCCGCAGCCGTTGCGACGTCAGGTTTTCCGACCCCGGCCCTGAGCCAAGGCAAGCAAGAATGGCGCATGGTGACGTCCTGGCCGAAGGGCTTGCCCGGTTTGGGTACAGGCGCCGAATTGCTGGGCAAGCGCATCACCGCGATGAGCGGCGGCAAACTGTCTGTCCGCGTGTTCGCCGCCGGTGAACTGGTCCCGGGCCTGCAAACCTTCGAAGCCGTCCAGAACGGCACCGCCGATATGGGACACGACACACCGGGCTTTCACCTCGGGAAGCACCGCGCGTTCGCCTATTTCTTCGGCGCCCCGTTCGGCATGGCTTACCAGGAACACGTGGCGTGGCTGCATTACGGAGACGGCCAGAAACTGTGGGACGAACTTTCGGCGCAATTCGGCTTGAAAAGCTTCGCCGTCGGTAATATCGGCACGCCGTCGTTCGGATGGTTCAAGAAAGAACTAAAAACCGTCGGCGATCTTAAGGGCATCAAGATGCGCATGCCGGGCATCGGTACCGAAATGATCCGCCGTCTGGGCGCCGTACCGACGCTGATGGCACCCGGCGATCTGTTCCCTGCCTTGCAGGCCGGCACGCTCGACGCCACCGACTTCACCGGCCCGGCCAACGACATGGCGCTCGGCTTCCATCAGGTCTGCAAATATCTCTATTGGCCGTGCGTGCAAAAACCGGGCGCTATCCAGCAGGTCATCATCAGCAAAAAGAAGTTCGACGCCCTGTCCCGCGACTTGAAGGAAGTGGTCACCGTGGCTTGTCAGGCGGCGCACCAGGATATGCTGGCCGAATACAACTGGATCAACGCAAAAGCCATCAAGGCGCTCCGCGATCAGCATGCGGTCAAGTTCCTGACGCTGCCGGACGAAATTCTCGAAGGGCTCGGCAACGCCGCCGGCCAGATTCTGTTCGAGGAGCGCGACAAACTCGACCCGCTCGGCAAGAAGATCTGGGAATCCTACTTCAAGGCCCGATCGGACATGATGGCGATGTCCAATACCGGGGACCGCGAATTCTTCAACGCGCGGAAGCTCAAGATCAAGTATCCGGCCTGAGCCGCCGAACGTGCCTTCGCCGAAGATACGTCTTCTTTCCGCCGTCGCCGCCCGCCTCGACGCCCTCACCGAGGGCGTCGGGCGGGTAGTGGCGTACTTCACGCTGATCACCGTATTGATCTGCTTCGCGACGGTGTATCTGCGTTATGCGATGGGAGTCGGGTTCGTCTGGCTCCAGGAATCCTACGTCTGGACGCACGTGGCGGCGATCATGTTCGGATCGGCCTACGCCATGCTGCATGGCGGGTTCGTGCGCATCGACACCGTCTACAATCGGATGGGCGACAAGGGTAAGGCCCTGGTCGACTTGTTCGGTACCGTCGTCTTTCTGGGACCGTTCCTGTGGATGATGGGAACATCGGGGTGGTCGTTCTTCCTGTCGTCGTGGCGGATGAGCGAACGCTCGGCCTACGAGTCCGGCTTGCCGGCCATATACATTCTAAAAGGAACGTTGGTCGTTTTCGTCGTCCTGGTCGGCATCCAGGGCGTTTCCATCGTCCTGCGCTCGATCTTGACGCTGATGGGCCACGGCCCGGCGCCCAAGTCGGTCGTTTCCGCCGAAGCCCTTTGATCGATTGGCGCGATAAATGGATCCGATCCTGATCGGCGAAATTCTTGCGGTCTTGTCGTTTTTCGGCCTGATCGGGTTCCTGATGTTGGGTTATCCGATCGCGTTCACGTTGCCGGGAGCCGCCCTGTTGTTTGCGCTTCTCGGCTGGGCGCTGGGCGCGTTCGATCTGACTTATTTCGCCGCCCTGCCGCTCCGTTACTGGGGTGTCGTTACGAACGAAGTGCTGATCGCGGTTCCGCTGTTCGTCTTCATGGGCGTGATGCTCGAACGATCCCGTCTGGCGGAAACCCTGCTGACGACCATGGGCGAACTGTTCGGCTCCATCCGCGGCGGCTTGGGTATTTCGACCATCATCGTCGCAACCATGCTCGCCGCGTCGACCGGCATCGTCGGGGCGACCGTCGTAACCATGGGGCTGATCAGCCTGCCCGCGATGCTGAAAGCCGGTTACGACAAACGGCTGGCATCGGGGCTGATCTGCGCCTCCGGCACCCTCTGCCAAATCATCCCGCCGTCGACGCTGCTGGTGTTCTTGGCCGTCATCCTGCAAAGCGCCTACAGCCAGGCGCAAATGGCCAAGGGCAATTTCACACCCGCGACGCTGTCCGTCGGCGATCTTTTCGCCGGCGCGTTCTTGCCCGGCCTGCTACTGGCCGGGTTTTACATTCTCTGGGTGTTCTTCAACGCGCTGCTCCGGCCGAACTCGGCGCCAGCCCTCAAGATGACCCCCGAGTCCAAGGCCGGTCTGGGCGGGCGCGTGGTCGTCGCGTTATTGCCGCCGCTGATGTTGATCATCGCCGTCCTGGGATCGATCCTGGTCGGCATCGCCACTCCGACCGAGGCGGCATCCGTCGGCGCGATCGGCGCGATCCTCCTGACGTTGATTAAGCTCCTTTCGGAACATTTCGTCCGGCACCGTTCGTCCGCCGACATCCAACGATGGCTGTTTTGGTTTTGGATCGCGTTTTTCGGCCTCACCATATTGCTCGCGGCATTCACCGGCGGGTTCGGCGTTTTGACCCTCGCCGTCGCGGCCTTGATCGCCGGAATCGGCACGGCCACGGCCATTCCCGAGGTCAGGTGCAAATTCTTCGGCGTCGTCGACGAGGTCTGCCGTTCCTGCCTGACGATCACATCCATGGTGTTTGTTATTTTCATGGGCGCCAGCGTCTTCTCCGTGGTGTTCACCCGCCTGGGCGGCGACACGCTGGTGCACGAATTCCTGTCGAACATGGGCGGGGGCGCGACCGGCGCGCTGCTGATCGTCATGGCGGTGATGTTCGTGCTCGGCTTTTTCCTCGACCCGTTCGAGATTATCTTCGTGGTCGTGCCGATCGTCGCCCCGGTGCTGTTGAAGATGGACGTCGATCCGATCTGGCTCGCCGTATTGATCGGCGTCAACTTGCAGACGAGTTACCTGACGCCGCCGTTCGGGTTTTCGCTGTTCTTCCTGCGCGGCGTCGCGCCGCCGTCGGTTACCACGATGGACATCTATGCCGGAATTATCCCCTACGTCGCGATCCAGTTAATCGTGTTCGCCACCGTATGGATGATTCCGCAGCTTTCGACTTGGCTGCCCAAGGCCATCTACGGCTAGAGCCGAATTGCCGCCCTTTCCGACGGACAGCACCGGCAAATCGTGCTAGGCATGCGCCATGACGATGATCGCCACGTTCAACGTGAATTCCATCAAGGCGCGCCTTGGAAATATTCTCGACTGGCTGAAAGGCGCCTCGCCGGACATCGTCCTCCTGCAGGAAACCAAATGCGTCGAGGAAGGATTTCCGGCGATGGAAATCGGCGACCTCGGCTACAACGTCGCCGTCTCTGGCCAGAAGACCTACAACGGCGTCGCCATTCTATCGAAGTCGCCGATCGACGTGGAAATGCGCGTGTTGCCCGGCGACGACACGGACGAACAGGCGCGCTACATCGAAGCCTTCACGGCGGGCGTGCGCGTTATTTCCGTCTATGTGCCGAACGGCAATCCGGCCAGCGAGGGCGGCGCGGATACCGAAAAATTCAAATACAAGCTCCGCTGGCTGGATCGACTCCACGGTCGCGCCCGCGACCTGCTGGCGACGGAGGACGCGGTCGTCATCGGCGGCGATTACAACGTGATCCCGGAACCCGGCGACGTACACGACCCCGAGGACTGGACCGGCGACGCCCTGTTCCGTCCTGAAAGCCGTGCCGCGTTCCGGAAAATCCTGCACCTCGGCTACACCGAGGCCTTTCGCGCGCTCAGCCGCGAATACGGCCATTACACGTGGTGGGATTATCGGGCCGGCGCCTGGCAAAAGAATATGGGCGCCCGCATCGATCACCTGCTGCTGTCGCCCCAGGCCGCCGACCGTTTGGTGGACTGCCAAATCGACAAGGGTCCGCGCGCGAAGGAAAAGGCCTCCGATCATACGCCGGTGTGGGTCAAATTGCGCGATTAGGTGAGAGTGGGCGGCACGATGCCGTTCGTGGCGATGTCGTGTCATGACATCGATTTAAGGCGCCTGTAAGAAGACCGAAAGGTCCCTCCCCTTACGTTGGACGATGAGCAGCCGCGTTCGCGTCGCGGCGATGCTTTTGGGTGGATTCGGGGCTGATACGACGTTTTTGCGAACCGACGGGGTTGGTGCCCACAGAGGCAACTTGAAGACGCGCCGGTCGACCGCATCGCATGCGGTCTGCTAAACGCAGGTCAAACAAGGAAAAGGACAACCGTCATGACACGATTTATTCTGCCGATCCTTGCTGTTGCCTTCCTGGCGGCGGGCATCGTCGCGACTCCGTCGGCGTTGGCGCAGACCGTATCCCCGTCGCCGAAAGAGCAGCAAGCCATCGGCGATACGGAAATCAAGGCATTCGCCGAGGCCGTGAAGGACGTGCGGGCCATTCGCGACGAATACGCGCCGCAGTTGGCACAGGCACGCTCGCCGGACGAACAGAAAGCGGTACAGCAAGAGGCGACCGAAAAGATGGTCACGGCCATTGAGGAAAAAGGCTTGTCGGTCGCCAAGTTCAACCAGATCGCCGATACCGCCCAAAAAGACCCGGAAACCGCCGGGAAGATCAACAAGCACCTCCGTTAACGCCGGCAGTCGGAACGCCTCCTTCGGCCCTGTGCGTTGACGCAAGAGCGCCGTATCCGCCGGCTTCCGCCGGCGGATACGTGCGCTTGAGGTTTGTTCGGTTCCCGACCATTGCCCGTCCCGGTCCCAAGGGATAAAACGGTTCCCCCTGAACCGAAACGCCCCCTTGGGAGAGACCGACATGCCCGCCAAATCCGCCAAGCTCGACAGATCGAAGAAGAAGCTGCCGAGCCGCCATACGTCCGTCGGCCCGCAAAGCGCGCCGCACCGTTCCTACTACTACGCCATGGGCATGACCGAACGCGAGATCGTCCAGCCCTTCGTCGGCGTGGTCACCACCTGGAACGAAGCCGCGCCCTGCAACATTTCGCTCGCGCGCCAGGCCCAAGTCGTGAAGAAAGGCGTCAAGGCCGCCGGCGGCACGCCGCGCGAATTCACCACCATCACCGTGACCGACGGTATCGCCATGGGCCACCAAGGCATGAAGTCGTCGCTGGTCAGCCGCGAGGTCATCGCCGATTCGACGGAACTGACCGTGCGCGGCCATTGCTACGACGCGCTGGTCGGCCTCGCCGGCTGCGACAAGTCGCTGCCGGGCCTGATGATGGCGATGGTCCGCCTGAACATCCCCAGCGTGTTCATGTACGGCGGTTCGATCCTGCCCGGCCGCTATAAGGGCAAGGACATCACGGTGCAGGACGTATTCGAGGCCGTCGGCGCGCACTCGACCGGCAAGATATCCGACAAGGATCTGCACGACATCGAATCCCTCGCCTGCCCGTCGGCGGGCTCGTGCGGCGGCCAGTTCACCGCCAACACCATGGCCTGCGTGTCCGAAGCGATCGGCCTGGCGCTGCCGGGATCGTCCGGCGCTCCCGCCCCCTACGAAAGCCGCGACGCCTACGCCGAGGCCAGCGGCGAAGCCGTCATGTTCCTGTTGGGCAAGAACATCCGTCCGCGCGACATCGTCACCCGCGAGGCGCTGGAAAACGCGGCCATGATCGTCGCCTGCTCGGGCGGGTCGACCAATGCCGGGCTGCACCTGCCCGCCATCGCGCACGAATGCGGCATCAAGTTCTCGCTCGACGACGTATGCAAAATTTTCAAGAAGACGCCCTACATCGCCGACCTGAAGCCGGGCGGCAAGTACGTGGCGAAGGACCTGTTCGAGGTCGGCGGCGTGCCGATGCTGATGCGCGCGCTGCTGGACGCCGGCCTGCTGCACGGCGACTGCCTGACCGTCACCGGCCAGACCATCGCACAAAACCTGAAGGGCGTGAAGTTCGACAAGAACCAGGACGTCATCTACCCGGTTTCAAAACCCATCACCAAGACCGGCGGCGTCGTCGGCCTGAAAGGCAATCTCGCCCCGCAGGGCGCGATCGTGAAGGTCGCCGGCATGAAGAACCAAGTATTCAAGGGACCGGCCCGCGTGTTCGAATGCGAGGAAGACGCCTTCGAGGCCGTGACCAAGCGCAAGTACAAGGAAGGCGAGGTCATCGTCATCCGCTACGAGGGTCCGCGCGGCGGTCCCGGCATGCGCGAAATGCTCTCCACCACGTCCGCGCTCTACGGCCAGGGCATGGGCGACAAGGTTGCGCTCATCACCGACGGACGGTTCTCGGGCGCCACGCGCGGCTTCTGCATCGGTCACGTCGGACCGGAAGCGGCCGTCGGCGGACCGATCGGGCTTTTAAAGAACGGCGACATGATCTCGATCGACGCCGTCAAGGGCACGCTTCATGTCGACCTTTCGGACGCCGAACTCGCCAAGCGCCGCAAGGCCTGGAAACCGCGCCGGCACGATTACCAGTCGGGCACCCTCTGGAAATACGCCCAGACCGTCGGCGACGCCTGCGACGGCGCGGTGACCCATCCGGGCGGCAAGGCCGAGACCCACTGCTACGCGGATATCTAGAACCATGGCGGCGGACGACGCCGGTCGCGCGCTCGACCTCGATTTCGTCCGCCGCCGTTTTCCCGACGTCGCTTGGCGTTGGGCTTTCTTCGACAATGCGGGCGGCAGCTTCGTTCCGCAGAGCGTGATCGATCGCGTTTCCACCTACATGACCGAAAATCAGGTGCAGCCGGGTTCGCCTGCCGCGCCTTCGCAGCTTGCCGCCGAACGCATGGTCGCGGGCGAATGCCTGATGGCCGAACTGATCGGGGCGGACGCCGACGAGGTGATGATCGGCCCGTCGACCACGGCGAACGTCTTCTTTCTCAGCCGTGCCCTGAAACCCCTGTTAGCCCCCGGGGACGAGATCCTGGTCACGAACCTCGATCACGAAGCCAACAGCGGCGCCTGGCGCAGGCTCGCCGACGATGGGGTGGCTATTCGCGAATGGGCCGTTGACCCGGAAACCGGGACCCTCGATCCAGGCGCGCTCGATGAATTGCTGTCGGACCGCACCCGGCTGGTCTGTTTTCCGCACTGTTCCAACGTCACCGGCGCGATTTACGACGCCAAAACCATCGTCGCCAAGGCCCACAAAGCGGGCGCGCTGACCTGCGTCGACGGCGTCGCCTACGCGCCGCACCGTGCGCTCGACGTAAAAGCGCTGGGCGCCGATATCTATCTGTTCAGCCTGTACAAGACCTTCGGGCCGCACCTGGGATTGATGTACGCGAAACGCCAGGTGTTCGAGCGCGCCCGCGGCGTGAACCATTTCTTCCTCGACGGGAAAATACCGCTCAAGCTGAATCCGGGCGGGCCGAACCACGAATTGACGGCGGGCCTTGTCGGCATCGCCGATTACATCGATGCGCTTTACGCGCATCACGTTCCCGAGGCGAAGGCTAATCTGGATCTGAACGGCCGCGCCGCCAAGGTCTTCGCCCTTTTCCACGACCACGAGCAGGCCATCGGCCGACATTTCCTGGATTGGGCGAACGGACGCGACGACATCCGCCTGATCGGACCGGAAACGATGGATTTGCGCGCGCCGACGTTTTCCTTTGTTGCAAAGGGCCGCAAATCATCCGAGCTGCCGGCCAAGGTCGCGGCCGACGGCGTCGCGATATCGAACGGCAGTTTCTATGCATGGTGGCTGATGCAGGCGCTCGGCCTCGACCCGTCGGACGGAGTCGTGCGCGCCTCGATGCTGCATTACAACACGTTGGAAGAAGTCGACCGCCTGACGGCGGCGCTCGACAAGGCTCTCGCCTAAGCCATCCCGAATTCCTGGGCCAGCAGCTCGAAGCTCCGCCACTGAATCTTGTCGTCGTGGGCCCAGGTGACAACCGCGATTTCGTTCACGCCCAATGACTCGGCGAGCGCCCGCAGCTTGTCGCCGACCTCCGGCGCGGTGCCGATAAAGGCGCTGTCGTAATACCCCTCCAACCGCGCTTTATCGGATTCCGTGTACGGATGCGCCGCCGCCGCTTCCGGCGTTTCCAACGGCAGGAATTCGCCGCGGTCGCGATAGAGTCGCCACTTGGCCCGGGACGCGAACTGGCGCCGCGCTTCCTCGGCCGTATCGGCCGCCAACGCCCAGACGCAGACGGCCGAATGCGGCTTGGGGTGGCGCTCGCTCGGCTTGTAGCCATCCTGGTATAGCTGAAACGCCTCGCGCGCGCCCCGGCCTTCGGTGAAGAACCAGGCAAAGCAATACGGCAATCCGAAATAGGCTGCGACCCGGGCGCCGTAATCGGAACTGCCCAGCATCCAGACCTCGGGTGCGGTGTCGCCCTTGGGAAACGCCTGGACCTGGGCGAACGGATGGTTCTGAATCAACGGCCGCCCATTGACCCAATCCATCAGGTCGCGCACGTCGCCGGGGAACTGGTCGGACCGCTTGTCGGCCAGTGGATTGAGCGCGAACGCGGTGATTCCGTCCGATCCCGGCGCGCGGCCCAGGCCCAGGTCGATGCGGCCGGGCGCCAAGGCCTCCAGTACCCGGAACTGTTCGGCTACCTTGAGCGGCGCGTAATGCGGCAGCATTACGCCGGCACTGCCGATGCGGATACGCGCCGTCGTCGCCGCGACCGCGGCCATCAGGACTTCCGGCGCGGTGCCGACGATGGACGGATGATTGTGGTGCTCGGACAGCCAGAACCGCGCGTAGCCAAGATTTTCGCAATGTTTGGCAAGCGCCAGTGTGTTGCGAATGGATTCCCCGTGCGGCTTTCCCACGCAGGCGACGGATTGATCGAGAACGGAAAGCGGCGGCAACGGTATCTCCGAAATCTGTTGGATTGAACCGCCGATCATAGGGACGGATGCGCCGAAGTGAAACCGCGATGCCATCGTCGTCTCGGGCCCTACTCATGGCACAAAGCAATCGATTCGTTACAAAAGTTTAATTTGGGCCCGAAGAAGCGAATATACGCGGTAAAAATCCAAGCAACGCAAGGCCGTGACACACGCCCCCTTGTCACATTTCACCGCCTTTGGTACAGGGAGTGCCGTGGACGAGCGCCGAGCAACGGCGCCGATACGTTGAGGGGGCTCGAAAGCGTGCCGAACGCCGTAAGAACGACGATCGCTGCAATTCTATTCGCGGGCCTGTTGGCCATTTCGGGGCCGGCGGCCACGGCCCCTTCCAGTTCCGCCCTTCAGTGCGTGCAGTACGCGCGCCTCATCACCGATATTTCGCTTAAAGGCGATGCCTGGACATGGTGGCCGAAGGCCGCACGCAGCAATCTGGGTCGGGGCAATCAGCCCGAACCTGGGGCCGTCCTGGTGTTCCGCAAGAGCGACCGCTTGCACAAGGGCCATGTCGCCGTCGTCGCCGAAATCCTGGGACCGCGCGAGATTCTGGTCAATCACGCCAACTGGGCCTCCCGGCGCGGCGAGGATCGCGGCCGCATCGATACCGACGTGATGGTAGTGGACGTATCGCCCAAGAACGATTGGACCAAGGTCCGCGTCTGGCACGCACCGTCGGAAACCCTGGGCAACCGCGTCTATCCCACCCACGGATTCATCTATCCGGAACAATCGTGACCGCGGCGGCTGCGCCGCCTGACCGCGATTTTCAGCCATGAACGATAAGGCGACCCTGCCGGCAAATCCGGTCGATGACCTGTTTCAGTGGTTCAGGGATCAGGAACCCACATGGACATCCTGGACGGTCGGCCTGATCCTGGCCATCGCCTGCGCGGCGATTGGGCTGCGCGGTCTTTACGGTTGGTGGCGGGGCGATCCGCCACGGCCAAAGGACATGGTTCCGGGCTTGATGGGGGCCTTGGGCTACCTTGTCTTCGGCGGCTGGGGGCTGATCGCTTTCGTCGCCCGCGGCTTGCCTCACTGACCCTGCTGTTCAGAGACGCTCCAGCGCACGGTCGTGCGCGCGCGACAGCAGCAGTTGCGCCATGACGGCGCCGACCAGCGCCA